>JAEUII010000060.1 GCA_016795145.1 Planctomycetaceae bacterium
ATCATAGCCAGATTGGCTGCCGTTCACAAAAGGACAACCTGAATGGGGCACAAGTCTCAAAACAAAACCAGCGACAATCGTGCGAGTCGATGGATATTCTTACACTGCCATGCTGAAATCCGAAGACCGCTGTTTCTCCCACCAATTCTCCTCCGTGACAGGATCGAGCCATGAACTCTTCGATGTCTCGCCGAACGATGCTGGCCGTCGCCGCTTCCGCTGCTGCAGCTCCTTTGTTGTCCGCCACCGAATCACTCGCAGCAATCGATGACGATGAAAAGCACCCATGGATTGACGCCCATTCGCATATCTGGACGACGGACCTGAAAGCATATCCTTTGCGGAACAATCAGACCGTCGACGTTCTCGCACCGCGCAGCTTCACTGACGAAGAGCTGATGGCAGTGGCAGAACCTGTCGGGGTTGGTCGAGTCGTTCTGATTCAGCATCATCCCTATCACGGATTTGATAACTCGTATCTGATCGACACATGGAAGAAGCACCAAAATCGTTTTCGAATTGTCGGCCAGATCGATGATACAAAGCCACACGTCGATCAGACGATGAAGACGATGAAGCAAACTGGAGTTACGGGGTTTCGAATCGGACCGCGTGATGATCGCAAGGACTGGCTGGGAGGCGATGGAATGAAGCTGATGTGGAAGACCGGAGCTGAGACGGGACAATCCATGTGCTGTCTCATCAACCCGGAGAACATTCCGCAGGTCAGCGAGTGGTGTGGGAAATTCCCGGAAACGCCCGTCGTCATTGACCACTTTGCGCGAGTTGGAATCACCGGTGAGATTCGCGAATCTGATGTGGCGGCTCTGTGCGGCCTCTCAAAGCACAGCACAGTGCGAGTGAAGATCTCCGCCTACTATGCACTCGGGAAGAAACGCCCGCCGCACGACGAACTGGCGCCGATGATCAAGCGGCTCTTTGAGAGCTTTGGACCGGATCGACTGATGTGGGCCAGTGATTCGCCGTATCAGCTGGGAGCCCCGAACACGTACGCGGATTCGATTCGACTGGTTCAGGAGCGGCTCGACTTCGTCAACGAGGCTGACCGCAGGAAGCTGCTGCGCACAACGGCGGAGTCAACTTTCTTCCTGCCGTAATTGGCTTGGGAATCAGCTACGGCCCGAGGGTCATTCTGTGCAAACGCTGCAGTAGCCTTCGAGTTCGCAGTTGATCACATCGATCATTTCTCGCAGCCTGCCCACGGCCTTTCGATTGAAGGTCAGTGCGATGCGAGGCAGTCCCATCAGGTGAGCATCATCGGCTTCGACCTGATGTGGCTCTGCTCGCTCAATACGGCCGCTTGCGCAGACATCAGCGAACTCATCGTTGAGCCGTTGCATCAGATGATCTGTCGGGGCAACATGAAGTCGCAGAACCAACCGGTCACGAATGAACCGCATCGAGTTATAAACGCTGTAGAATCCCAGCACTTCTTCGACGGCTTCTTCGACTTTGTCGGTGACTCGGAACAGGGACAGGTCGCTGGGTGAAATGAGTCCGTTGTCCAGCAGCTCATCACGAACGTACTTCAGAAACGCCGACCAGTAAGTTCCGCCGGGTTCATCCAGCAGGACCAATGGCATCAGGTCGCGCTTGCCCGTCTGAACCAGAGTGAGTGTTTCAAACGCCTCGTCCAAGGTGCCAAATCCACCTGGGCAGGTCACGATCGCATGCACTTCTTTGACGAACATCAGCTTGCGAGTAAAGAAGTACTTCAGGCTGACTAGTTTGGGGTCGCCCGCGATAATCGGGTTCGCTTCCTGTTCGAACGGCAGAAGAATATTCAGCCCCATCGCCATTTCGCGGCCGGAACCTCGATGAGCGGCTTCCATAATTCCGCCACCAGCACCAGTGACGACCATCCATCCTTCTTCGGCCATTCTTCGGCCAAACGCTTCCGCGGTTTGATAGCACGGATGGTCCTGGCGAGTTCGAGCGGAGCCAAAGACAGAGACTTTTCGGTTGAGCCGGTACGGGGCAAAGACCTTGAAAGCGTAGCGAAGCTCCTTCAGCGCGCGGCTGAGGATTTTGAGATCTCCTCGCGTTGCACCGTCATTCGCAAGCTTGTCTGCGGTGAGCTTGATCTCATTGATCAGTTCTTCGTGCTGGCGAAGCTCCGCAACGTGTTCGATGACCTCGGACTCGGACGACCGCGGATGCTTCAGAGGATGCCGCTTCACAAAGACCTCGCCATTCCATGGACTTAGTGATCGAAGAATTGGCAACGAGCCGCCGAGGGTTTGTCAGTCGGCAGCCTCACGCGTCCACTAGCTCAACAGAGCGTTCATCGCTTCCTGTCGGTTGTCGTAGATCGCCCAGATCGTATCCAGCGCGGTGATACGAAGAAGTTCAAGAGCCATATCACTGGCACCGCACAGGACCAGTTCGCCACCTTTTTTCTTGACGAATTTGTGGCAGCGGAGCAGCAGGGCAAGGAACACTGAACCGAAGTATCCTACGCGGCTGAGGTCCACAATGACCATGGGAGCTTCCTGGTCATTCAGCGGTTCCATCACCAGATCGGCCGCTTGTTCGACAAGATCCCAGTTCAATGATTCGACGCTGGACGCCGGAGTCACGATGACTGTGTTTCCGTGCCATTCAATCTGAAAACTGTCAAGAACCTCGGACACTCTTCATCCCCTTGAAACCGGGACTCGCCTGTTACTTTCAACTCGACATTACGGAGCGTATCGAACCATTCACTGTTTCGCAAAGGCTGAACCTGTCGGTAGCTCAGGCGGCAGGAATCTGCTCCGGCAACTTCTTCACCGGCGCAGAGAAAAGCCCGGTGGATGAGACCGGGCTTTGATGAAGATTCCGTGAATGATCCGTCGACGGAATCAACCCTTTGTGCCACTCTTGCCCTCGGCAGTCGCGTTACCGTTTCCCGATTCTTCAGGAGCCTGATTCCCCGGGTTGGCAGGATTCACCGGCAGTTTCTTGCCCTGAATCAGCGCGTCGACGGCGATGTCCAGATTTCGAGTCGTGATTCCGCCTTCAACAATTCCCTGCTTGTTCACAAGGAACATCGTGGGAATGGACACGATGCCGAATCCGTAGTCCCCCGGAGGTTGTCCCTGCTCTTTTGGAGCCTCGCGGAGGTTTTGCCACGTGATGTTATGCTGCTTCATGTAGGCCGCCAGCATTGTGAGGTCCGGGTCCAGGTTGATGCCCAGAATTTCAAAGCCAGCCTTCTGATGCTTTGCATAAACGGCCTTAATGGCTTCCAGGTCATCCGTAAACGGCTGAGCATACGAGGCCCAGAAGACGACGAGTGTCACTTTGTCTTTATACTGAGCAGAGCTGAGATTCTGGCCCTGCAGAGTTTTGCCTGAGAGCTGCAGCGGATTGCCGGTCAGGCCAAGTCGACGAAGTGCTCCTGCCGCTTTGATGCCGCCTTCTGTCTGAGGATAGTTCTTGGCGAGTCGTTCGTACCACGCCTGAGCATCATTGATTCGCCCCATCAGTTCATAGCTGATCGCAAGCTGCACCACAGCATCCGGTGCGTCTTC
>JAEUII010000071.1 GCA_016795145.1 Planctomycetaceae bacterium
CTTCAGCAAATTGTCTGGTCGATCATGAAGGAAAGTGTCATTGAAAACGTCTCGCTAAAGGACTCCTTTAAAGAGTTCCTTGAAAGCGCTGAGGTTCAGGAAGTCATGCAGTCCGCAACATCCAGCTTCGAGCCAACCGCACGCGCGATTGGCGAGGCTGTCTTTGGACGCCGGGACCAGGGCATCACGGAATCGTTTGCTCGCACGATGAGAGTACAAATCCTGATGAAAGACCGACGCTGGCTTGTGTTAGTTCCTTCGGCCAACAAAACTGCGGATGGCCACCTGGAGATTCTTCCGGGACTGGAAGCCATGGAGTTCCCTCTGGAGTTCAAAGCTGCCGAACCAAGTCCGTTGACCGAAGAACCCGCGGCCGCCACAGCGGCGGCGACAGATCCTGATGCAGCGACTCAATCCGAAAAGATCGAATCCGCCCCGGAGCAATAGAAACCATGCCCGTTCCCGTCAGTGTTCAGGTTGTGTAGAACGATTGTCCTCAATCGTTTGCCCGCACATTCTGCAATTTTCAATCTTCAATAATCATTAACCATTGCCCCCGCTCGCTTGATGGGTTCCCGCAGGCGGGACCTCAGCCCTGCCTACCGGAATTTCAAACGCCTTCCGCAGACCAATAACCCCGAAGGATTCTCAATGAAACGCCGCGACGCACTGATGATAGGCGGACTTGGAGGATTCCTTGCGTTGCCTTCACGAGGGTTTGCAGACGGGATTGCCACAGCGCGCGAGTCTGTGAACTGCATTTTGATCTGGCTTGATGGCGGACCGAGTCATCTTGAGACTTTCGACCTGAAGCCCGATGCGTCCGCCGAAGTTCGCGGTCCATTGACACCGATCGCGACATCCGTGCCGGGGATTGAGATTTCCGAATGTCTGCCGTTGATGGCGAAGCAGATGGATCGCTGGGCGATCGTACGTTCATTGACATCACCCCTGGGCGAACATAACCTGGGTGCTCATTACGTTTTGACCGGATATCAGCCCAGCCCCGTCCTCGAATATCCCTCCTTCACGTCGATTGCGTCGTTGCAGCGTCGCGGAGCTGCTGACCTGCCGAACAACATAGCGATTCCTCACTATCGAGTCGGTGGCCAGGGATTTACCGGGGCAGGATTTCTTTCCGCTGATGCTCGCCCCTTTGCACTCAACGCCGATCCCGCGGATCCTCAGTTTCGTGGCCCGTCGGTCATTGTCGATGGTGCGATGAGTATCGACCGTCTGGAACGTCGAAGAGAATTCGCGAGCGGACTCAGGAAAGCCCAGGCAGGCAGCGCGGGAATGCAGGTCGATGTGCAACTTCCGGCGTCTGTGGACCAGGCGTTTCAACTGTTGACTTCACCCAGGACACGCAAGGCCTTCGATCTCACAGCGGAGCCGGACACAGTTCGTCAACGTTACGGAGACCGAACGATTGGCCAGGCCTGTTTGCTGGCGCGACGACTGGTCGAATTCGGCGTGTCGTACGTCACTGTGAATTTCACCGGGTGGGATACTCACGCGAACCTCTACACATCGCTCAAGGAAGGATTCACGGGAGCAAAACAGCCCGTCGGTTTGATCCCTCTGCTCGACCGCGCAGTGTCGGCGCTGAGTGATGATTTGCAGGATCGCGGACTACTTCAGAACACCGTGATTCTGATCGCAGGGGAGTTTGGACGAACGCCTCGAGTGAATGCACAAGGCGGCCGCGACCACTGGCCTCGAGCCTTCAGTGTGGCACTGGCCGGAGGCGGAGTCATCGGAGGTCAGGTCATCGGTGCCAGCGACCGAAACGGTGAAGTGCCAAAGGACGCTCCCGTGACACCCTCAGACCTCGTGCGATCTGTGTATGAACTATTGGGAATTCCGCCAGAAACAGAATTACAAACAGCCGACGGTCGACCGGTCCGAATCAGTCCCGATTCCGCAAAGAGCATTCCAGGACTCAGGTAATACTTTGGCCAGAGTCGCTGTTTGCTCCGCCGAACAGAGCGCCACCTTTCGCGGCCGTCAGATCAACGTTCATAGTCGCTGTTCGCTCCGCCGAACAGTACGCCACCTTTCGCGGCCGTCAGATCAACGTTTTGTTCGGCGGAGCGAACAACGGCTATGACGGCTGAGGGCAGCCATCCTACATTAGTTGCTGGCAACTGGCAGAGCGCTGAGACCGACGCCGGAGTAATAGAAGCCGCGGGCGGCCATCTTTTTGCGGTCGTACAGATTGCGACCGTCGAAGATAACCGGAGACTTCATCTTCAGCTTGATGTAGTCAAAGTCCGGATTTCGGAATTCATTCCATTCCGTCACAATCGCAATCGCATCGGCACCTTCGCAGGCATCGTAGTGATGCATGCAATAGGACACGGCGTCACCGATTTCCTTCTGCACATTTTCCTGAGCGACAGGGTCGTGGACTTTCACGATCGCTCCGGCCTCCAGAAGGTTCTTGATCAGCACGAGCGAGGGAGCTTCACGAATGTCGTCCGTACGAGGCTTGAACGACAGTCCCCAGACGGCGATGGTTCGTCCCTTGAGGCTTCCGTCAAAGTAGCTCATCAGCTTACGGAACAGGACGTGTTTCTGTTCGTTGTTCGTTTCGTCAACGGTACGGAGGATACGAGGCTCGACTCCGTTCGCGGCAGCCAGTGACGCCAGAGCTCGAACGTCCTTCGGGAAACACGAACCGCCGTAGCCGACGCCAGGGAACAGGAAGGAAAATCCAATGCGAGCGTCGTGGCCAATTCCCTTGCGGACTTCGTTGATGTCCGCGCCGACCTTCTCGCAGATGTTCGCCATCTCGTTAATGAAGCTGATTTTTGTCGCCAGCATGCAGTTGGCGGCATACTTGATCATCTCGGCACTCTCGATACCGACAGCGATGAATGGCTTCTCGGTTCGAAGGAACGGCTTGTAAAGTTCCTGCAGGACATCGGCCGCCTCTTCACTGTCGACGCCCACGACGACTCGGTCCGGTTTCGTGAAGTCATCGATCGCCGCGCCTTCCTTCAGAAATTCCGGATTCGACGCGATGTAGAAACGAGTCTGAGTGTGCGTTCTGATCCATTCCTGAACTTTGCGATTCGTTCCGACCGGAACTGTGCTTTTGCAGATGACCACAGCACCGTCCTTCAGGAACGGCGCCATGTTTTCCGCGGCCGCCTGGACGTACTTCAGATCAGCGGCACCGGAATCATCCTGTGGAGTTCCGACGCAGATAAAGACGCACTTCGCACTGCGGATGGCATCTTCATAGCTTGTCGTGAACTTCAGACGGCCAGCCGCGGCATTACGCTTTACCAGTTCTTCAAGGCCTGGCTCATAGATCGGAATGCCGCCCTTATTGAGCATTTCCACTTTACGAGTATCAACGTCCAGGCATGTGACATCGTTGCCGCTTTCCGCGAAGCACGTTCCGGTCACTAGTCCAACATACCCGGTTCCGATCATCGTGATTTTCATAGTAACACTCGTTGTTTGTCGTAGGTCTGATGATTGAATGAAGAATAGGGAGTCGTAAGTTTCGCAGAGAAGCTGTCGGCAATTCGTTCGCTACCTGGAACGAGTTTCTTCCAGATGGCTTCGTGTCTGATACTCACGTTCAAGCGATTCGAGCAGTGTTTCCAGTCGATCAACATTGTCGCGAATGCCACGCAGTTCGTTCTGTTCCGGCTGAGGCGGCAACCTCAAACGATTAACAACCTTGTCTGCGAGGTAGACGGGCCGACTTCGAACCTGGTCGTAGATTCGAATGACGTATTCACCCAGGATCGAAATTCCCAGAGCATTCAAAGCTCCGAAGAATGATGCTGTGATGATGGTTGAGGCCCAGCCGGGGATCGCAAGTCCCGTGAAGGCCTTGTGCCACAGCACGAAGCCAACAGAAGCCATGCAGACAAATCCCGAAACGGCCGCGATGACGTAGAAGAATTTCAGCGGGAATGAGCTAAAGGAAAACACGGCCGTCTTCGCCAGCCGAAACAGTCCCTTCATGGACACTCGAGGATTGTCGTCGTGACGAGCTGCTCGTTCGACTTTGATGCCCGTCTGCTGAAAACCGGCCCAGCTGCGAAGTCCTGGGAAGAACCGTTCGCGTTCCGGAAGCTGAAGCAGAGCATCAACCACCTTGCGATCGAGCAACCCGAAGTTGCCGGCATCGACTGGAATCGGGCTGTCCGCAATCGAATTCAGGACTCGATAAAAGCTGTAGAACAGCAACCGCTTCGCAGCATTCTCTTTTCGATTGAATCGCTGAGCATAGACGACGTCGTAGCCGCGTTCCCATTCGTCCAGGAACCGTGGAATGGCGGCCGGATCATCCTGCATATCCGAATCCATGACGATGACAACATCGCCGGAGGCGTGTTCGAGTCCCGCGTGTACCGCTGGCTGATGGCCGAAGTTTCGAGACAGGTGCACGACGACGATTCGGGAATCGGCATGTGCGAGTCCGTCCAGATGTTCGCGTGATCCGTCCGACGATCCATCGTTGACGTACACAATCTCGAACGACAGTTTCTGTTTCTCCATCACAGAAACGATGCGGCGAGTCAGTTCGGTCAGGATCGCCGTCTCATTGAAGACCGGCAGGACCACCGAGATCTCAGCATTAAGTCGATTCCGTCCTGAAGCTTGAGAGGACTTCATTTCTGGAAGACTCCCGCCAGTGAAAGCCCTGTTGGAATTCCCACCTTGGTCAGGCACCATCGTTCTGCAGCCGCTGCCGTCAACAACGCGCGGTTTGTGAATGCGGAGACCTTCGGAAAGTCCGGCTGTGTTCGTTTCGGGAACAGCTTCTCCCAGCCTCGAACTGCCACCGCTGCGGGCATCGTGAAGCTGTTCCAGAAGTTCATCCAGGAAACTCGAAAGCCCGCTTCATTCGCATGCTTTCGAAATTCCGAAGGCGTGTAGCGTCGGAAGTGGCCGAGCTGTTCATCCCAGCGACTGTAGAGCCAGGGATGAGCAGGAACCGTTGCGATGACAGCACCGCCTGGTTCCAGTGCTTCCCACGCATGTCGCAGAACATGTGCTGGGTCTTCAACGTGCTCAAGAACATCCAGAAGGACGACAGCTCGCAAAGACTGTCGATCAACGGGCCACGGCTGTCCGAGATCATGAACGCGAACGTCTTCGATGCCTCGCTGCCGAACATGTTCGACGGATTCCGGCATCAGATCGAAGCCAGTCACATCGAAACCCAGCTTGTTGAATTCCACAAGATTGCGTCCGGAGCCAATTCCACCTTCGACCAGTCGTCCCGGTGGAGGGCAATGCTTCTGAAGCAACTGCATCACGAGCTGCCGCTTCGCAACGTGCCACCAGTAGCTGTCTTCCAGTTCAACGAGTTCCCGGAGATGACTGGGGTCCATGAATTCCGCCTGTGTGATGATTTCAAAGTGCGCAACTGACTCGGCAGAACACATGCGCTGCGCGAGGGGATGTCGCTGCTGAAACCTAGCACACAGAAACGAGGCGATGCTTTTTGGCATCACAAGGCAGAACCGTCAGTTCGGTCCGCCTGTCAAGTTGTTCCGTTTGGAGCGATTGTTCCGATCGTACGGTTGGATGTGCTTCTGGAAAGGTCTGCCGGATATTCACAAGTCGCAGAAGGACCCGAGGGCTGAACACTGAAACCTGAAAACTGAAAACTGAAAACTGAAACGCAGAGGCCGCGGAGTACGCAGAGGAATCGCAGGAGAGCTGCCGTTGCGTAACCTCTGCGCTCTCCGCGGCCTCTGCGTTAATGCCCCCCGCCTCCCTGCGCTTCGCCTCAGTGCTCTCTGTGACCTCTGTGGTGAAATGCGGAAGCCTGGGGGCTCAGAGCGTGAAACGCAGGGGTTAACCACGGAGGGCACAGAGGATAATCGCAGAGGTAGTGTGCTGAAGAAATGAAACAAGAAGGAAGTAAAACGCAGAGGGCGCTGAGTACGCGGAGGAATCGCAGTAGGGTGGCCGTTGCGGCTTCCTACTTTAACGATCGCCTGACCCGCGCGATGGTCTGTGCTTTGTCGGCAGCATGTGCAACGATCACAATTGAGCGTTCCTTGTTGCCACTGAAGACTGCGGGTTTCTGCTGAGCCGAGAAGTTGGCTGGATCCAATTCACACTGCAGGGTCTCACCGTTTATTGAGTAAACAAGGATTCCATCAACATAGACCTGCCACGATTGAGGTCGAAGTTTCTGGCCCGCTTTGCCCGCCGCGGTGATCCGCATCCGGCCGGTCGTTTCGTTGGTTTCGAACTGCTCCGGCACTTCTATCTCAAATGGCTTTCGCCAGGGATTTGCAAGCGGATCACCGACGATCAAAAGCTGATAGGGACCAGTGACGCTCTGATAGAACGCTTCGGCCAGAGTACATCCTTCGGCATAGAACACGTGAATGAAGGGATTTGGGAACTTCCCCTGAATCGCATACGGCTCCGTCACGGTGCCGGATGATCCCGCCGCACCGTGTTTCAGGAATTCGGTCAGTGGAGTCTGCCCTGCCCCTTTTGTCATGACACCGCCAAAGCTTGTGAGGTGTTCCACAATTGCTCCCGGCAGAATCCTGCTGTTGCTCTTGGGCCAGTCGAAATCAGCAATCCCAATCACTGCACCAGCCACATCGCTCCGGTCTTTCGGCAGGACTCCATCCTCAACAAGCGCATTGACTCCCAGTGACTGCAGCTTCTTTGCTGCGTTGGTGAAGCCCCATTCGCGCGTTGTTGAACGGACATCTCCGTTGCGTTCAAAGTACACGGTTCCCTTTGGTTGTGTCGAATCGGCTCCGGCGCTGGTCTTCAGGTTCAGGATCGCTTCGGCTTCCGATGTCCCGCGTCCCGTCGTACATGCCAGGACCACGGACAGGAGATACCTTGGCGCCGATTCGCCAGCCACGACTGTTCCATCAGGAGCCCAGCCTTTCGAGGCATCAAATCCGACTGCAGGCTGCATTTCGAAGGCGGCACTCTTCATTTGCTCAATCAGAGCTTTGAAGTCATCACGCTCACGGAGACTTCTGAGATCCTCATCCCGCGCCGTATGCCTGTGATCAGTCCAGCCATTCTTAACCGCGGCCTGAAGAGCCGTCATGGAACGATCGCTGTCGCCACTGATGGCCAGAAGGCATGCGAAGTTGTACTGAAGCTCCGAAGAACCAGGATGCGACTGAGCAAGTGCCTCGAACGTTGCGAGCACGTCGGCCGGGATTTCGACTTTCAGGCTCTTTCGCTCGCCCCTGGCCTTCTCCTCGGTCCCCTTCCTTTCTGACGCCTCGGCGTTTCTTGCTGCCTGAACGGCGTTTTGCATCGCCTGCGCTGCGACTCCGTACTTTTGGAGTTCCTCCGGAGTCCACGGTGTGTCCTGGCTGGAATTGACGACTCGACGGGCGTACTGGTTGATGTTCAGATCGAGATACCGAATGTCCTTTTCGAGCACCGCCTGGTACAGGAACGTCAGGCCATTGATGGATGCGACAGGCGTCAGTACCTGTGGCAGCTTTCTGTCTCCCGCATCCTTTTGAATCTCGATTGCGGTTGGAATCTCCGCCGAGTAGGCGATCACATCGATTTGGTCCTTGAGACCTCGCTCTTCGATCGTTTTCAGGACGGGCCGCAAAACGGCATCGCGAAATTCATCCACCGTGATCTTTTCGGTATTCGACAATTTCGAAACGGAGATCACATTCTGTGGAGGAATGTCACGGAGCCGCACGTACTCATCGGCGATTCGGCGTGAGACTTCGCTGTCGCCATTGACGACAACTGCCACGTTCTCAGGAACCAGGTCAGCCCGCACAAACGACTGACTCATCAGGCCGCTGACAGCCAGACAGGTGATCATCCCGCTCAGCAAACGAGCACACGACAACGACCGTAACATGCCACACCCTTCCGATCCAATCCGCAGTTCAACGACCTACGAACGGCTCAGGTTAACCAATTCGGTAACCGGGGGAAGGAGTTTTGGTTCTTAGTTCTTAGTTCTTGGTTTGGGACTTGCCAGCCCTGTTAGCCCTTCTTTGGCTCTGCGGGTGCGGCGGTTGTTGCATCAGCGGGTTCCGGGCGAGCCAGGATCCCCAGAGAGAGCCCGTAGAGAGCTGTGATCTGCTCAAGAACCGGGACCTTGTTGGAATCAATCCAGGTCAACACCGCCTGATCCATGTTTCGAGCAGCGAACTCCTGCGTTGCGATTGCAAAGCACTCTTCTTTCCACAGACCATTCTGAATGGCCAGAATGGACGACAGCAACTGGGCTGGATCTTTCACTCGAGTCGCCTGAACCTGTGTCAGTTCGCAGGCCATTGCCTGTCGAATTCCGGGAAGCGTTTCGGAGCCTACGTTCAAATACTGAAGTGCTGTACCGAGATCCGCGTCACGATTACCCCAGGCATTTCCAACGACGGCACAGATTTCAGCAAGGAGTTTCGCAACGCCGTGTCGAGGCATGCCCTCCTGCAGCGAAGCCAGCTGTGAATCCACCTGAGCCTGATCAACACCGGCTGCCAAAGCAGAGACGGCAATGAACTTGCTCATGTCATCCATCAGCACTTCTTCCTTCCATTCCGGAGAGGCATCAAGAGACTGTACCAGGGCCGCATAACCTCCGGCACGAACAACACGACTGAGAAGCAGCGTCATCAGCAGCCGACGGTCTTCGGCTGCAGTCACAAGCTGTTCCGCATGTCGGCGGTAATTTCGGAACATGCCTGCCAGCTGTGCTTCATCGCTAACTCGAAGTTCAGTTCCGACCTGTTTTCGAGTTGCCGCTTCCTGCGTATCCATCGCCACAGCGATACGACGCAAATCGGCCGTTGGAGGAGCGGCAGATGCAAGAGCAGACTGAAGCTGAACCATAGCCGCCTGAGCAATCTCTGGCTTTCCGAGCAGTACTGCAGAACGAATGACCTCCGAGGCCGCAACAGCTCGGGACAACCCATCAACTCGTACCGGAACATCGTTTTGAACGAGTTCCAGCGACGTTGGAAGGGGCACCGCTGTCAATGCCGGCAGCTTGCCAAGTTCTGCCACAGTGGCATCCAGTCGAGCCACATCATTCTGCACGGCAGCCACACCCGCAGTGATTCGGATTCCAAAAACAGGATCCTGCGACTGAGCAGTTCCAAGGGCTTTGACGGCCGCGGCAGGTGACTTGAAGGCTCGCGCCACATCGGCGACTGCGACGATTGCATCAGAATAACTGCGGGCGTCGGAAGCCGTTTGGCACCAGGCGATCGCGCTGTCCCACTGTTGATGAATGGCAAGATCCACAGCAACTGCAAGGTGCAGAGGATCCGTCCAAAGAGTTGCATCCAGAACAGCTGGTGCCGGAATTCCTGCATCCCGAGACTCCGCTGCGACAAACGCCCATGCCGTACTTGCCACCAGGTCACGATTTGACGGAATCGAACGGTCCATCTGTCGCGCGGCAACATACTGCTGAGCTTCCGGCATTCTTCCTTCCTTCACCAGCGCTGCAGACAGCGCTAGCAGGCATTCTGTCGCCATTCGTCCGCTGGAAGTGATGTTCCGCACTTCTGCCTCTGCAGATGCGAGCGATGCTTTGGCGGCCTTCTGGTCGTTCTTCCC
Organism: Planctomycetaceae bacterium; assembly: GCA_016795145.1. Classification (GTDB taxonomy): domain Bacteria; phylum Planctomycetota; class Planctomycetia; order Planctomycetales; family Planctomycetaceae; genus SXXK01. The sequence goes on from JAEUII010000071.1 coordinate 9,562, forward strand.
AACCGCTCGCCAGTAGGCCGAGAGATGGGGCATCATTCGATAGAAAATGCGATCCGGGTCGACGGCTTCCAGCTGCTTCAGTTCCGACGATGCATCTGCCGTTTGATCAATGCGAAGCAACAGGTCCCCCGTGAGTCGACGGGCCAGGGCTTTATCACGAAGTCCATTCCCGCGAGACAGCGAGATCATCTTCTTCGCATGTCCCAGAACTATTTCTTCGGCCTTCGGAGGTGCCTTCACGGCAGCAGCAGCGGCTGCCGCGAGCTTCTGACGTTCCTCTTCCTTTGCCATATCCTCGAATTTTGTGATATCCACATTGCCGGGAACCGTCGTTGGTTCTTTCGCTTTGTTATTGAAGATCGTGACGACCAGTCCCGTTAGCCCCAGCACGGCTGCTCCTGCAATTGCATACAGCATGATCGGGTTACGTTTTTGGGGCGTCATTGCCGAAAGCGACGCGTCTGACTGTGACTGGTCGGAAACGCGAACCGTTTTCTTTTCTGCCGGTTTCTCGGACGGGTCTGTGGCCGTAAAGATCGGGACCATGCACTTTTCATTCGCGCACTTCACACTCTTGCCCATTGCGTTCTTCGGGACGAATCCCGTTTGTTCGCACATCGGGCAGACGACCTTCAGCAGGCGAGTCTTATCAGGACGCAACGACGCCTGAATGGCCTGAGCGGCTGTGGACGCTCCGATCCCAAACGGATCATCCTCATCGACAACCGTTTTTGCGCCTCTTCCCCCCATCGCAGGCCTTGCGGCTGGTTTCTCGGGAGGAGCTGATGCCGCTGGTGTCGGAGCACTTGAGCGTGCTGGTTCGGCTGGTTTCTCCTGAGGCTTTCGTTGTCCAGGCCGGACGAGACCAGGGTTCCCTTTGGCCTTTGGCATATGAGTCGAGCCTCGAGAACCATCCATCGCTGCACCACAAAACGGGCAGTCGAGAACATTGTCCTCAAGGACTGATTGACCGCAGGATGGACATGTTGGAAGCGACATGGTTTCCAGCTCTTCTCAGGTTGCAGGTGAACTATACGCAATGTTCGAACCACGATTCCGGCACCACCAATCCGGTGATCCTGTTTCGCGGTTTTTGTTGTGTTGCACAACAGCTGGTTTGGTTGGTTCCTCACCAGTCTCCGTAGTCTTGGACGCGGGAAGTCTAGTACACAGTTCTGTTTAGAGCGAGTCGAACCAGGCAGTTCAGCAGGAGTTCAGGCCTCAGAATCAGGACGACTCGCAGTTTCTGAATGTTCCCATGAATTCACAGTCGCTGCCGTTTTCGGAGCTCGTCGATTTTCATGAAGTTGCTGCTGCTCAACCTTCCGAGGAAACGCGTTTTCCAACCGATAACGGCAATCAAGGTCAGAATTTTTGAAGCTTCCCAAAATGTCTGGCAAGTTTTCCTTCACTGATCCGAAGCGCAAGGTCTTCATCGTTGATCATGCGACCGAATCAGCTCGGTGACATCGGCGCGGGCTGGTCGCAATGGCTAGAATAGACGCCAGCGCGATACTCAGGGCATCATGGCAGAGAGTGATCATCTACAGTCGAGTACCTGGTTATGTCGGACCCTTCGGGGCGTTTCGTGACAACTCAATGGAACCTTGTGCTGACGGCTGGCCAGCAGGGTGCACCTGAAGCTTCGGACGCGCTGGCAGCACTTTGCCAGGCGTACTGGCACCCGCTTTACGTCTACGCGCGACGTCGGGGAAAATCAGCCGAAGATGCGTCGGATCTGACTCAAAGCTTCTTCGCGACCGTCATCGAAAAATCGTTCCTTGAGTCTGCGGATCCAGATCGAGGGCGCTTTCGCACGTTTCTTCTGACTTTATTTCAGCGATTCCTGGGACAGGAATACCGCCGCGAGCAGACTCAGAAACATGGCGGTCACCTGAAGAAGATCGCGTTCAATTTCGACGCAGCAGAACAGCTCTGTTTGCAGAATAGTGCCGACGTCGCTCCTGAAGTCGCGTTTGAAAAAGAATGGGCCTTAACGCTGCTCGGCCATGTGATGGACCGTCTGGCAGAAGACTATCAGCAGCGAGGAAAATCGGAGCTGTTTCAGAAGTGTCGTCCATGGCTGAACGGCAATGTGGACGGGGCCAGTGAAGCAAAACTGGCGAAGGAACTTGGCATGACCGAAGGGGCTCTTCGTGTCGCCATCCACCGCCTTCGAGAACGATTCCGTGAATTGCTGCGGGCCGAGATCGCTGAGACAATCGGCCCGGACACGACGGTCGACGAAGAGCTGGCACACCTTCGGCAGGCCTTGATTGGTTAGTTCGAAGCAGCGAATGTGAACCGGGGCACAGCGAAGTGCTTCTCAGCCGGAAAGGTCTTTAACTGGCGGTGAACAACGGAACTCAGGCTCCGAAACGAATTCCGAAATTCAGGTCCGAAAAATCTCCAGAAATGCTGTAACACCTTAGAGAAATCCGCAAAAAGACTGTCAATACGATCTCGAATAAGATGTCGGAAATCGGTCCTTTGGCTGACAGGTCTTCTTCAAGCTTCAAAACAGATGAACACCATTTGCCCTCAATGCCAGCAGTCCATCCCCGCAAACGCTCCTGGCGGACTGTGCCCTCATTGCCTGCTGAGGAACAGCGCTCAGGGTCCTGCGAATGGCAGTCTTCTGAATGCGGCCTACGCAGTCACGACGCCACAGGGAGCCGTCCAGGCAACTCCCGCAATTGCCGAGCTGGTGCAGTTGTTTCCGCATCTTGAGATCATGGACCTCATTGGGCACGGCGGAATGGGTGCCGTGTATAAGGCTCGTCAGAGAAAACTGGACCGGATGATCGCCGTGAAGATCATTCGCCCCGACGCCACCGGCGATCCCGCATTCGCAGAACGCTTCGCGCGGGAAGCCCGAACACTGGCGCGCCTGAGCCACCCAAGCATCGTAGGCATTCACGATTTCGGTGAGGTCGATGCGAAGTCCGAAGAGAAGGATCCAGCCCGACGAAACACGCTGTACTACTTTCTGATGGAGTATGTGGATGGGGCGAACCTGCGACAGCTGATGCACTCCGGAAAGATCTCGCCGGAACTGGCGGTGTCCATGATCAGCCAGATTTGCGACGCACTGCAGTACGCTCATGGCGAAGGCATCGTCCATCGTGATATTAAGCCCGAGAACATCCTGATTGACTCACGCGGCCGCGTGAAGATCGCAGACTTCGGTCTGGCCAAGCTGGTCACACGATCGGGCGACGACTGGACTTTGACCGGAACGCACCAGGTCATGGGGACTCCGCGTTACATGGCTCCGGAACAAATGGAAGGAAGCCGCAACGTCGACCAGAGAGCCGACATTTACTCGCTGGGAGTGATCTTCTACGAAATGCTGACAGGCACGATTCCAGCGGGTCACTTTGATCCTCCCTCCAGAAAATCCGGCGTGCATCCCGGTCTGGACGAAATCGTCCTTCGTGCCATGTCATCCGATCCACAGCGACGTTATCAGTCGGCGACGGAACTGCGCGTTGCTGTCGACCAGCTTGATCCTGCGATGTTGCATCGAATGCCCGCTCAAACACCGTCGCAACCGTCTCATACCGGACTTTCAACGATCATCGATCGGGAAATTGCAGGCACTTGGCGCATGATGATGGGCAGTGAACCGACGACTGCGCCATCCACGGTAAGCCCGGAACGAACTCGTCCATTCCTTCTTCTCCTGATCCTGTTTGCAGCCTCGGCCGCGACAGCCAGCATGCCATGGATTGGCGGCACACCTCGTGCCATCAATGCTGTTCGACAGTTTCGGGGTGGTGATCTTGCTTCTGGAACCGGGGCTGCGGCCATCATGGGACTCTGTGCCATGATCTGGATCATTGTGTCCGCGAGCGTCCGGAGAAACGTCATTGTGACAGGCGTCCTTGCGTTTCTGTCATGCTGCTCTTTACTACTGACAATCCTCTCGTGGCAGGAGATCCAGCCGGAGTTCACAACCATGCAGCCACTGCCGGGCTTCCACATTGCCGTGATACTGTCCGCAACGATCACCGCGCTGACCGCGGCAGCGTTTCGCCAGAACCTTGTCGCCTGGATCAAAGAGACTCAGGAAACAGATCTCTCAGACTTTGCCCGCGTGCCGTCTCACGTCGCCGAAACGGGCCATCTGCCGGATATCTGCATGACCTGCGGATGCCAGACCCACGACAGGCTGCGAAGAACAATCGAGTACCAGCCAAAATGGGCAGAATCGATGATGATCCTGGGATTCATCATGGGCGGCATCCCCGGACTGATCATTGCTGTACTGACGCAAAAGCAGACTCATGTTGCTTTGCCATTTTGTTCAAAACACAAGTCTCATTTAAGTCACCTGGTCAAAGTGGCGAGCATTGGATGGCTTCTCCCGGCATTGACTGGTGGAGTCGGATTTCTCGTGGGTTACCTGCCAACACACAAACTTCCGCCGCTTCAGCCCCCAGCCATCGCAGGTCTTGTCCTTGGCATTGCTCTGGGACTGATCGCCTACATCGTCGCTCTGATCTGGCTCTCATTGAATCGAGTCAAGATTGAGCAGAAGGCCGAACATGAAGTGCTGTTCAGCCGCGTTGCACCGAAGTTCGCCAAAGCCGTGCGAGAAATGTCGGTCAAGGCCTAAGCGCGTAACCCGCTGCCAAACAGCCAGTCCCAGCGACAGCCCGCCCCGCGAACGCCGACAGGCAGTACTTGCTGCTGCGAGTTATTTCCGACTTCGACGATAAGGGATCGCACAGCCTCGCGCGGGAACTTCCTTCACTTCCGGAATCTCGCCCTTCAATGCTGCTTCCACGGCAAGCTCAAGGTACCGGTGCTGCACCTGAGTCGCATCGGTCTTATCATCCATCGCACCCATGTACACGACTTTGCGTTCACGGTTCAGCACAAAAAACTCCGGAGTGAAACTCGCCCCGTAGGCGTCGGCAACCTGTTGAGTCTCATCGAGCACGTAAGGAAAAGCGAAGTTCTTTGAAGAGGCTCGTTCCTTCATCTTCTCAAGCGTTTCACTGGGCTTCTTATTGGCATTGATTGCCACAATGGCGACACCGTCTTTGTGGTCGGCATACTTCTTCTGGAATGCGATGATGCGGTCTTCGTAGTCCACAGAGTACGGACACGAGTTGCAGGTGAAGCAGACCACGACAACAGCCTTGTTCGAAAAATCCGCGAGGCTGTATGTTCGATCATCCGTCCCCTTCAGATCCTTCCAGTCTGGAGCAGAATCACCAATCCTGATCTTTGGATTCTGTGCGGCCACTTCGGAGCCTGACGCCAGGCCAAATACGAATGCAGCGATGCCCGCCAGGCAGGCCAGGTTCTTTGATGTCATGTGTTTCAAATCCTTCGCTGACTTTGCAAAGAGTTCCGGACCACGCAGTCCATCACATCCGCTGGGATTTTTGAGGGAGAACAGCCTGTCTTCAATGGGCCGAAACCGGACTTGAGTGAAATCTGAAAAAACGGTAACCCCAATTCTGTCCACTGACCTTTTGACATGAAGTGACCGGCAGGAATCGCTTGTGGCAAACTGGGAAAGGGGACGACCGGGTCCGCACGAAACACTGCTAAAAACAGTGCTCTTTGTGCAGACGCTGGATTTGGAGTTCAACGCTGAATCTGTCAATGCCGGTACGACTCGACAGGTCCAGCCAGAACTCCAGCGGGACGCATTCGGCAGATTTTGCCGAAAAGGAATCATGACTGCAATTTTTGCCGAAAGAGGCTGCACGAATGACTTCTGCTTGCTGTTTTTTCAGGACTTGATTTCCTGAAGCGGCAGGGCAACCGCAAATCCGTATTCCGGATTACGGACAGGCCAACTTCAAAGACTTCTGTGTCGGTGCCTTCTCGGAGGTTCGTCATGAAAAACATACAGCAAATTGTTCTCGCAGCCGCAGCGTTGCTGAGTCTCACACATTCAGCGCTGGGACAGATTCGAGAGTTTCCGTACGAAGCCAAGGTCGTTGTGCAGGAAGCTCTTGTGCGTTCCGGCGGCGGCGACGCCTTCTATCCGACTCAGCGAATCCCCAAAGATACGGTGGTGAATGTGTACCGCCACGATCCAGGCGGCTGGTATGTCATTGATCCACCGGAAGGAAGCTTCAGCTGGATTCCGGAGCGATTCGTGAATCGTCTGAATGACGCTGAGGGCGAAGTGCGTGAAGACAATGTCATCGCATTTGTCGGAAGTGAATTCGGTGATGAATCCTCCGTCTTTCAGCGACGCATGAAGAAAGGCGAACCAGTCACGATTCTGGGGCAGAAAGAAATCGACACAACCAGCGGCCTGCAGTCGATGCTGAAGATCAAGCCTCCGAAGCGTGAACGCCGCTGGATCCCTGGTGCGGCTTTGGTTCCGGTCGATGCCATTAAACGCCAGCAGCAAAACAACGACCCGTACGCTGTTCCCGGAAATGCACGTCGACCAGACGGAGCTCTGGTGACTCCTGAGCAGGCTCAGAATAACATTCCTGGCGGAGTGAGTGATGTGCCGGTGATCGGTCCAAGTGATCAGCTGGCAAAACTGCAACTGGAACGCAGTGAGAAGCAGAAGCTTGCGGAGATCGATCGTCGCTTCCGGGAGATGATCCTTCAGGACGCTGGTACATGGGATCTTGATTCGATCGAAACCGAGTATCGGGGACTTCAGAACACGGTGAGCAATCGCCAGGTCGCGGGATCAATCGACATGCGATTTCCGGCCATCGAACGGTATCGCCGCCGACTCGCTCAGTTGAACGACCTTCGTCAGGTTCAGTTTGAAACGGACATGAAGGATGCTCAGATTGCGTCACGAGTCGGAGCAGCTCCGCTTCCGAGCGGTGTTGTGGCCAGCCCGGGCCCGCAGAATGCACTCGTCTCCGCAGATCCTCCTCAGGTTGCTTCTGAGTTCGAAGCCTACCTGAATCGCGAAACAATGAACGTGGCCCAGGCTGAAGGAGCGACTTCGCCATCGCCGCTGGCACCGATTCCCGACATCGCTTCAATGTCTGCAGCGCCGGTGACAACGGCAGACGCCTCTCAGCCCACTCCAGGCACGACGACTGCTCCTGCCGGAAACGATCCTGGAGTCATGACTCCAGGAAGCCCGAACAATCGGTTCATTGGAGCAGGAATCGTGCAACGTGCTCCTGGCGCGGGGAATGCCTATGTGCTGATGACGCCATCAGGACGAATTCTGGCCGACCTGAAAGCAACCGGAAATGTTCAGCTGGAACGTTACATCGGCCAACAGGTGGGCGTTCAGGGCAGTCGCTGGTCCGAGAAGGAAAAGCGCGACATGATCGAAGTCAGCGGACTGGAGCCCGTTCGAATTCGACGGTGATTCCACTTCACATGCTCAATAGAAAAGGGGAAGGCTGTTTGGCCTTCCCCTTTTCATTTCCACTTCACATTTCCACTTCACCCAGCCTGGGCGAATGACGCCGAGTTACTCGACTTCGTAGTCCGTCTGCAGCTGCTGCAGAGCATCGGTGATCTGGACATCGTTCATGCCGCCGTCCCGGACAATCTCGGCCGACGCCGTATTGTTGCCAGTGACTTCGCGGGCTGATGCACTGATTCGACCGGCTGAGTCGTATGCGTAGGTGATCTCGATGGGAGATCCCTTTGGCAATCCCACCGGGAGATTGAAGACTCGGAAGTCACCGATCAGCTCACAGGCTGCTGGATCGATCGCATCACCTTCCAGAATCTCAACGTGAATACGCTGCTGACCGTCGCTGTTTGTCCCGAATCGCTGCTTGACGCTGTGAGGAACAGCAGTGTTCTTCGGAATCATGATATGGTTGATCTTGCGGCTCTTGTCGCGCGGATCAGAAATCTTGATTCCCAGTGAGTGCGAGTTGACGTCGGTCGTCTTGACGGAGTTCAGTCGCTTTTGCAGTGCATCCACGATGCCGCCGTTATTCACGCCGTGTCGTGCCTGCAGAATCGCAGCATGGATGGCTGCACCTTCTGCAACTGCACGCTCCGGAGCCAGAGCACGTGATGGTTCCTTCTGGCAGACTTCTCGCAGCATCTGCTCAACCACGGGCATGTAGGTTGAACCACCGACCAGAACGACTTCGTCCAGAGTTCCCGGCGCCACTCCAGCCTGCTGAAGCACTAGTTCTGTCGTGTCTTTGGTTCGCTGCAGCAGGTCGGCTGTCATGCGTTCGTAGTCGGTTCGAGACACCGAAACAGAAAGCGTGTTGCCCTTGTAGTAGACGGTAATTGGAACCTGAAGTTTGGATGACAGGTCTCGCTTTGCGTCTTCAGCTTCCTGATGAAATGTCAGCATCGTTTCCGGGTCTTCGCTTGGGTCGACGCCGAACTTACGCTTGAACTGTTCCACCAGATGGTCAGACAGTCGCTTCGACCAGTCAAGACCACCGAGCATCACGTCCCCGTCCGTCGCCAGAACGCGGAAGCTGGTTGGCGTATAACGAACGACAGTCACGTCGAATGTACCGCCCCCGAGGTCGTAGACGAGAATCGTCTTCTCTTCTGCCTTCAGATCACCGCGACCAAGTTCGCCTCGATTCCATGCGTACGCCAGAGTCGCAGCCGTTGGTTCGTTGATGATGTCGATGACATTCAGGCCGGCGATTCGGCCAGCGTCCTGAGTTGCCTTTCGGCGAACGTCGTTGAAGTAATAAGGAACCGTGATCACCGCATTGGCGATCGGCCCCACGACTTTCTCTGCATCCTGCTTCATCTTCTTCAGGATCAGAGCGGAGATGAATTCCGGAGTCAGTTTCTTGTTCTGATAGACAACGTAGAAGTTCTTGTTGCCCATTTCTCGCTTAATCGCCTCGACGATCGACTTGGGATCGGCGCAGGAGATTCGCTCGAAAGACGGGCCAACGACAACGCGGTCTTCGTCCAAAAGTACGACTGATGGAGTAATTGGACGGCCATCCGCATTGGGAATGACAGTGGGATTTCCATCCTTATCCAGCATCGCAAGCGCGCTGTAGGTGGTTCCAAGGTCAATGCCGACTGTATTCCCCTCGAGAAACTTCATTGGTGCCCCTCAGATCTAGGTTATTTGCACATTCTGAGAATTCGTCCGTGGTCAGCCGTCGTTGATCCGTTCCGGCAACAGATCACCCGGGCTCTCCTGTCCCTCCGAACAGGTTTCGGATGGGAAAGTTCGGATTCTGTCACCGCGGCACCCGTGATTCAAGCGGCAGGAACGGCGAATTGCGCACTCCGGGCAGACATGGGCCGGAAAATGGGCCTGACGGGGTTCAATCGCATAGTCCCTGTGCCAAAATGTCGCCATCCCTGCACGGCGATTAAGCAGGCTGGCGGCTGCTTTCCACATAGCAATCACCCGATGCTGCTTGCGACATTTCTCATGGCACCGATACACTTTGCGTTCAACGTGAACTCCTTCAAAACTTGCAACGGCCCGGCTCGAGAATGCTCGTCAAAGCCTACAAACGATTCCGAATGCAGGTCTCACTGCCTCGAATCAGTTTGGACGTGCCCGAGCTGCCTGCCGACTACCGATGGGCTCCGTGGCGACCATTGCTGCTGGAACGTCATGCCCAGGTCAAATGGAGAGCCTTCCGAGACGACCTTGACGGACAGGTCTTCGGTTGCCTGCGGGACCCCGCTGGCTGCCTTTCACTGATGAAGGAAATCGCGTCCCAGAACTCATTTTGCCCGCTTTCCACGTGGATGGTCGTTTACCAGCCGGAACCAAACTGGCCGCCTTCTGACGTTGGAACCATCCAGGGAGTGACTCGCCAGGGCGGCATCGGAGCGATTCAAAACGTCGGCGTTGCTCCCGAGCATCGCAGACTGGGGATTGGCAAGGCCCTCGTCCTGAAAGCCCTTCAGGGGTTTTATGACAGCGGAATGGCCTGGGGCTCACTCGAAGTAACCGCCGAGAATACTCAGGCTGTACGCCTCTACCAGGAAATCGGCTTCGAAACCCGAGAGGTACTGTATCGCGATGGACTGACCGGCGAGATCATTCCCCCAAATCGCTACAGCGCGATGGGACTGGATGTCACGATAGAGGATCGAAAAGCCTGAGGACGCTGGACGACGTCGAATGGCAATTTGATCGCCGGAAGACAATACGAACGGCTGAGGACAGCCGTTCTACACTACAGCATGCTTGTCAAAAGCAGCCGGAGCTTGCGCATTTCGCGAAGACGTTCTTCGCCTTCCAGCTTTCCTCGCAGCAGGTCAACGGTCAGCGTGCGCTGGTAATTCAACTGACGCAGCACTGAGATAATCTTGTTGTAGTCCACTTCACCAAGTCCTGCCGGAACCTGCAATTCGGCTGGAGATGTGTCACGCAGATGGCAATGCAAAACGTGGGGGAACACGACGTCAAAGTCCACCGGACCAGTCGGACGGCAGATGTAATAGCTTGGATCCAGCGTGATTCCCAAACCTTTGGCGGCCTGGCACAGTTCCACCGCCGTATGTGGATCTTCGGACAATGTCCCCGTGCGAGTCAAAATGGAGAGCCGGATGCCAGCATGATGGCACAGTGAGTTTCGCTCTCGAAGACGATCAACTTCCGTATTGAAAGGCGTTCCCTTTGGAGACGCCTCGATCGAGAGCTGAGCGACTTTCAGCATGCGAGCAAACCGGACGATTCCTTCGAAAGTCGTCATGTCGACTTCACTCTCAAGGAAAATTGCCGTTGTGGACAGCCGGCTGGCTTCGCGCATCAGGGCGATGCAACCCTCGGGATCGTTGGCGACGCGTGAGGGTTTTAGCTGATCTGTAGACTCGTTCAGGCAAATCTCTACTTTGTCGAACCCCAGTTCCTGAATCTGCAGACAGGCTGCCGGGAACGCCAAATCCGCAAGACTTCGCGTTGAGGCGGCTATGTGCACTTTGATACTCCCTGCTTTGACACAAATACTTCCGTTACTGCAGTTTACGGCAAGCGTGAAGACTGCAGTCCAGCCACAGAATGGGGTATCGGACTGTATTCGGGAGTCCCTGATTCCGCAATACCACCCAATCTTCCAGGAAATCTGTCCGAGGATTTGTAGGGATTTTGCGTGATTCACCGATTCGTCTGCCGATAACGATTATCAGCAGGTTGCTGCGGCAGGAAGTCCAGTGCGTCTTCTGTTCGGCAACCATCGTGCAGCACAGATGATATTCGGGGGAGAAGAGGGAGAGTCTTCATGCATCGTATTACGGTAGCTCTGCTGCTTTCGGGGGCGATTGGATTGTTGGCAACAGGCTGTTCTTCAACGACGCCTGTGGTTCGAGGACAGGGGCCTGGTGAATGGTCGTCGGGACCAGTGATGGCTGACGGCTGCCCAATGTGTCAGTCCGGAATGGGGGCTCATGGCCAAACGGTACATGCACCAAATTGTCAGTCATGTCCTCAGGGACAGCCTGGCTGCAATCTGCCATTTCACCCAGTCCACCGGAACTTCCACACATACACCGTTCCGGAAGGCCTGATGTATCCACCAGAAAACCAGGCGCCAGCTTTGTACCAGTATCCTTACTACACTCTGCGTGGCCCAACCGACTTCTTCATGAAGTAACATGCCGGGCTGCAGATGAGTCTGATGCTGCTGAAATTCGAGCAGGCCGTTCGTTTCGACGAATCGGCCTGCTTTTTTTTTCGTACAAGCCCGTTACTGTTTTCCAGTGCAGTCTGCACCTGTACCCACGAACCAGCAGTGTGCGACGCTTTTGCGTGAAGTCGGTCTTTCTGAGGATGTGTGGCTGTGGCACGCCTTTCTGAATTTGGTGACTGGCGAATCAGCCGTCGTGCGATATTGCTCGCCCCAATCCTGGCTCGGATTTTCCCGGCCACTGTGTCCCCCGTGTCCGCCGACGAAAAAGGCGTTGTCAAATTTGTTCCGGCAGATCGCGACAAGCCCCAGGCGGCAACAATCCGCATGAAGAATGGACTCATGCGCAGCGGCATGTGTTCGGAAGCGACAACGCTGGCTCCCTTTCCCGGCGGCAATCGACAGGTGGATCGTCAGGATCAGAAGCTCAGCATGCGGCTGATCGATCAGAAGTTTCGTGAGATCTACGTGCCGGTTCGCCAGAGCGAATCGCCTGTTCTGGACATCAACGCATGGCCGGCTCAATCATTTCAAATTCGGCGAAAAGGGGGCCGTCGAATCGCCCGCCCGCTTGTGATCCCCTCACTCGAACCATTTGACGCCGCAGGAATCGCTCACGGAAAAGCGTTCCGTCCAAACGGAGAAGAGGTGCCCGTTGAAGCGGCCGTCGTGTCCATCAATGAACTCTTTGCAGAAGTCAGCTCGACCACACATGACTGGCAGTTTGCAGTCTCCACAAAAGTGCTGCCTCGCCAGAACCTGCTGAGTATTCTCAGTCAGGTCGATGACTATCAGACCAGCATGAATCGACGACTGGAACTTGTTCGCATGCTGGTCAAAGCCGATCGCATCCCGGAGGCAGGCTTCCTCCTTCAAACGCTGTCGGACTTCCCGGATGCTGCCAATCTGCAGACCCAGCAACTGCAGAGGATTCGGGAAGAAACGGCTCGCCAGATCACGTCTGTCCTGGAAACTCGCCGCGACGTGGGTCAGCATCGTATCGCCGCGAATGGTGCGAAGCTTCATCCGAAAAATGACCTGACGCCGGACACAGTGGTTCGCGTTGAGACTCTCGTGAAGGACTATGAGACTCTTGCTTCACGCATTGATCGAGTCAGGCAGGCGTTGCCAATGCTGGCGGCAAAGATCGCAGATGAATCTCTGCGAACCGCGATTCAACAGGTGGTGCGTGAGGTTGCGGATGCCATTGATGAAGATTCGATCGATCGTTTTGCTGCCTTTGAACTGCAGTTGAGTACCCCGGAGGCAGATCGACCAGATGCGGAGACGCAGTTGGCAACCGCTCTGTCCGGCTGGCTGCTGGGAGCAGAGAATACCGTCGCAACACTGATCGATGTTCGATCGCTGTTTGATGCGAAACTACTGGTGCTGGATTATCTCGACACCAGTCTGGGCGAAGAGGAGCGTCGCAGAACACTGGCCGAAGACGCGATGAAGCTCGAGGGCGTCAGTGTCGATCGCATCGCGGCTATGGTGAAACTGCTGCCGTCAGTGCATCCAGTGCGAGTCACCTTTGCGGAGGAATCGTCCGCCGGCGAGATTGAGATTGCGGCATCCGCCAATAACCTCGGCGCGGTCGGCATCGTTCCGCCCGAATATCATGAGACTCGTCGTTATCCGCTGGTGATCGCATTTCCCGGAAGTGAAGCGGATCCTCGCCAATGGCTGGACTGGTGGAAGAATGAAGCCGTTGCTCGCGGCTTTATTGTTGTCACTCCGGTCTGGCCGTCTGCCGAAGAAGAACCTCGTGTTCCAGGTTCGGTCTACACGGCGTCAGCTCAGTTCCATGACAGGTTCATGGGCCTGATGCGAGTGTTGAAACGAGGATTACAGATCGATGACGATCGGGTTTTCGTTGCCGGACATGGCCCCGGTGGTGAAGCCGCGCTGGACATGATGGCGTCACATTCGCAGCTGTTCGCCGGAGTTGTCTCAATCAGTTCCACAGGCCGTCGTCACCTTCAGTGGACGATGACGAATGCGATCGAAAAGCCCGTTTATTTCGTGATCGGCGATGCTCATCCGGAATGGTTTGATCGGACCAATATCCTGTCTGCCAGGTTCTTTCGCCGTGGGGAAGAGATTCAAAAGTACTTCGATGTGATGTTCATTAAGTATCCCGAGCGAACTGCGGAAAATTTCTCCGAGGAGATCATGGACGTCTTCGAATGGATGTCTGTTCATCGACGCCAGAAGTTCCCGGAACAACTGCACGCGAAGATCCTTCGCTCCACAGACCTTGACTGGGGCTGGGCGAAGCTGACTTCTCTTCCGCCTCAGTTTGCACAGCTGGATGCGCCAAGTGATGCGATGGCCGAAGGCTTCAAGCCGGCAACGATGAATGTTCGACTGACTTCTCGAAATGCGATCATCATCGAAGCAAAGCCCGCCCCCATGACGCTGTATCTCTCGCCTGAAATGCCAGGAATTGATCTGGCGAATCCGATTCGGATTGCTGCAGGCCGAAACAGCAAATCGATCGACTACCAGCCTTCGCTGCCTGATCTTCTTCAGCGCCTTTATGAGACTGGTGACCGCAGCAGGCTGGCGTTTATGAAGGTCGATGTGAACGACTAACCGCCTGATCCATCGCAACCCGAAACGTCAGTGAGGGATCACAACCCGAAACGTCAGCGAGGGATCGCAACCCGAAACGTTAGTGAGGGATCAAGCACGCAGGAGACACCCCTCGCTGACGCTGCGGGTTGGGATCAATCACCCGTTCAACGGATGAAGTGTGATTTCTCGATCGCCTGCCCGGCCCCAGAAGTTATTGTTGACAGTCAACCGCAAGTTTCGTAGAGTCCGATTCGTCTGGACGCCGATGAACGGCAGGTCGGACGTGTTTACCAGTGTGGAGCAGTTGTCCTCAACGGCTTCTCACACCCTGCAGTTTCAGAACCTGAAGACAGGACCAGGGAAAACGCCTGGGACAGGCGTTCTACACTGTGTCCTCGTCAAATTCAGCAGGGTTTTTATCAAGGTCGGCTGGTCGGTCGCTCCATGCTGCAGACTGGCGGGTAGGGAAACCGTCTTTAGACGTGTGACCAGGTCATGTGATCTCAACCGGTGGCTGATTATGTTTGATCAGTGAGCCCCGTGTGACGATTGCAGATCCTGGCATTCATGAACTGGTTTCCCCCCAATGTCAGCTGCCCTTCACCGCTCACAGGCGATCGAATCTCTGCGCAGGCAGCTTCGCGCTAATCGTCCGGTATCGGCGGAGGCGTCAGTCATTGGCACAGGCCTGGCGGCTCTGGATGACATCCTGCCCGGCGGCGGACTTCCTCCGGGCAGCGTGATCGAATGGATCAGCGACGGACCAGGTCAGTCGGCAACATCGCTGGCTCTTCGGTGTGCGGCATCGTTTCTTTCAAAGCCAGGCTGTCTTGCTGTGATCGATGAGGGGCGTGAATTTTTTCCCGCATCGCTCGAAGCTCACGGAATTCCGCTGGCACGCCTTCTTCTGGTGCGTGCGAATGCTCGTTCGATCAATCTGATGCAGGAGAAGAAAACAGGCCGTCGACGAACCGCCGCGCAGGATAGTTCACAGACTCTGACAGACCGCGAACTTCACAGTCAGTCACTGTGGGCACTCGAACAGGCAGCTCGGTGTCGAGGCGTCGCAGTGGTGCTCAGCTGGCTGGATCGCTGCAGTTCGGCGGTCGTCCGACGCCTTCAGCTGGCGACTGAAAATAGTGGGGTCACCGTGATGCTGATGCGTCCCGCCAGTTCATTGAAGCAACCCTCATTTGCAGACCTGCGACTTCACGTCGCTTCTTTGTCTGCTCCCGGTCGTCTGCCAGCGCAAAGAACTCTGAGAATCAGTCTGCTGAAGTCTCGCCAGAAAATTCAGGCCGCCGCAACAGCAGTCGTTCACCAGAATTGTCACGACCAGTTTTGCAGCACTCAAAAAACGACGTGACACACGTCCACGTTTGCAGTGTACTCAACAAATGACGTAACAGACGACTTCAACGCGTTCATAACTGAACGCTGTCACAGCCTTGCACGAATCGCATCCAGGGCCTGCTGAGCATTCGACTTCACAGAGAAGTCGTTTGATGCGGCAACCTTCTCGAGATACGGCACACTCTTTTCCGTGCCGACCTTTTTCAGGACCTGCATCAATTCACCTTTAGCCGAGCTGTCTCCGACCTTGTCGATCGTTTCCAGAATTGGTTCTTCGATTCCTGGACCGATTGAGATCAGGGCTTCTTTCACTTCATTGCGAACGGCGAAGTCTGTGATTGACATGATGATCGTTGGATAATCAGACGGCTTTCCGACCTTTGCCAAAGTATGCACGGCGCGCTGCTTGGCCTGGTGCAGCAGACCATCCGAATCGGAAAGGATGGACTTCAGTTCGTCCACTTCCTTATCGGATGCCCAGTTACACAAGGCCTCAGCGGCCGACTTCTTCACAAATCCATTGCTGTTCTTCATGTGGTTCCTGGCCACTCGAAGCACAGTGGCGCGTTTTTCTTCCACAACGGCAATCTGACCGAGTCGGCCCAATGGTCCGCTGGCACCGTTGCCGCCTTCTGCCTTCTTGATTTCCTCCAGCAGTGAATCCACAAGCTCAGCATTGGGAGTCGTTTTCTCCTCTTCCTGCTTCTTGCGATCAGATTCGATCTTGGCCATCAAAGCTTCGCGTTCCTTGCGAACCTCTTCGGTATTTCGAAGTGTGTAGTTCACTTTCACAGGAACCCGAATGGTTCCGTCTTCATCGGTCTGCTCGACAGTCGCCTGGTACGCAAGACTGAACGGCATCCCCTGAGCCACGTCGAACACAAGCGTACCGTTGCCACGGATCAGAATGTAGTTCTGTCCATTGGGTCGTGTTGCTGTGTATTCATAGGACTTCTGGATGGAGATCTTGTCGTTGAGCGTCTGCCCCGCCTGATAGGAAACGCGTTCAATGGCTGGAATCTCTTCCATCACCTGATCCTGCTGCCCTCCGCCAAATCCTGGAGGACCAAACGGACCGCCCATTCCGCCAGGGCCAAAGCCACGCATGCGTGGGCCGAATCGAGGACCGAACGGACCTTCGTCCCGCTTGATTCGCTGCAGTGTCGATTCATTCTCTACGGTCCACTGGTTTTCGGAATAGGCGTCCAGCGGCTCCATAAAGAAGACACCAACTGGACCAAGCACGGCAGGCAATTGTTCCTGCCCTTCAAACTCCAGAACCTCGCCCAGAGCATTCACAACCAGACGTCCTCGATCATTTGACATTGATGGAAATGAAGGTCGAGGAAAACCATTGCGCATATTCATGACGGCTGATTCGCTGAAGTTGGCAGTGAACGCAACGTTGTACATTCGCCCGCCGCTGTTACCCCAAACCTTGATAAACGCAACTGACGGGACAACTCGACGCGCAACTTCGGGACCTGCCAAATCCTGACCTCGACCAAACGCCTGAAGCTGAATTCCGTTCGCTGCCGCGAGTGCTCGCAACTGGTTCACTGGAGAAGCAAATCCCACTGACGTGACTGACGAACCAGACAGTTTCGCGCTCGCGACTCCAACCACCTGCCCAGCGCCGTTCACAATCGGACCGCCACTGTTGCCAGGGTTGATCGGAGCGTCGACTTGAATCCGCTTGCCGTGCGACTTGTCGTTGACGATACCGGCGATCGTTCCGGTCGTCACTTTCACATCAGTGCCAAGAACGTCTGACAGAGGATACCCGACAGCTCGTACCTGTTCGGCCAGCTGCACGGTGTCCGAATCCGTCAGGGCCAAAGGAGTCAATCCGCCTGCGTTGATTCGGATCAGCGCCACGTCGCTTCTTGCATCGATCGCGATCACCGTCGCCGGGTAAGCCTGTCCCTGCAGATGAACCTCCAGCCTCTTCGCTCCTTCCACGACATGAGCACATGTCGCAAGAATTCCGTCGGCAGAAACAGCGAAACCCGTTCCCGAACTTTCTTCATCCGCAACGACCTGATTCGAGTCGCCCTGAACGACGTAGGAACATGTTCCGTTGGTACGACGCACTTCGTCTCCGGAACCTTCCTCAATCGTGAACTGATAAATGAACTCCGTTCCTGGCTTCCAGTGATAACGCAGCTTGCGACTATCACCGCTGAGCGCGACCGCATTGCCTGGCGGCACACCTGGCTGAATACCAGGCTGGGTACCTGGAAGCACAGGAGGAGTTGATGCGATTCCTGGGTTTGCTGGATTCACCGGCGGCATTACGGCACCGCCAGGATTTGCGGGAGTGACGGGAGTCACAGAGCCCGAGTTCGGCTGAACCGGAGTGACACTCCCGCCGTTGGGTGCACTGACTGCGCCGTTGTTCCCCGACGCCTGAAGTCCACCTGCATTCTGAGCGACGTTGGCGTTATCGTCTCCACTGAACATCATCATGACGCCAAAGACGACGGCGCCGACGGCAGCAATCGCCCCAACGGCGATCAATGCCGTGGTGGCTCCGCCGCCACCACTGGAAGATCGAGCAGCTGGCTTGCGAGGAGCCGGAGGTGCATTGGAATAAGGATCGTTCCAATCCTCACTCTGACCCCATTCGTCATACGATTCTTCTGTCGCAGATTTTGGAGCGGGTCGGCTTTTTGGTTTCGCCTTTGGCTTTGGCGCTTCAGCGCGAGGCGGCTGAGCTGCGGCCGGCGGAGCGACCGGAGCTGGCGTCTTGCGAGGAGCAGCGGCTGGCGGAGCAGGCTTCTTTGCCGGCGCGACGGGCGCACTTGCTTCCGGCGGATCAACCGCCAATTGTTCGCCGCAGCGTGGACACTGAAGCGTGACCGTCGTGTTGGATTCGCGAACTCGAAGTTTTGTCAAACAGCCCGGACATTCCACAATCTGGTGCGACATCGCCTGCTCCAATACTCCGTGGGAAATTCACGGCGTAGTCTGCCCTGGATTCAACGAAATTGCGAGCAAAAAAGTAGCCCTGCCGTGAGGATGCGGTTCCTCGTTCCCCAACCACAAAACCTTTATTCGGCTCAACCCCTACCAGGCTCCACCGAGTCTGTATTCAGGATGCTGTGCGGAGATTGATTACCGAATTATCCGATTTGCTCGTTCCCCCCGGAAAATGGCGGCAATTTTCCAGCGACCTCGCGAGGACGAACCGCATGTTCAGCCGGCTGCCGGAATCTCACTCGCCCTTCCCTTCAAGCTTCTGTGCCAATCCATCAGAAGCTGGCTGAGCACCCTCGACCAGTCTCTGAAGCTCGGCAAAGAACTTCGGCCTTAATCCGCCAATCCAATACTGGTTGCCGCGATGACGAACGATCCAAAGTCGCAGGTCACCAAAATACGAAACCACAAACCCTACAACTGCAATAAGAAGTCCCAACA
The DNA here is from genome assembly GCA_016795145.1 of Planctomycetaceae bacterium. Taxonomy (GTDB): domain Bacteria; phylum Planctomycetota; class Planctomycetia; order Planctomycetales; family Planctomycetaceae; genus SXXK01. The sequence continues at coordinate 28,467 of JAEUII010000071.1, forward strand.
GAAAAAGAAACCCACCAAGGGAACTTTCACTGGCCAGAAACGGTCCGCCGAGCATCGTTGCGAAACCAAGAGCGATGCTCCCCGAACCTACTCGTCGAAACATCTGGTGCTGCGAATGCAGAGTCTGACTCACGTAATACAGGCATCGTACCGAATGCTGTCTCACCACAAGTCGCCATGAACCATACTGAGCCACCGAAGTCAGCTGAATCAGATCGTCTTTCGCTCCCGTGAAGACACAGATCGGGGGCAGCGCGACGGAATTGCCGCAGACAATCCGGTCGCCGTCGATCTGAAATCCACCGACAGGCAAGCCCTCCTGGGCATTCATACCACCAATGCATTCCGGCGACACTGAATACGGATTGTCTTCTGTCATCGAACAGCCTGTTGATTCATCTCAGCCCGTTGCGTCAGCGAGGGATCTTCGTGGTTAACCCGGCGACTTTTCATCCCTCACTGACGTGTCGGGTTACGAAGCGTCACCAAAGCAACAGCCAGCTAAGGAACCAGTCCAAAGGTTATCGTTGCCGGATGATCGGCGCCTCGCCAAACTCGGTGAGTCGCCTTCTGAAAATCTTCGGGCTTCGCAAAGTAGATATTGGGAACAAAGGTCTGAGGATTACGATCGACCAGAGGAAACCAGGTGCTCTGGATCTGAATCATGACCCGATGGCCTTTCCTGAATCGGTGCAGGACATCCAGCAGTTCAAGCCGGATCGTTGAAGGCTTGCCGGGTTCAAACGCTTCTGGATGTTCGTACGAGTTTCGGAACCGACCACGCAGGACTTCGCTTCGCACCATCATCTGGTAGTTCGGCAGTTGAGCTGCCTCTGTTCCGTCCGGAAAGACATCGATCAGCTTGACGACAAAATCCGCATCTGTGCCGGTCGTACTGAAATCAATGTGGGTCGTCAGAGTACCCGCCATCGTCAGGTCGTTCTCCAGTATCTCCGTCTGGTAGACCAGCACATCCGGGCGTCGACTTGCGAAACGCTGATCGTCCACCATGTATTCAACATTCATGCGGTTCGTGATGGCTTCAGTGAACGGAACTGGCTTTGCCGGGTCGCTGACGAATTCATCATAGCCAGGGTCCGTCGTTCCCTTCTGTCCATCATGCGACGACTGAACGAGAGCTCCGTCAGCCATCTCAATCGACAGCTTGCCGCCCTTCTGAAGCCGCAGCAACCCCTGCTTCGTCGACTTCGGTGGCCATGCATCAAAGGTTCGCCATGTGTTTGAACCAGTCTCAAACACCGTCGCCTCAGCCGGAGCACTGACGTCTTTTCCCTTCAGGTATTTTTCGAAGAACG
>JAEUII010000074.1 GCA_016795145.1 Planctomycetaceae bacterium
GCCGTTCGACCGTCGGCGATCTTCGAACGTGGCGACTATCGCAAGCCAGGAAAGGCCGTGACTCCGAGCGTGCCGGCTGGACTTCATTCCCCCATTGACGGTCCTCCGAACCGACTGACTCTGGCGCGCTGGCTGGTCGATCGGAATAACCCTTTGGTCGCGCGAGTGACAGTGAATCGGTGGTGGGCGGAATTGTTCGGCCGAGGACTTGTCGGAACCCCGGAAGATTTTGGAATCAAAGGCGAGCTGCCGACTCATCCGGAGCTGCTCGACTGGCTGTCGGTCGAGTTCATGGAGCACAACTGGTCCATGAAGCATGTTCTTCGGACCATCGTTCTGTCTTCGGCGTATCAGCAGTCATCCAGCACCACCTCAGAGCAGCTGGAACACGACGATCTCAATGTGCATTTGGCGCGAGGACCTCGGTTTCGAATGGATGCGGAGATGATTCGCGACAATGCCCTGGCTGTCTCCGGGTTATTGAATCTGCAGCAGGGTGGCCCGCCGATTCGACCGCCTCAGCCGGAAGGACTGTGGGCCAAGGTCGGAGGTGTTCAATACGACTACGAAGTCAGCCCTCCAGGACAGCGACATCGTCGCGGCATCTACGTCGTGATCAAACGCAGCGCACCGAATCCGACGCTCAACACGTTTGATGCACCGGGACGACTCACGTGTTCCGCCAAACGGGCTCGCACGAATACTCCGCTCCAGGCACTGTCTTTGCTGAATGATCCGGTCTTTGTCGAATGTGCACAGGCGATGGCAGCACGTGTACTTTCCAGCAGCTCAGTTCATACGGTCGAAGAGCGCTTGAGCCTCGCGATGACTCTGGCGGTTGCTCGAACGCCTTCGCAGCAGGAACTTGCAACACTGGCAAGCCTGTTGAACGATCAACGGGCAAAGTTCCAGCTGCGTCCGCAAGATGCTCAATCGATTGCGAAACAGGGAGGCTGGAACGAATCAAGTTCTGCGAGTGACTACGCCGCCTGGGTCAGTGTCTGTCGCGTACTTCTGAATCTGCACGAAACGATCACGAGGCCGTGAGATGAATACGAACAATCGCACGATGCTCCTGGAAGGAACGACACCGCGGCGTTCCGTATTGCAGTCCTGCGGGTTCAGTCTCGGAGCAATTGCTGCTGCGGAATTGCTGGCGAGTCCTGGAGAAGCGAGGCTAGATTCACGGACGCCGCACCATGCTCCGAAGGCACGCTCCATTATCTATCTGCACATGATTGGTGCACCATCGCAGCTGGATCTTTTTGATGCAAAGCCGGAACTGAAGAAGCGACACGGGCAGCCATGTCCGCCGGAAGTCACGCGAGGACGTGACTTCGCGTTCATTGGCAAAACATCGACACTCGCCGGTTCCCCCTGGCGTTTCAATCCATGCGGAGACAGCGGCCAGGTCATCTCGGAGCTGCTGCCGAACCTTCAAACGGTGGCTGATCGTCTGGCGGTCATTCGCTCCATCCACACCGAAGAGATCAATCACGCTCCCGCTCAGATGTTTCTTCATTCAGGCTTCGGTCGCGGCGGCCGACCTTCGATCGGGTCCTGGGTCACCTATGGGCTGGGATCACCGAACAGCAACTTGCCCGGCTACGTTGTGCTTCTGAGCGGACCGCCCGGTGGTGCGGGGACGAGTTTGTGGGGTTCAGGATTCCTGCCGAGCGTTTATCAGGGAATTCAGTTTCGTTCAAAGGGTGATCCTGTTCTCTTCCTGTCGAATCCGGAAGGTTCTGTTGCGACGGACCGTCGTCGAGAACTGGATGCCCTGCAGGCCTTGAACTCCGAGCAGCAGGCTCGCACGGGTGATCCCGAAATCGCGACTCGCATCGCCCAGTATGAGATGGCATTCCGGATGCAGACGTCCGTGCCGGAGCTCATGAATCTGGCCGACGAGACTGAGCATACTCTGACGTCGTACGGCGCAAAGCCCGGTGAAGCGTCTTTCGCCAATAACTGCCTTCTGGCCAGACGTCTGGTGGAACGTGGTGTCAGAATGGTGGAACTCTATGACGCTGACTGGGACCACCATAACGGCCTGCAGACACGATTACCTGCGAAGTGTCGAGACATCGATCGCCCAATCGCTGCGTTGATTCGGGATCTGGAGCAGCGAGGACTTCTGGATGAGACGCTGATCGTCTGGGGCTCGGAATTTGGACGTACGCCGCTGAGTCAGGGGGCCGACGACAAAGGTGGTGCACCGGGGCGAGATCATCACAAAGACGCGTTTACATTCTGGCTGGCCGGAGCAGGAATCCGACCGGGGGTTAGCGTCGGAAAGACCGATGACTTCGGAATGGATATCGTTGAATCCCCCGTTCACATTCATGATCTCAATGCGACCGTCCTGCATCTTCTGGGGATTCAGCACGAGCGGCTGACATGGAAATACCAGGGCCGCGAATTTCGCCTGACCGATGTTCACGGCACGATTGTGGATTCCGTTTTGGTGTAGTGAAGCCTCGTAGGATGGCCGCCCTCGGCCGTCTGCGATTCTGCACGTCCTTCCGGGTAGCACAGGCAAAGCCTGTGACGCGCAGCGGCCGGAAGCCTGCGTGAAATCGTGATCGTACCAGTGCACCCGATCCCGGCAATACCACATCCTGGCACCAGCTTCCGGCGCCTGCGGCACACGCACTGCGTACGTGCTACCCATTTGTAGAACGGCTGTCCTCAGCCGTTTTGCGATTCGTGTTCGTTGAAGCGATTGAGGACAATCGCTCTACACTGCGTGGGTTCCTGGTTCTTCGTTGTGTGCGACCAATGAAACGGCAACACAACCAAGAACAAGGAACAAAGAACCAAGAACCAACTTCGCGGCACACGCACTGCGTGCGTGCTACCCAGTGGCGCATCAAAACACGCCGTAATAACCGGACTTGATGAATTCCACCTGCCCGGCTTTAACTCGATAATCAACACCGACGTCGTATCGCAGATGATCGAGTTCGCTTATGTGCTGGATGACAAAATCGATATGGTCTGATGGATACGACTGCCACTGCAGGAAGAAGAGCAGTTGATGAACGGTCACTCCGGAGAAATACACCGTGTCACACGTTCGCTTGTTGGCGAGGCACACGGTCTGACAGTCTCTCAGTTCGGGACGATACAGTTCATCCAGGATCGGATTCCATGCTTCTGAGAAGACTGAACACTCGATCTTGTCGACGATCTCCCTCTGATGTCGCTGGCCATCAAAGAAAAAATAGAAGTTCTCCAGCTGTCGACCTCTCCGGGAATACTCGTAGGAGATCCCGGACGAAACGTCGCTGCCAGGGTTTCCGATGTAGACGTGCACACAATCCAGCTGACCCCGGAGCTTTTCAGCGTCGTCGTTGAGGTCAAACGAGAACATGAAGTAAGGAGTACGCGGATCGACAGAGGGAAACCTGAGCCAGCCTCCCGTTGCGAATTCCAGGGCTTCGACGGAAACCGTTCGCTGCTGTCGGGCATAGTCGTACAGATAAATTTCGAGGGCCCATTTCGAACCGATTCGTTTGATGCCGTACACACTTCGAAAGCAGCCGAGCCCCGCCTGAATCCTGGCCAGAGTTTGCCTCACCCAGTCGCAGTGCAGCATTGACTGCACCGCATGATGCAACAACGCTGATGGTCTGAGCTTGCCTATGCCCGAGCAGACGGGGGCATACGGCCAAAGACAGTAATTCAAATAGGGATCGCCGGCCTGCATCCGTTCCATCGGATTCGTCACAACAACGACTTCTGGTTGGAGGTAGTGGATCTTGCTAGAGATCCCCGAGTCGCAGCAATTTTTGCCATGTCCACGATCGGAAGTTCAACGCTTGACCGAGCACTAAGAGACTTTCAGTAGTTCGCGGGCTTCCTGCTGTCCTGCAGCTGGCTTGCCGTATTCGCTGGCTGTCACGCGAGCCAGTGCACACAGATGTTGCCAGCGAGCGGACTCTCTGGTCGACAGAAAATCGTCTCGCACTGTCTGGAAGTACTTCTCTGCATGCAGTGCACCGTCTTCGCTGACCGCATACTTCAACAGGCATGAGAACAATGCATCGGCAGGAAGTTTCAACTGTCCAAAGCGATGTGCGATCGCTGTGGCCTGACCCTGCATGTTGTTTGTCACCGCCGTGTCCATCTGTGCCAGCAGCTCTTCGGCGGTTGAGCCGACAACGCGATCGACATGATGCTTTGCCGGCAGTGGTTCCTTCAGCAGATTGCCCGGGTAACTGCGGTCACGTGCGATCTGCCAGGCACCAATCATCAGGCACGCGAACTGGCTTTGACCCTGACAAACGCGAGCCATATTTCGCCACGCATTCGCGGAATCGCTCGCATGAACTCCGACCGAATCGCCATGGACAGATCCAGCTGGCTTCAGACGATCTTCCCATTGCGGAAGTCGGCCGCCGTCGACAAGAACCAGCCGACTTGCGGCATGTGAGATTGCTTCGCCGATGACAGCCGGATCAAATCCTTCTGCCAGTGCATTGGCAGCTGCCTTGGCCGCATCTTCCGGAGTTCCTGCGGCAAACACTGTGCTGAGTTCATTGAAGAACGCATCGTCAGCCGTTCGAGTCCCCGCGGATTTCGCATTCAGATGATATTCGTCGATCAACGAAGTCAGCATCTTTCCATGCTCATCCCATTCGGCTCTTCGATGAGGTTCTGCTTTGACGCAGTAGTGAAGTGACTGCCGAAGCAGCGTCAGCGCATGCTCGGTTCCAACGATCTTCTGCATATCCCAGGCACGGTATGGCAGGACTGTCCGATGTACCTCAGGATTATCCTGCACCGCTGGCAACAGAGCTTCCAGTGCAGACCGAGCATCAGTCGCGGTCATTGACGCCAGCAGTTGTTCGGCCTTCTCCATTTCCTTTGAGCGAATCGCGTCGTGAAGCTGAGTCGGCGTCGCTGTTTCAGAACGCGCAACAGCGAGCTGCTGCAACGCTTCTGAGGCGCGGCCTCCGAACTCCTGAATCCGATTCGTGTTTCGATACAGAACCTTCAGGACTGGCAGAGCCTCCTGCCCCTTAGGCATCATCGACGACATCGACAACGCCGGGCTCATGGCCATGAAAGTGTGGAAGCCGATGTAGTCTTCGCCGCCGAAGGTGCGAGCATTCGCGAGTGCTGCTGCGGCCACGAGGGTCTTCAGCGATGTGCCTTCGCCGAGCTTCTGAACGACCGTTGACTGTAGTCGTTCCACAGGTGTCTCCTGCATCAGGCACACCAGCGATTCCATGTCGCCAAAATTCAGAGCCGCTCCTTCAGCGCTTTCTGCGGCGAAAGCAGGCGACGTCAGTCCGAGATCCACGGCCAGTGCTGGACCGAGTGAAGCCAGCAATGTTCCCTGACTGACTCGTTTCAAAAACTGCCGGCGATGTGAGTGGCCTAACATGACGTGCTCCTGGGGAAGTGGGAAGGAACAGCAGGCTTTGTGCGGTGAGGAAGGTCTGTCGTCAGAGCAAGGCTACTCCGATCCATTCGATTCGAACAGTGCAAACCGACAACCGGTGGGCAACATCGGCAACAAATGTTGATCGAAAGCAACACGCTTGATTCGTGGAACATGCGAAAAACGCTGGGATTTTCAGCGTTTATCGGCATGTAAGGACTTCGGCATCGTTTTTGTAAAGCCTGTGAATCACTAGTCCTTCGGCAAGGTGCGCCGTGATGGTCGCCTTGCCGTGAGACATTCTGAAACGTGAACTCAGACGGATACGATTCGATGAAAGCGATTGATACAGCGCTGATCTGCAGCGGCTCTCCAGGATTTCTTCGCAGCCTGGGCAGCGCGATGGCGGGTCAATGTCGTCTCATGGAATGCTATTCACTCACAGAAGCCGGGCCTTTGATTCAGATGCATCGGCCAGACCATGTCATCCTGGACCTTCGATCCGCGAACCCTCAGCAGATGGCGAAGGCACTGGCGACAGTGAGTTCTACACTTTCCGGGCAACTGACGCTGGTTGTCCTGAAGGGCCAGATGACCGAGTCCAACATTCCGAAGGAACTGCAGTCACGTCTGAGACTGTTTTCTTTGCCGAGCAATGAACTCAATCACGAGGAACTTGCCACGTTTGTTCTGACGCCGTCCAATGGCCGGAGTCCACTACAGTCCTCGGATACGTTGGTGACTGCCATGCCGTCATCCGAAATTGTGGTCGACAAACCGGCAGTCGCTTCCGGGGAACGAGCAACGGGTGTCGCGTCAACTGGAGTCGCATCGACTGGAGCGAATCGTCCCGCCGCCGCAGCAGCAGCCGATCCGTCACTGATGGCAGATCGCTTTCGAACTCGAACTCCCGAGCTGCGAACGATGCTGAAGAGACTGGAGGTGGCAGCACGCCACAATGTGACGATGCTGCTGATCGGTGAAACTGGTTCCGGCAAGACTCATCTGGCCAGTCTCATTCACGATATTTCTCCACGAGCGAATGAGCCATTTCTTCATGTCGCCTGTGGTGCCCTGCCTGGCGAACTGATTGAAAGCGAACTCTTCGGCCACGTGAAGGGGGCATTCACAAGCGCACATGCAGACAAAGATGGGAAGTTCCTTGTTGCCGGCAACGGAACAATTCTGCTCGACGAAATCGATGTGCTGACACCGGATCAGCAGGTCAAACTTCTGCGAGTCATCGAAAAGGGTGAGTTCGAACCGGTTGGATCAAACCGAACACTTCATGTGAAGGCTCGCATTATTGCAGCGAGCAATCTTCAGCTGCAGCCTTTGGTTGAACAGGGGCGTTTCCGTCCCGACCTTTATTATCGACTGAATACACTGAGCTTCAATATTCCGCCGCTGCGTAAGCGACTACCGGACATCGAGCCACTCGCTCGCTACTTCGTGCACCATCATGCAGCTCAGCTGGGAATCGAGGTTCGAGCGATTGCCGATGAGTTCCTGGAGTCTCTGATGCAGTACCCATGGCCGGGCAACGTCCGTGAAATGGAGAACGCAATTCGAAGTGCCGTCATCTACAGTCATGACGGCAATCTGACTGCAGAATGTCTGCCGATGCACATTGTGGAAGGTGCAGCGGGGCCGGCCAACGATCCGTCAGTCCAGGCTTTCTTCGCCGGACGCAAGGGCGAATCACTCGAGAACCGAATCGAGTTCACCGAGAAGGACATCATTGAACAGGCACTGCTGACGAATAACTTCAGTCGCACCAATACGGCTCGACACCTTGGGATTAGCCGAGTAACGCTTTACAACAAGATGCGAAAGTACGGCATTCTTCCCGGACGCTGACGGTTCTGGTGATGGCCGCTGCGTGAATCTGATCCCTGGCTGAAACTGATTCGGCCCGGGATCGTTATGCCGTCTTGCGAAATGAATCGCGACCACCAATGATCGACTCGGCGTCAAATCGCTTACCGAAGTAGCGTGCGATGGCCTGAGGATCGCTGAGCACTTTTTCCGCGCTGCCGGACACAAGCACCTGTCCGTCGCAGATGATGTAGCTGCGGTCGGTGATCGTCAGAGTTTCTCGTTCACGGTGGTCCGTCAGAAGGATCGAGATTCCTCGATCACGCAGGCCCTGAATGATGTCCTGGATACTGTGAATCGTGACCGGGTCAATCCCGGTAAATGGTTCGTCCAGCAAAATGATCTGCGGGTCACTGGCGAGAGCGCGAGCGATTTCGAGACGACGACGTTCACCACCTGAGAGCGAGCCGGATCTCTGTTCGCGTTTTCCCCACAGGCCAAACTCGTTCAGAAGCTGCTCAATGCGGGCTCGTGCGGCTTTGGCCGACAGGCCGCGGAATTCCAGGATGGCAAGAATGTTCTGTTCGACCGAGAGCTTTGAGAAAATGCTCGTGTCCTGAGGAAGATATCCCAGACCATGCCGAGCCCGCTGGTACATGGGCCACTCAGTCACATCCGTTCCGCGCAGGAGGACTCGGCCTTCGGTCGGCGCGACGAGTCCGCAAGCCATACGAAAACTGGTACTCTTCCCAGCACCGTTCGGTCCAAGCAGACCGACGATTTCGCCTTCATTCACGCTGAAGCTGACGCCATCCACAGCTCGCTTGCCGGGATAGTCTTTGACCAGTCCTTCGCATTTTAGAAGTGCCATGGGAGAATCCTTTCGTCCCTTTTTGGGCAGTCGCCAGCAGCTTGTTCAAGGCCGAATACTAGCGAATCAACTTCATTCTGGAAATGTTTGGATAGAACGGGATCGAATACAGCGGGTACGTCTTGTCTCCGCGATGGCTGAGCACTGGAAACCCTTTGCCGCCGTTCAGGAATGGAACTCCGTGCGGCCAGAAAATGCAGAGTGCTTCGCCAATCAGGTCAGATTCCTTGACGGCATAGCGATGCCCTGAGATGCCGCGCATCGGACGGCTGTAAAAGTCAAACAGGCGACTGTCTTTGCTTGCCGGTGAGTTATCTCCAAACATCAGATATTCGTCATCGTCCAGCTTGAACTCCAGAAGGCTGCCAAACGCAACTTCCTGTTCCCGAGTGTATTCACGGAACCGTTCTGCATAGCTGGATGGAGAACGCAGCTTGGTCGACAGATCGGCATATCGCTTCTGGTCAACTTCTGTGATCAAAGTCGCGAGGTATGCCCAGCTGTATCCTGCGGCCAGTGGATTGCTGGTCATGATGTCAGCAGGGTCAAACGCCAGGACGTCATTTCGATAGTAAATGTCGCGTCGAAGAAGAAGGTCTGACACGGTCGCCTTCATGCCTTTGACGGCAATCCCCGCCGGCGCGAGATCTCGGTCGGTCGGAAGATTCAGTTCGTCGGACGAAAGTTCTGCGTGCTGCGTCAGCTCGACAGGCGTCTCATCGACCCAAAGGTTCAGCCGATCATCCACGTTGCAAAACGCGATCGCGTAATCCCCGGCGCCCTGAATGTCACAGGTGCCATCGGCAATCGTGACTTCCTGTCCGCCGTTGCGAGGAATGCTGACCAGCTTCACCGCTCCGGTTGTTGGAACGATTCGACACTGGACCGTTCGAATTCCTTCTTCAAGCTCGATCACCAATTCAGAATTCTCAGCCGCCTCCTGGATCGACAGCTGGAACTCCAGCGTCAGATCATTCGTCCAGTAAAGTTCATGTTCATCGCCGAGGCGGTGGTCGCTGTTGAAGCCACAGAAGTCGCCAATCAGCTGAGGCTGCACGGGGGTTTCGATTGACTCACCGTTCTCAGCCGCTTCCCAGTGTTCATACCCGGGGATCAAATGTCGGTATCTCAACCACTGCAGATCAGATCCGGCAGCATCAACGGCGTAAGTTCGATCTTCAGCATTGGGCTTCCATGCGTTCTCGGACTTCGGCCATCCTCCCATCGCTGTGTCATTTGGCAGGGACACCGCCGGAGCCCATCTCTCTTCTGCGCCGGCGTTGAGCAGTGCGCGAGGAGGCTGACGATCGTCATACACCAGCAACTGAATTTCCTTCTGCTTCTTCAGATCATCCTTGCGCAGGATCTTCCAGGGTTCTTCAGGCGAACGTCGAGCAAACAGGTCTCCCTGTCGAATGCGAATTGTTTCTCCCGGAAGTCCAACCAGCCGTTTGATGTAATTGATATGCGGCTCTTCCGGATTCTTGAAGACGACCACATCAAATCGGTTGTAGGACGAGACCTGTTTGTTGACGACGATGCGGTCACCATTGAATACCGGCGCTTTTTCGGCGTTGTTCACGTGTCTGCAGTTCGGACACACGGACATGCGAATACGATTTCCATTCAGCGCCCCGCTGTCCTGATCGATCTCCTGGCTGGCACCCACGGTGTACAAAAGGGAGCAGCCTTCGCACGTGACTTCCTTGTGGCGTCCATACAGCGTTGGAGCCATCGAGCCCGTTGGGATCACGAAGGCTTCCGCTTCGAAGGTCTTGAACACGAAAGCCAGAATGAAGGCAATCGTGACCGCTTCCACCGTCTCACGAGCACTCTCCTGTCGCTTCGCTTTCTTCTTCGGCGCGGCGGCATTCTCCGGAGGCTTTGCGGGGGCTGTATCGGTCATGAGTTCACTCGATGTATCTAAGAGTAAGGGGCAGATTTGAGGCAGTTCGTTTGTTGAACGAAAATCCAGGGATAATCCTGGCAGCTCGTCGCCCGCCGTCTGAAGAGTCAGCGAATATAGCGGATGCGTCCCCAGTCCGGTATGCGAAGAGGCCAGCGGAAGCCGCCAAACTCAATCACACCCGGCCGCGATGGCAAATGGACCAGAAATGGCTTGCCGATCAGGGCGGTGTGCGGAACGCAGGGATTCGTCCAGTTTCGGCTGTCCGACGACACCGGGCTGTTGTCGCCCTGAACAAAATAACAGAGTTCCGGGATCTTGTAGCCTTCGTTCACTCCGTGCTTTCGGCGGCCCGGCGTGTAAAACACGTCTCGAAACATCTGGAGCTGCTTCACTCGCACAGTCCCGTTGACCACTCCGAACGCCCAGCGTCGCTGCTGCTCATGCTTCAGGGAGATCAATGCGGCCCGGTCGGGTTCCATTGGCTGTCCGGACAGCGCGGACACGGTGGCCTCGACGAAGTTTTCGCTCGATGGGTCTCGTTCCAGTGCCAAAGGTTCGAAGCACTGCGTACCGTTCACCGCAATGGTGAGCTGTCGGTCAAAGTTGGACACCTGAAGCTGCATCTTCCCGCTCTGCTGGTTGACGGCTTCCGGGAATTTTCCCTGCGAGATGATGACTCGGTCGTCGAGCGACATCAGGATGACGGTTGAGGCTGCAGGATCAATCACCAGTCCATAGGTCGCTGAGCCCACTGGAATCCGCACCTCCAGAAGTTCCGGCGACGTATCCCATTCGAGGGTCGTATCCAGCATCAGATCGCTGACCACATATTCGGGCGACGACACAAGCGCGTTGTATCCATATCGATCAGTGACCGGCGCAAGATGGGAGAGAGCTGCGAGTCGGAACACCGCCTGCCGGAACTTTTCGTTCTGAGACTGTTTCAGAAGGTCTTTCTGAAGGTCGTCCGGCATCACGCCTTCGCAACAAAGAACTTCGCGTTCATCGTCATACCGGACTCGACCAGTCCAGGAGATCGGCAGAATCGAAAAACGATCAAGGAATCTCTTCCAGTCTTCAAGGCAATCTTCTTTCGCGATTGGCGTTTCGGCGACATGATGTCCTCCGAACCAGCGCCAGTAACGAAAACGAATCCAGCTGATATCCGATTGTGAATCAGAACCGGAGGAAGGCGACTTAAGGCGAGACGTGTCGCAGACCAGATCACCGTCTTCGGCAGTCCATGCTTCATCCAGTTCCCATGGCATTTGCCATTGATCTGAATCCACAAGATGGTGCAGATCACAGACAGGAATGCGCATATCCAGTTGCTGATCCCAGGTCTTGCGAGCGAGATCGCCATTGATGAAGACATCACCGTTGCGGACCTGAATCTCTTCGCCTGGCAGTCCGACGACACGCTTCACGTACGCTTCTTCGGGCGATGCCGGGTTGCGAAAGACGATGGTCTCCCAGCGATGCGGAGGACGAAGATCGTAAGCGTGCTTCAGCACCAGCAACTGGTCACCATGACTGTTGGGAACGCCGCCAACATCGATGTTGATCTGGTGGCAATTCGGGCAGGTGGCATATCGCCGCGGGCCGGACGGTTCGATAATCGCACCGTTCCCGGAATCGACTGAATCGTCAAACGACACGCCGAAAGCAAAGCTGTATCCACAGGAAGGACAGTGGATGCGTCGATGGAAACCCAGAAGGCCTGGAGCCATCGATCCCGTCGAAATCAAATACCCTTCCAGGACGAAACTGCGCAGGACCATGACCGCGATGACAAACACGATCGCCCGGTCCAGCGTGATCCGCAGCCCGCTCAGGATGGATGTCTCGTGAGGATCGGAAAAGGAAGTCATGGGTCAGTGTGGTAGAAACCAAATTCGGACGGCTCATTCGGGGAGCAGCCAACGCCCGACATCGGGGTCGAGAAGCATAACGGATCCAGGTTTTCACTGAAATTCCCGTTTGGCGACCTTGCTGGACACGGGTGCAGTTGCGGATTTCGGTAGGTGACGCTTGCCGAGCGGCACTTTGCGGCCCCGCCGCAACCAGCGAGCGAACGAGGAGGCCTCAGGTGCGGAGGCGAACGTGGGAGACGGTCGCAATGAGGCCTTTCATCGCGAGAACGCTAGACATTACGGGTAATTGAGGCTTGGGAACGCCAAGCGTCGACAGTCGTTTGCGGCAGATACGACGGAAAGGACCTTATTTGACGACCATCCGTGACTCCACTCGCTGGACATCGCCATTCTGAGGAGCACTGGGGGCCAAATGGCCGAAGAACCGGTCCGGAAGACGGAGTTCGACACAATTTCCGCGTTTTTCAGAGGAATGAGAGTCGAACCGTGTGATCTTCCTGAGATAAACTGGCTGGCGGAGAGTTCTGAAGCTCTCTTATACTTGGCAAGTCGAACGGCGAACGGCCGTTCAGGAAGTGCTCCTGCGGCCTGTCTGCCGGAGCGGTCAGAAGAGTCGGTCGGCTGATGTCGGCGTCCACAACGCGACGCCAACGGAGAACCTTTCAATGGCGGGAAATGCCAAAGGAATCGTCTTTGGATCCATGGGTGTCGGTGCCCTCATGGGAGTTCTTGCGATCGTTGATATCGCTTTGGAAATTCCATTTGGTGGCCAGATGGCCTTCGACATAATGTTCATCCTCGCAGCCGCTCTTGTGGTCTACATGGGCGTCGATTGCCTGAAGGGCATGCGATAGGTCTCGACGGCCGTTTGGCCTGCGTGCCTGTCAAATTTCGCAACGCTGTTCTGTTCCGCGCGAGCTGGTCTTAGCCCGGCTCGCTTTTGAGGAGCGAATCATCGGGGCGAATCATCGGGGCGAATCAGCAGCACGATGACGATTGACAGTGCCGCAACCATCGCAAACGCGCCGAAGATCAGGTTGAGCGGTACTCCAAGATCTCTGAGTCGACCGAAGCCCCAGTCTCCGAAACCGCCGCAGCTGATACTGACCAGATTCATGATGCCATAGCCCGTGGCACGAAGCTCTGGTCGAGCGATCTGGCACAGAATCGGCATGTTGTTGCAGTCGAAGAATCCCCAGCCGATTCCAAAGAGCACCAGTCCGGCGATGGCGACGGAAGCCGTGCCCGCGTTTCCAACGGTGAACAGCGCCGGCAGAAACATCGCCATCCCGATCGCGCTGATTACGATGCGACCGCGGGATGACTTCTTCATCAGCGAGTCCGCAAGCCAGGCACCAACGGCAGCACCGAGAATCGATGCCGGATGGACATAGGTGGCAATCAGTCCCGACTTCCCGAGCCCCATACTGAACTTCTCTTTCAGGATATCCGGCATCCAGTCCTTCACGACCCATCCTGCAATCGCGGGTAAGGTGAAGTAGGCAACGAGCAGCAGGAAGTTACGGTTCGACAGCAGCTCCGTGACCGCTCCGCCAGGACTGACCTGATCGTGATGAGAACTTCGGACAGGATTACGCAGAAGCATCATCAGCGGGATCGAGTAGATCACTCCCACGATCCCGCAGGCTTTGAATGCAAATCGCCAGCCCATGTTTGGAGACTCTGCGACGTATCCCGTGAGCCCGCCAAGGATCAGGCCGCAGTAGATGCCCGCCTGGTGAATTCCGACAGCTCGCGATCGAGTTGTGCCGGCGTGGTAATCGGTGATGAGCGCCAGAGCCGCTGGAATGTAGAAAGCTTCACTGATCCCCATCAATGCCCGCATGATCAGCAGCTGCTGATACGTTTCGACATACGCAGTTCCCCAGGTGACGGCCGACCAGATGAAGAGGCTCACGCAGATCACATGTCGACGGCTGAATCGATCAGCGATGTAACCACCAAAAGGACTGAGTCCTGCGTAGACCCACTTGAAGACGCCAAGCACCAGTCCCCAGTCTGCCTTGTTGGCGATGCCAGGGATATCATTGACCATCGTGGCTTTCATCGTCGCCAGCATTTGTCGGTCAAGATAATTCAACAGCGCGACGGGGAACAGCATGGTCACAGCAACCCACGCATAGGTTGACAATGACACGGTTGAATCCGCATCGGGTTGAAACGAAGCGCCCGTGGAACGCGGGTTCGAACTGGACATAGCAGGCGTCAGTCTTTGGTTTGATTACTGCACAACAATTCGAACCGGCTGAGGTGGCAGAAGGCGGCTTCCCGCACCATCATCAACCTTCAGGCTGACGTTGGGCACTTCACCAGCCGCAGCGGCTTCAGGAACCGTCAGCTCAATCGAAAACGCAGTCTGATCGGCAGGGACCTGAGCGACTGTCGCCTGATAACCGGCCGGTAGTCCTTCGACGGAGACGGTCACCGGGCCGCGGTACAACGGGTGACGCTGAATCGATCCGGCGATCGCGACCTTCGTATTCTTCGGTGTTGTGATCGGATCCGCAGATCGAACCACGTTGACGGCGTTATCGACGGAGAACGCAATTGGTGCACTCCAGGCTTTGGTGCCAGACGATGCCGCAAGTGGCTGATTCACAAACTCACCCGCAATCACCGCGTCGATAAAGTTTGTCGGTGTGTCCAGAGGAACTCGAACCGTCAACGAGAACTGTCCCTGACTGACTCGTCCGAACTGAAACGCGTCCAGGCTGACCATCGGCTTCAACGGCGAATCAGGCTTGTTCGGATCTTCTCGACGTGCAGCCTCCGTCGTGATCATTTCAAAACGAACGAGCGGCGGAATGACCGGAGAGACAGGGATCACTCGCATCGGCAGCGTGGCCGTTGTCCCGCGGAACAGAATAGGCGGAACGGCATCAAGAACAAGTGTTGCCGGCACGCTGTCTGCTGCACCCGCGGTGATCATTTCACCAGGAGATGTCAGGCTTGCCTGAGACGTCCCGTCGACTTCCACTCGAACGTTGGTCGTGAAGGCTGGTTCTGCCCCTTCCGCTCGTCCTTCCAATACGATGCTCTGCCCTGCCGCCATCGTTTCAGCATCGCTTTGACTTGTGCGAGTCATCATCAGGAGGACCTGCTGATTCTGTTCGCTGGCTGGAATAACGTCGGGGACAATCGTGATGCCCTTCGCTCCAGTTGCCGTCAGGTGAATCGGCCCGGTGTAACGGAAGGATGGTGACTGTCGAACCACGTTCAAACGAATCGGTACAGAACCATTTGCAGGAAGCCGGACGCCAGCGTCTTTCGTCGTCAGTACAAAGGCCTGTCGATCCGTGCGCGAAACCTGAAGTCGATACACGGCATCCGCCGCGCCTTTTCCGTTCAGGTCTCGAACGCGCAGCTGCAGCTGAGCAACTTTTTCAGGAACAGCGTAAGAGAACGCTGGGTCGTTTGCTCCCGATTCTCCATCATTCTGGGCGACGAGAGCATCACCATTCCACAACGACAGATGGGCCCGCAATGGTGAACCAAGTTGCCGGGCGGCCAGAGAAACATACAGCGTCTGGCCCGCTGTCACTTTCAGATTGATCGCATCAACTTCCTTCGCAGCCACAATGCGTCCGTTCAGAGTCAGAGCAGGAAACGGCGCTGTGGCAAATGTTGCGTCCAGTGGGTCTGCTGCGAACGTGGCGTCAACTGGTTCCGTCACAACCACTCCGGCGACAGGTTCCAGCCGCGGCAGAGGAAGGACCGCATTTCCGGCGGCGACGGTCAAACGTCCGTTCATTCTTCGGACGGTAACAGGCTCGGAGATTCCGTCTTTCGTTGCGACTCGAATCCCTGAATCACCGGTGCTCAAACTGTTTGGGAAGGAAATGGCGGACGGTGGAAGGTCACCCACCAGCAAACGCCATGGACTTCCACCTGGCGACTGGAACTGAAGGTCATGAACTTCCGCGTAGTAGATTCCATCGGCCGGAAGAACAACGGCGGTGCGTGCATCTCCCGACAGTTCGGATTGCTGCCACTGAATCGCCAGCGGTGCTCCCGCTTGCGACCGGATTTCGACAACCGGGTCAAGCTTTGAACCAATTCTGCGGGCTTCCACTTCGGCGACGACTTTCTGTCCGGCTTTCCCCTGAAACCATAGCCGCTTCTGCTCAGTACCCGAGATGACGCCACTGATCGAAACAGGAAACGTCGCCGCCGGCGCGGTTTCCGGATACGCGCCTTCTGCAGCAACTGGGACTCGGTCGACGGTCAGAATCAGAGCATTGCTGACTCCGGCAGGTGTGACGCAGCGGGCAAGATATCGTCCAGGAACGACGGACGCATCGACTGTCACGTCGAACAGAGCGGTTTGGTCATTGCCACCTTCGACCGGGACCGCCGTGACTCCCGCGACTTCTGTTTTCAGGCGAGCACCTGCAAGTCGTTCTCCTGCCACTGCAATTCGAGATGTCTTTCCAATCTCGGCGGCATGTGGTGAGAGGCGAACGATGTTTGGAGCAGCAGGCGTTGCATCAGTCCCGCCACTTTGTTCAGCACTGATTTCAGCGGCTGAAGCTCCAGCGACTTCAGCGAACAGCGCCTTTGCATCTTCATCCGACAACGCTTCTGCGAAAATGTGAATGTCATCACAGATCAGTCGTGTCAGTTCACCATCGGCGAAACTGGAAGCAATTGTCACTGGAGTGTCGTTCACACACTTTGCAAGACTCGCGTCCACAGCCCAGCCCGCAGTGCCGTCAACAACACCGGCACTCACAGACTTTGGAGTCAGCGCGACACCGTTCACAAACAGACGCATGCGAACATCGTCGGCGTCTGCATCGGCATCAGAACCCGGGGCATCACCAGCGGCCCAGGTGGCTGTGAGGTGGACGCGTCGCCGATAACCCAGGGCTGACTGAAGACTGAACACTGCGACCTTGTAGCCCGTCGCACCATCATTCACATACAACTGAAGTGTGTCGCTGGAAGGTTGATAATTGATTCCATAATTCGTCACGTCCCCATTCGTGCCGCTTGCGGGTTTCCGCTTCGCAAACAGGCCGTGAAACGTCGGATCATTCAAAGGATGCAGGCTGGCGAAGAACCCCGAAACCGTGACGGCTTCTGGTCGATTCAGATCTTCGCTGTGAGCCACCACGATCTGCTGTTTGGCCGCAGGATCGGCGATCACCGAATTGCCGGCAGATCCCGGAACGAAAGCCGAGGCGATTCGCGACAGGCCATTCGTCAGGGTCACTGCGTCGGGGACTTTTCCCGTCTTTGCGGAATCCGCAGCCGGGTTTTCTCCATCAAACGTCAGACTCACAACCGCTCGGTCGCGGACTTCGGCATGGAGACCGGAACTGAGGAAAAAGGCCGCAAGGAAAGCTACAGAAAGACAACGGAGATTCATGGTGGGACGAACCTGTCGCAGAGTATTGAGGTAGGAGGCTCACATCGTGGCAAGTCCCCCGGGCTGCGGCAAGCGTTCGGATGGAATTCACATGATCAGCGGTCAGATGCTGGCTGACTGGCAGGCCTGAGCAGTCCAATTCTCCAGGGAAACTGCCCGTACGGCTTACCGGCTTTCTCCGACTGAAGCATCCCCTGAAAGACAAACTCCATTCTCGCGGGATCGATGGTGAGTGTTTGATCATTTGTTGATCGAATCAATTCTCCGTGGCTCACGTTGTCCGTCCACGCCGAGACACCAGATGCTGGATGAATATTTCTGGATTCGGCAAAGGCGAGGTTCTTCCGTATCCGGATCTCTGTCCATTCTCCGTCCAGCCGGTCCGAAACATACGCTTTGAAGTACCGCTGGCCATCGGCTTCGATCAGTGTCAGATACTGCTTCCGGCCCTGGATTCGGTACGTGTGGCTTGCCTCAAAGATGTCCCCCTGAAGTGCCAGCTCGCAGTGTCCGAACCCGCCTGGAAACGCGCTGAGTTCCGTCCACAGTCGCCACATTTTGCCGTTGTTTGTGGTTAGAAACAGGTAGGCTCGCTGTTCATCACAGATCACCCAGTAGTCGAGCCCGCCTTCTTTGCGAGGATCATTCGCGCTGCCATCCAGAATGAACTTTGCCTGAGTCCAGCTGTTCGGATCTGAAATGTACTTCGTCGTCGAATACGCAACCGCCATAAACCGAGACCCCGGATTGCCGACCTGATAGATCAGGTACCACACTCCATGAGGCTCGAAGAAGAACACCTGCGGCGCGCAAAAGTAATCACGATCGATCAGCGTCAACAGGTGGCGAGGAGCAGCGTTCGCGTCGTTCCAGTCTGTGAACGAGCAGTATTCCCTGACCGGTCGCTTTCCGATCTTCACTGTCATGAACACATGCCAGCGTCCGTCATGGAAGACAATGGACGGGTCTTTCTGAGCGTGGCTTCGATCGGTCTCTCGGTTCTCCGGAGAAATCAACGGAGCAGAGTACTCCCACTGGTCCGGCAGAACGAGTTCTGTTTCGGTCACCCGGTCAGTCTGAGCCACGGCGACTGAACACATCAGGCCGGTTGCGATACAACCCAGAAGACTCACAATGCTGCTGTGATGAATCGCCATGGTACCGTTCCTCGTCGAGACTTCAGCGGTTGTGCGGATTCTCATTTGACTATCCCGCGACGCTGGGGCAGATTCTGATGAACCGGATCCACGCGGAGGTGTCCATCGCATCATCAATCGCCACTCTGCTGGCTGTCTTCAATTCCCGCGATTTCCGATTCACACTCCGAACTTCGAAAGGTATCCCAGTGCAGCCACCACAGCAACCTGTTGGTCCGGTCGTTGAAAAGACAATGCTCTCTACTGATGAACGGAACGAACTGATCTCGATCATCGCTCGTGCCCCGGGCCGACTGAAAGCCGCGGTTGCTGACCTGAGCCCTGAGCAGTTAAGCCAGAAGTACGTGAACTGGACGATCCGACAGATTGTGCATCATCTGGGTGACAGCCATATCCACAGTTATGCCCGGTTCAAGTGGGCGCTGACGGAAGACAATCCCACGATCAAGCCGTACGACGAGACTCTTTGTGCGGATCTTCCTGATTCAAAGGAAGGCTGCATTCTGGCTCCGCTCGCACTGTTCGAAGGACTGCATGGGCGATGGGTGCAACTGCTGCGTTCGATGAACAGTGAACAGTTCTCCCGAACGTTTTATCACCCGGCCAGCCAGCGGACTGTGACTCTGGATGCAGCGCTGTGTTACTACGCCTGGCATTGTCGTCATCATACGGGGCAGATTGAGTGGCTTCGGTCACAGCTCGGCTGGTAACATCAGGACCGAGAGCCTGCGGAATCATTCGCAGCTGTTTTCCTGAAATACCACTGATTTGAATGTCGGATTGTTCCCTGTGCCTGAACTGCCCAAAGAACTGCACCCTGAAAACCACAACCCCACTGTTCCAGGCCAGGGACTGACGAAGGAAGAAGCGTTCCTTCGAATGCTGCACGGACACTGGCGTTATCTTCATAACCAGCGTCTGAATACCGAAACAACGCGCGAAGATCGTGAGCGCCATGCCGAAGGGCAGTTTCCGTTTGCCGCACTTCTGGGATGTGCAGATTCACGAGTCTCCCCGGAAGTGATCTTTGACCAGAGTCAGGGAGACCTGTTCGTGGTTCGCGTTGCCGGACATGTCGCCGGTGACTTCGAAATTGCGAGCCTCGAGTACGCGATTGAAAATCTTGGCGTCACACTCGTTATCGTGATGGGGCATGAACAGTGTGGAGCGGTCAAAGCCGCGATGAAGGGTGTGGATCCTCATGGCTACGTGGGGCGATTGATCAGTGAGATTGTTCCGGCGATCGAATCCGCTCGTGATGAGCCCGGTGATGCGCTTCAAAATGCCGTGCGAGCCAATGTGCGATGCTGTATCAACCATCTTCCGGAACGCAGTGAGTGCATTCGGAATGCGATCGCCGCCGGACAGCTGCGGTTAATTGGACTTGTGTACGACCTCGCCAGCGGCGACATCGTGATTCACGAAACGCTGGGCTAATAATACGCGGCCAACTGCACCTATTTCCCAGCCGCGGCCGCATTGGCTTTTGCTCGGTCAACAACGGCTTGCCATTGAGGATGATTGTGCAGAGACAGCAGGTCCTCATCGACCACAAGATGCTCGTGGTCATTGAACTTCTGATCGGCCGTCAGATTTAGAAGTACGATCGCGCGATCGGCGTAGCGAGTCTTATCTTCGGCGGACACACTGGCGTTTTCCGTCGCTCGAGCATACGTGCAGGCGCCGTTGTAGAGAGCAGTCCAGTCTTTTGGCCCCTGAGTAATCAGGTCCTCAGCGGCACGTAAACCGTCTTCGATTTTTCCAAGCCGGACTCGAACCAAAGCGATCATGCTGAGTACTTCGGAATCTTCCGGTGACAGTCGCTCGGCTTCCTCCAGATCGGCCATGGACTCTTCAAATTTTCCCGCGTGCATCCGACTGGATGCGCGGCGAACCCACACTTCAGGCAGAAACGGGTCCGCCTTAATTCCACGTTCCAGTGCGGCCATTGCCTCCGGAATTTGCCCTGCCTTCCGAAACTGATACTCCTCCAGGAGATTACGATAAGCGGGCGAACGCCGACGAGCATTCTCCACCTGCGCAACGGCTCGTTCACGAATATAGTCATTGCTCGATCGCGTCATCTGATTCATCTGACGACGACATTCCGGATGCACAAACGCGGCCAACTGGGCCAGCAGCATCTGCAGGTGATGCTGACCTTCTACGGATGCATCGGGAGTCCCTTCCAGACTCTGAACAAAATCTGTCAGGCGCTGACGAAGAATCTGAAGTGATTCCTCGGAAGCGTCCTGTCCCAGCAACTGAATCGCCACAGACGCTTCATTGTTCGCCGTCGAGACCATCTCCACCGCCAGTGTTCGCCATTGTGGATGTTCAATGGAATACAGATACGTGAGCAGCTCGCCGCGAGCACTCGCTGGCAGCGAACTTCGATTCTTAAGAAGAGCATCCAGTTGTTCCGGCGAAGCGCAGAGCAAGGCTGCATGCAGAGAGACGCGGTCCATGCTGCGAGTTTCGCTCACCTTGCGATACTCATCAAGCAGCGGTTCTGTCCACGATGAATCACGAATCTGCATGGCAGCAAAACGGACGGGCGAAGAAATCTGTGCCGCTTTCATGCGGTCACTGACAACTGTCCGCAACAGTTCTCTGTCTTCTGTTCGATTTATTCGGTTCAGGTATTCGATCAGCACATCCTGAAACGCTGGTGCCTTTACGTGGGCGACCTGCTGTCGGACACGAAGCAGCGTATCACTGTGCTGACGCTGCCGCAGAAACTCAATCGCTTCACTGAAGTGTTCCAGCGGTGAGGTCCCTGATTCGCCAGCTACAGCTTTCTTCAACTCTGTATCAACGAATGATGCAACCAGGGGCGTCCAGCGATCGTCATCAGCTCGCACCATCGCCAGCACCGCGGTTGAACGCAGAATTGGTCGATCGCTGCCTGCTTCCCAAACTTCCGCCATGGCTTTCACTGCCGATTCGTCACGGCTGGTTGCCAACCCCGTCAATGCCACCGGTGCAACTTTTGAATCTGTCTTGAGACTGAGTTCTTTGAGTGCATCAACGGCCTGCGTTCCTGGAATCAGATTCAGGTACGACGCCACTTCCAGCTGCAGGTCTTCAGAACCGGATCGTGCCTGTTCCATGATGGCTGCGGCCTGAGTCTCCGTCAGTCGATCGATGGCACCTGCCAGAGCCGCTCGGCGAATTCCGGTCTTTGTGTTTCTCAGGTCAGCGATCGCCTGATCAACAGGGATGAAGCGATACACCGGAGTCAGCAGTTCGGCAATCGCTTCGTCATCTGTGCGAAACTGTCGAATCGCACGGCGACTGCGAAACGGGCTGGTGGGTGCTCCCGTCGTCAGACCGGCGAGCGCAAGTGCCTTAAAAGAAAAGTTCGGTCGCGAAAGTGGGGAGTTAGGAACGGGGGCCCCTACCGGCTGCTCAATCATTGTTGCAAGCCACGTTGCCACTTCATCAAAGAGGTTCGTGTTGGCGCCGTTGGACGGCAATATGATCACTCGCTCAACACCATCGGCAGCGATCTGTTTCAGTTTATCCTGCAGTATCCATGTCGATGGAATGTCGAGGTTTCGGTTGATCGTGACGAGCGCCAGGCATTGTTCCGGGCCGGTGCGATTCACATTCACCTTGCAGAGGCTTCGAAGGACTTCATTGACATCGATCTGCACACTGCCCTTTTCGGCTGGGGCCTTGTCACCGTTGTTCTCCTTCGGTTCTGCCGAGCCACCCCATTGAAGGATCAGTTTGGGTTCTGAGGCCGGGACAGGGATCGTGAACCAGCACGTGCCTTTTCCTTTATCGCCCTTCTTCAGCGCTGACTGCGAAAACGTTGACTGGTCCTGCAGCAGACTCGCTGGCTGGTTGTCGACAAGCAGCGAGAACTGTGACGACTGCAGCCGCAGGTTTTCCTCACGAGTATTCTCGACCTCGACCTGCAATCCCAGACGAACACTCCAGTTATTGCGAGTGCTTCCGAGCATCAGGCCCGCATCAATTTCCGTCACGGTGATCTTCGGATCCTGAGCAACGCACGTTGGGCTGATCATCACAGCCAGGCACGAAAACGTCAGCAGCGTGAGGAATCTCTGAGGGCTCATGAATCACTCCGATTCGAGCCTTCGCATTTCTGTGGCCACGAGCAATCCGAACATCGCGGCATCAGGCCTTCGGCTCACCGGCGATGTTACCCCATCCTGCGGGCTGTACAAAGTCAGCCCTGGCAATTTCCGCTGTGCTGACCCTGAGCATGCCAGCCTTGTTTCATCTCAACCCGCTGCGTCAGCAAGGGATGTGCATCCAGCCTCGGCCACTTCACGTCGGTGTGGTCAGTTGATTGCGATTCAGGCCCGGCAGGCCGTCACAACCCCTGCCGGTGTGCGTAAGCCACCGGACACGAAGCAAAAGTAAGTCCAAAAGGCCCGGAGGGTCGACACATTGCCGCTCCAGTATCCCGCCTGAGCCAATGGACGGAATGTTCTCTCTTGATGTCTCCTATCCGTGCCATCGGCGATATCTATGGTCAAAAACTCATTTCAAACCACGGATAACGCGGATGGCACGGATAAGCCCAAGAGCAACAGCGTCAGCGAGGAATGTATCAGGGACTCGATCCCTCACTGACGTGTCGGGTTGTGAAACCGCGCTATTCGCGTTCCCGTTCAACACCCACAGTCTCGCGAGTCGAAGCGGCGGCTTCTTCGTCGTCCGGATTGGCGTAAAGCCGAGGTGAGATCTTTGGCCCGCGCAGAACTTCGGATGTGACCTGTTCAATGCGTACCAGCTGTTCGCCGAGCGAATTGATGCGGCGGGAGACGTCGTCATTATTCTGCTCAATGCCGCCGGAGACCAGGTTGATGACGCCAAGGAACAGCAGCATCTGAGCCACTGTCGTGACGAGCCATCCGGTCGGTGTGTATTCAGCGTAACCGCCAAAGTGACCGTAGATCACCATCGACGTGCCGATCGTCAGGCCAAGCACACCCAGGTACGCAAGGCTCTGACCAATGATGGAAGTCAGATTTGAACGACGAGGTGAGCTGACTTCGAAGTGTGGTCCTCGTACGCCGTTACCGTGTGGCTCATCAATGTAGCGGTGGTGAGGAAGCCCCTGAGTTCGAGTGCGTCGGCCATCAGTCGCCGCCACATCATCGAGGCTCTCTGCGGAATCGATGCGCAGACGTCGACCGGGCTTGGGCGAATTCGAAACGATTCGTGTTTCCGGTGCGACAGACGAATTGATGGCCCCTGTTGAGGCTGC
The DNA here is from genome assembly GCA_016795145.1 of Planctomycetaceae bacterium. Taxonomy (GTDB): domain Bacteria; phylum Planctomycetota; class Planctomycetia; order Planctomycetales; family Planctomycetaceae; genus SXXK01. The sequence goes on from JAEUII010000074.1 coordinate 23,659, forward strand.
TGGTTCCTGCAACGATTCCTGCTCACCAGGCACGTCGATTCGAAACTTCTTCGTCATGGGATCAGTTCCTGTTTCGCTTTGAACCGAATTGACCGGTGCTTTGGCGGACTGAAAACGGCGCTGCAGCGGCGGACGCTTCAGAGGATTCCTCTGAGTCTTCATCGGCGCAACGGAGGTTGTCGATTGCTGATCATTGGCAGAATCTGCCGAAACAGGCATTTCCACGTTCGATTCCTCATGAATCGATGCAATTGACAGGACGGGCGGTGTTGCCGTTGGTAGGGATTGTGTCAGTTGTTCGGCGGACTCGTGCTGCGAAGTCGGCGAGGAGTGTTGCGCAGCGGTCTCAGCGACGTCTTCCCTTGTCACATGCTCAGGTGTGTGAAGATGGACTTCACTGGCTGATGGAAGGTCACTGATGTCGTCGAGGTTGATGTGGTCGGAAAATAGGGCGGCCGTCGCTTCGTCAGTGTATTCAACTTCCGACGCGATCTGCAGTTCCTGTTCTTCCATCGCTGGTTGAGCGGCTGTGGGCGATGACACTCGGCTGGGCAATCGGGAGTCGGTCGAATCTTCGGCGGGCGGTGCCGCGGTTGCCAGAAAAGGCTTTGGGGCGATCAGGTCACCAAGGATTGCAGCCAGTGGATCCATGGGTCGCAGGATACGCTGACCGCTTTGTGCAAAGGACCGCTTTGGTGGATCGGCCGACGGTGGAATCTCCTGACGCTTTGGGGGCGCCGTCGGAGCTTCTGCCGACGTGGAAGGAGCGATCTTGAGCGGTGCCGTGTCTCTTGATGTTGGCTGCGGCGTTCGATCTGGCGATGTTCGATGGAATGGCAGTCCGGGCAGAGGTTCCGTGTCCTGCTGCTTACGCTCCGGAAGCGATTCGGTGCTGCTGATGCGGTCGAAGAGATCGCTCGACTGCCACCGTTCAAGGATTTCGCGTGCCTGACGAATCGCGTCAGTTTGCCGAGTCACAGGCTCCGTCTTATGTCCGCAAAGAGGGCACGTGCCGCCGGAAAGCCCGGTGCTGTTGGCATTTACCTCTCGAAGACAATGACGACACCACATCCCCAGCGGAATCCTTTCCACCCCTGAAACCGTCGGCCTCCTGCCGCCCCTGAAACCCTCGCGTTTTAACGAACAAGCAAAGATTGCCACAAGATCAGTTCGCAAACACCCAAATTGCCCAATGTAGAGCGATTGTCCTCAATCGCTTTTGCGTTTGTTGACTTGGAAACGGCTGAGGACAGCCGTTCTACACTGGGTAGCACGTACGAAGTGCGTGTGCCGAAGGCGCCGGAAGCCGATGCCAGGATGTCGTATTGCCGAGACCGGGTAGCTGCGAAGTTTGTTCCTGGTTCTTTGTTCTTCGTTCCTGGTTGTGTTGCCGTTTCATCGCTCACAAATAACGAAGAACC
>JAEUII010000085.1 GCA_016795145.1 Planctomycetaceae bacterium
TCACCGCAATGTTCTGCGGTGGTTCTCCAGGGACCGCAGCCAGAAGCTGGCCGGCAGTGCCCGTCAGTTGCCCGTCGGAGCTGGTCATTGTGACCGCTCCTGCAAGGATCAGTACTCGCAACAGATTAGTATTCATGGCATTCGCCTTGTTCCAGGGATGATGTCCAATTCGAAAGTTCATGTCTCCAGACGCAACCACTTTTCCAGTGGCCGTGGAGATTTCCAGAGGAGCTGAATCTGATTGCGTTCCAACAATCTGAATCTCTCCGGTTTGAAGCGTAATGTGATTCGTGTCGACTGTTTGATAGGTCGCTCCTTCCTCAGCAACGACTTCCCAGGTTGGCACCACAGGTGACGGATCCTCAGATATCATCATCGGTGATCGCGGATCGTCCTGTGTTGAGCGTGGTGCGGGTGGTGGAGCGGCGTCCGGGGCCGGAGCCGCCCGGCCTGCAGGAGCCATCGTGGTTGTCATGTTGCTTTCAGGTTCGATTCGGCTCCGTAACCAGAGAAACGATGAGACCGCGAGCAGGAGTGTCGCGGCGGCAATGAAGCCAGGTGACCAAAGTTCAGGCAGCAACCGACGTGGCCGTTTGCCACCCGGAGCTGCTTTGGAATCAGCGAACTTCGATGCTTCGGTAGCTAACGTGCCTTCGAACACGGTGCGAAGAATTGCTTCCATCGCAATGTCGCGACCCTCCTGCCGCAGTTTGTGTGGCTCGTCGCCGTTCGAATCGGGCTCTGCTTTTGACAGTGGTTCATTCATTCGAGTTTGCCTCGCTGTGAGTCTTCTGAACACACTGCCGCAGTAATTCTCTGGCTCGACTAAGTCTTTGATAGGCAGCCGCTTCGGAAAGCTGAAGTTCCGCACAGGCTGACCGAAATTCAACGCCAGTCTGATAGATCAGGCACACAAGCGCACGAAGCCCTTCATTCAGACGACTCAGACAATGCGACAGTCTCTCACGCGCCTCCTCTTTCCAAGATCCGGAAGCCGACGGTCGATCGAACGCTGCAAACGTCTCTTCGATTCCTTCAAGAATCTCCGGATCCTGGATGAGTTCCGATCGCCGTTCTTTCCTCCACATTTCCATCGCCTTCAGTCGCGCGATCCCGCGGAGCCATGCTCCAAAATCTGCTCCTTCTCGAAACTCCGAAATACGACCACAGGCCGTCACATAGGATTCCTGCACCAGGTCATCCGCGGCATGGCTATTCCCTTTCATCAGCGCGCGAGCATACGCAACCAGCATGGGCTGGTACTGCTCGACCAGTTCTGAAAGGGCCACCGGCATGAATCCTCCGTATCAGTGATTGACGGAGCGGAATAGTTTCTGACAGGAATTTGTCAGCTTTTCTTTGGGCTACCAAAAGTCTAACCCGGAACCAAAAGTTCGGGCAGTCAACTAGCGTCCCTCAAAAGAGGCGAGCGGGATGCGTCGGCTTCCCGGTACCGCAACTCCGAAATGCAAATGAGAGCCCCGATTAGGGTGGTACGTCCGCAGGGCATGCTCCGGAAGCCCAGGTGAGCACGCCGTAAAACCTGCGCTGTCGCAATGAGCACATTGATCTGACAAAAAATGAGGGACAAAAAATGTGGCGAGCGGGATGCGTCAACTTCCCGATACAACACCCATCCTGATCCGCCATCACGGTGTGCGCGCGGCAAATGGCCGCTAACCGATAGTGGTTTGTCACATCAACAATTTGGGTTTAGCCGTCATTTGGGTTTAGCCGTCATTCCAGCGCAGGCGGGAACCCAGAACGTCGAAACCAGGGTTCCCCGCCTGCGCGGGAATAACGCTTGAAAAAAAACTACGGGCTCTTCACATCAAAGCAAATCATTCGAACATCGTCCCGCACGAAGAGTCGCCCGTTGGAAATCGCCGGGGCCTGGCGAGTCGTCTCCATCACCTTGGCGCGGCCGGTTTCCGCAAAGGCATCGGGTTTCGCTGCGACCGCCACAAGTTCTCCTTCCATGGTTGTCAGCCACAGTGTGCCATCAGCCAGAATCAAGTTGCTCTTTCCAAATCGGGTCTTCTGCCACACCGTCTTTCGGTCGGACAATCGAATGCAGACAAGATTCGTAATCGGCCCAGCGCTTCCACTGTTATCAAGCCCATACAGATGGCCGTCGAGCAGCACTGGCGTTTGCCATTCCGCGCGCAGCTGGCTGTCCTTCCCGGAGGATGTCCACACGTCCTTCACCATCCATTTCGCGCCATTCCTGCTGACGTTCAGCATCACAGCTCCATGGTTTTCCCCGGCAGAGATCAGCACGTGCTGGTCGTCCGTCGCCACCGGATTCGCAGTGTTGCAGTCGTAATCAGTGACAAAAGGGAACGACCACAGTTCTGTGCCATCAGCCGGATCAACACTGGTCAATCCGGATGCCGTGAACGCAAGAACCTGAGGAACACCGGACAGCTCCTTCAGCACCGGCGACGAATATCCAGCTTTGCCGCTGCCCGCTTTCCAGCTCAACTTTCCACTGGCGACATCGAACGCCGCAATCGCTGCCTTTTCTGTTCCGGCATGGACGATCACGGACTTCCCGACGACCAGCGGTGAACAGGACATTCCATATTCTGATGGTTCACCACCAAGGCTCTTCGGGACATTGACCTCCCACAGCCTGGTCCCATCCTCTCGCTTCAGGGCTGCGAGAATTCCTTCGCCGGTGAGTACGAAAACGGTCTCACCTGATACTGAGGGCGTGGCGCGCGGACCGTTGCCCATTCCGTTTTCATACATGGGGCCAACCGCAGTCTTCCAGGCAATTTTTCCATCGTCTGCATTCAGGCAAACGACATACTGCGACTCTTCATCCTGGTAGAGCGTAAACACCTGGTTGCCGACGACCGAGATCCCCGACATTCCAACGCCAAGATCTGTCTGCCATAGAACTTTTGGGCCCTTAGGACCGAATTTCTTTAGCAGCCCTGTGTCACCAGACACTCCATCGCGGTTGGCTCCCAGGAACTGCGGCCAGTCATCGCCGCGAACGCTGCCGTTCCACGACAGAGCTGCAGAAAGTGCTACGGAGATCATCAGAGAATGAAGTGAAAACTCAAGTCGCGTCCGCATTGCCAAAGACCCCCACAATCCAGATAAGTACAAACCACAAAGTTGTCGCTCAGTGCGATCAACGAGCCTTTTGCAGGACTTCCAGGCATCCCTTACAAAAGTCCGGCAAATCATCCGGCTTTCGGCTGCTGACAAAGTGTCGGTCAACGACCACAGAACGATCTTCAAACTCAGCGCCAGCGTTCACCAGATCGTCTTTGATTCCTGGCGATCCTGTCACCTTGACGCCTCGGTAAACACCTGCCGAAATTGGAATCCATCCGCCATGACAAATGGCTGCAACCAACTTTGACGCCTGCGCAAACTCACGAGTAATCCGGAGAACCTCCGGGTCTCTGCGAAGTTTGTCCGGCATCCAGCCACCCGCGCAGATCAGTCCATCGTAGTCCGAGGTGTTGATGCCCTGGATCACGATGTCGGACACGCACGGATATCCGTTCTTGCCAATGTACTTCTTCTTTGCTTCCTGTCCTGCAACCACAAACTGAGCACCCGCTTCAATCAAACGAAGCTTTGGGTACCACAGTTCGAGGTCTTCGTAGTCGTCACCGACAAAGCACAGAATTTTCTGTCCGGTCAGATTGGTCATGATTGTGTCCTTTTTGATTTTTTCCGCAGGACCAAACGCCATGGTCTTGCGCGCTTCTTACAAGTTGACTGGAGGTAGTGGATCTTGCTAAAGATCCCGGAGGCTCAGCACTAATCGTTTGCCGCATGAGCCTTCTGCAGCCAGTCGTTGATGTCGTCGATCAGGCGGTTGGCCAGGCTGAGACCGGGCGTACGACGAGTCAGCACAACGACGCCGTCGATCAACGTGGTCTCTCGAATCGTTTGGCGTGGATCCGCGAGGTCCAGTTCTTCGGCCAGATCGGCGACTTCAACGCGTTCGGCCTCTTTGTGCAAATGGCGAAGGACCGAGGCACAGGCGTCAACGTTGATCTTACGCACCTCTTCCAGACGCTTCTTTGTGAACAGTCCCGCGCTGATCATGCGCTGGGGAAGGCAGAGGATTCCCAGAAGGCGTTCCTGCCACGACTGGTCGGTCTCAAGGCTGCCCAGTCCATACATCCAAACGGCGGAAAGCGGCTGTGCGGTGACGAAATCAACTTCATCGCCAGAGTCATTCGATACCTTGCGGTCGGCAAGACTGCGTGGCATCCGGAGAAGCACAACGTACTGAAGTGCCCCAAGGATTCCTGCCGCGATCAGAAAGCTAAAGATCCAGCTGCTGAAAAAGCCGGCCCGAATGATCAGCCAGGCCATCCCAAGTTCCATCATCCACGCAAAGCCACCGATGGCAAACATCGCCGCCATCGCACCCATCGTCAGTCGTTCCTGAGTCTTCAGCCGCTCACGCAGCCAGCGACGTGCTTCTTCCTTTTTCATGCCTTGATCCGAGTCCCTGTTAGTGTCACCGCGTCAACGAACGTCCGAAACATAACAGGATTGTCGTTCGACGCAATTTGCCGTCGCAGAAACGCAATGCGAGGGAATCACCGAAATGTGCCCCGTGGCTCCGCCGCGGGAAACTCAACACCGCCGCCAAAGAACCACTGACGTGAACGGAGCATTGAAACCGCAGATGACGCGGATCCACGCGGATAACACCACCCACTCGCGTGTCTTCGCTTTCCGTCGGTCCTGCACCAACGGAAGCAGCAATTTGTAGCGCCCCACCGCAAAGGTCCATCGACGATGTCATCCAGTCGGGCGGTGCATGCTGCCCTCTCGCAGGATTATGTCGCCCAAGCAGGATTGGCCATTTTGTTCCAGCTACAGGCGGACAAATCCACTGTCAACTATTCGTGACCAGTCGTCATCGACACCTTTGATCAGGGCGTTCTTGTGTGATCCAAGCCAACGTGCAACTTCATAGGCGAACACTATTCCCATGTCCGTCATCTGGCTTGCGCCGAGTTCGACCGCAACGACGGCTCTAGTCGCAGCAATTGAGTCAATCAGTGGTGGGTTTGAATCGCCAGGCAAGTCCTTGACTTCGGCGATCTCCTCGGCAACGCGATCAGGTGACGTCCAGCAGCGAATTGCGAGCTGGCGTTCACCAGCAGGCCTGTAGATAAGCTGAAAGCCGTCTTTCGACTTTTCGATTCTGAAGAGCTTCAGTGCTGGAGACACCTGTTCGTCACCAACGCCGTAGTCCTCCGCGAGCGTCCAGAAATCGTTCTCCCGGAGGGTTGCCAGCGATTCGGGAGTAACATCGTCAATGGTCACCGGACAGTAGGCAGTAATCCACGATGGCATATTTTTGATTGGCCTGAATGACGATCAAGATCAGCCGGTTGGCGAGGCTGACGTGCCATTTGAGAAACCGCCGACGCCAACTCGGCTGCAGATTTTCGAGATTCCTTTGAGCAAACGTCGTCATGAACCAATGAGAGTGTTCTCCCATTGTCCATCATCGGAAGACCGCCATTTCACACCGTCAATTCGCCAGCCGTCCGACTTTTTTATGACGACGAACCGGTACGCGTGCCACTGAAGTTGATTCGTATCGACGTGTACCCGCGAGCGACTAACGGTCTCGACGTTGACTATGTTGCGTTCGATGACCTGTTTGTAGGCCGGTGGCGTCTGGTACGAATAGCAACCATCGACGTATGCACGCTTCTTGTGCGTGCAAAAGTTGCGAATGATCTCGTCCAGTTGCTTTTGTAAATCGCGATCGTCCAATCCATCGCGGGTCCGACGCACGCGGTTTTCCCAAAGCGTGTATGCTCTCGCAAACGCGAGCACAACTTCACGAGGATCATCACGGTTTGGCTCTGCCACGAATTTCCGCCTCATTGATGTGCTCACAAATCGCGATCTATGCGTCAGCAAGTGACTTTTACATCAGGAAACGCCCGGTCGGCAACTCGGCGTATTTGTTGTTCTGCCTGGTTTCGCGTTGACCACCATATCGAACCCCTGGAAGGCCGACACAACCTGTTGGCCCAATCGCGTCAATGTGTCAACCCTTCGGGCCTTGTGGACGGGCTTGTGCTTCGCTTCCGGTGGCTTACGCACACCGGCAGGGGTTGTGACGGCCTGTCAGGCCTGAATCGCAAGGCGAGACACTTTGCGTCCAGTGTGCACCGGCCTAAACTCCAATGGGATTTGGCTCGCCATGTGCCGGGTGAAGATCAAATGAACGTGGGACGACGTTGAGAACATGATCACTGGTGAAATCAAAAGTCAGGTCGATTCGATTTGGAACGCCTTTTGGACGGGAGGCATTTCCAATCCGCTGGAAGTCATGGAGCAGATCACGTACATGCTGTTTCTTCGGCGTCTGGATGACTCGAAGCGGACATTCAGCGGGGGATGAAGGAATTGAAGGGAATGCTCCGATGAAGATCACCGAGATTCTTGCGTTAGTCAACGAAATGGAACGTGATGGTGTCATTGGTGGATATGCAATTGGCGGCGCGGTCGCTGCCGCAATGTACCTGGAACCAGTGGCGACGCTGGATATAGACATCTTCGTTGCATTTCGCCTTCAGGAAAATCAGTTCCTCATTTCTCCGCAGCCGCTGTATGATTACCTGGTTCCTCGCGGGGCACGAATTGAAGGAGAATATCTGGTCATCGGCGACTGGCCAGTGCAGTTCCTTCCGCCCACTGGGCCATTAGCGGAGGATGCTCTGCAGCATGCCGTTCAGACAGAGGTGGAGAGTACCCCGACACGAGTTTTTACAGCGTAGCACCTTGCCGCTATTGCATTGGAAACGGGACGGCCCAAGGATATGGCAAGACTTGTCGCGTTTGTTGAGGAAGGTGTCCTGGATTCTGAACGATTCAGTCGGTTACTCGAGCGGTTTGGGCTGACAGCAAAATGGGCGATGTTTCAAGAAAGGTACCTGTCATGACATCGTGGGAAATGAAAGCTGTGCTCGATAGTAAGAAGAAGATGCGAACCCGGCTGGCCGCGTTGCCGTATGCGGAGAAGCTTCGGCTGCTGGAAGCAATGCGAGAACGGCACCTTTCAATAAGTGCTGCTCGGCCGAAGTCGACTGTCGCTCCACTCAAGTAGCGAACCGCAACGCGCCTTTCGTAGAGCGAAAGACGACCTCGGCGAGCGGCAGGGCGTCAGCCCTCTGCGTGGCGAAAGTCCTTTCCGGCAGAATGGACCTACTTTGACAAACATCCGCGACTTTACCCCTGCGTCGCGGAGGACGCTCCAAGTCAACGTCGCTGCCAAGGAGGCCCTCACAGAATTCCATCGCTTCCTACTGAAGTCGAATCCGCCAACTACTGAGTCGTCGAAGGGTGACGAAAGAGGTGACCAGACGGCCGGAAACGAAAAAAGGGAAACCGGCGAGTCACCGATTTCCCTGTGTTTAATGGGCTTTTCCAAGAGCCGCCGACTGGAGTCGAACCAGCGACCTACGCTTTACGAAAGCGTCGCTCTGCCAACTGAGCTACGGCGGCGGTCAATCGTTGGACACCGCGGATTTTTGCGGGTTCAGGATTGGTTGGCGGAAATGTAGCGTGGGGCTGTTCCGGGAGCAAGATCTGGAAAGTTCAGGATTTCGGTTCCTCAGCTTTGCTCAATTCTACCCGTCAATTCATGCTTCCGAACCGCGTTTCGCGACGCTCGCGCCAGGTCCTGCCTGCCGGCACTGCTGCGAAGGATTTAGGAACGAAGTCAACAGGGCAAACCCCGGCCTGTCGGCCACCTTTTCCCCTGGCCAGGGGAGAAGGTCCATTGGCCGGTTGAAATTCGCGATTGAAGTCGCGGGGGTTGGGTTGTGACAGAGCAGTCAGCAACTGAGGACAGTTGCTCTACACTGGGAAAAGGTACCGAGCAATGACTACGAGTTCTCGTCGACAGCAGATCTTGTCACATCTTCGCGCCAAGGTGGCTCAGGGACTGCCGATCATCGGAGGCGGTGCGGGGACCGGGATCAGTGCCAAGTGCGAAGAGGCGGGCGGGATTGATCTGATTGTGATTTATAACTCCGGCCGCTACCGAATGGCGGGGCGAGGATCCCTGGCTGGGTTGATGCCGTACGGCAATGCAAATCACATCGTCCGCGAAATGGCGTATGAAGTTCTGACCGCCGTGGAGAAAACTCCTGTGCTGGCGGGCGTCTGCGGGACGGACCCGTTCATGATTCGGCGACACTTTCTGAATGAACTCAAGGAACTGGGCTTCGCGGGAATTCAGAACTTCCCGACAGTCGGCCTGATTGACGGTGTCTTCCGAGCCAATCTGGAAGAAACCGGAATGGGCTTTGGACTCGAAATCGACCTCGTTGCGGAAGCTCACGAGCTTGACCTTCTGACAACGCCCTATGCGTTCGACTGCAGGCAGGCCGAACAGCTGACGAAGGCCGGAGCGGACATCATCGTCGCTCACATGGGCCTGACGACATCCGGAACCATCGGTGCTCAAACCGCGATGACTCTGGATCAGTGCGTGACACTCATCGCGGAAATGACGGCAGCGGCGCGGTCGGTCCGTTCGGATGTGCTGGTACTTTGTCACGGTGGACCGATTGCGATGCCGGCCGATGCCGATTACGTCCTTCGCAAGCTGCCGCAGATCGATGGCTTCTATGGAGCAAGCTCGATGGAGCGACTGCCGACTGAGATTGCACTCACCGAGCAGGTTCGCAAGTTCGCGGCGATTCGGCGAAGTTAGCGATCTGACATGAAGCGCCCAGTGCGGAAACGCAATCAGGGGACTGACGTCGCCCCGCTCGTCGAACCGGAATTCCGGGTGACAATCTCGGACACCACTGGTAGACTCATCTCAGCCGCCGAGTGATCGGTATGGTTTCCGCATAGGTCTGGCTCAGCTCGGTGCCCCCATTCCTCGAAGCGGAAGAATTCGACGCGCACTTCTACGTTGGCCAGACGCCCGACACATAGATCGAATTCTTGATGTGGACGATTTCTCCTTCACGAGGAACCCAACAAATGAGGAGCTGCCTCCTGCTGGTTGCCGCTGTCGTTCTTGTCACGTTGTCATCGACAGCCACGGCCGTTGCAGGCGGATACTGGCGATTCTACATCTCGGTGGACGGGAAGCCGGCATTCACCGGGGGAGTTGGCGTCTTTGGAGAGTACTCACCTTTGGACCACCTGGAAAGCAGTGTCAAAGGTGGAGTGCAACTGGGGACTGATTCGTTTCTCGATGAAAACATCAGCGGTGACATCACGCTCACTGGTGATGTTGTGTTTCGAGATCAGGAGCATCCTCCGTTGCACATGAAGCAGTTGCGACTTGTCTATGATCGTCATTTGGCAGACCGCCTCAGCGGAACCACGGTGGCCGGGGGCTACTACGACTGGCGACTGCACCCAGACGACGCTGCATTTATTGTGTCGCACTACCGACATCAGGCAAGTGCTGTTCGCACGGTGCAGCTAGCGAAGACTCTTGGTGCAATTGCGGTTACGAGCGTCATACTCATATGCCTGTTTTTGTGGAGTCGAAGGCGACGGCGACTCGCTCAACATAGCCTCGTTGGACTGAAGACCGCATAAGAAACCGATCGACCCGGGAGTGGCGGATTCGCGGGTTTGAATCCAGCAGTTATGAGCCGCCACAGGGTGACCACACCGCGTTTTTGAGTGCGAGTACGAAGACATGCGCTGAAATTGAGAAGGGCGAGCGGTAATTGAGTGCAAAATCGCAATCAGGGGACTGACGTCGCCCCGCTCGCCTTTAGAAACAAATCCCTGCTCCGGTTTGTTTTGCGTTATTCGCGTTGATTCGCGTCCATTCGCGGTTCCAAACTGTTCTGAATTCCCGCCTCAGCCGGAATGGCGACAGTACCTGATCAAACGAGAAAAGCCCCGTGCGGATGGCTCCGTCACGGGGCTTTCTTGTTTCACCGAGTCTCACACATCCGTTGATCAGATGTGCTTGTACACCGATTCGAAGTCGATGTCGTATCGCTTCATCTTCTTGTACAGCGTCGTTCGGTTGATGCCGAGTGCCTTGGCGGTCTTCTGTCGATTCCAGCCGCTGGTTTCCAGAGCCTGAATGATCAGCTGACGCTCCGGTTCGGTCAGAGCCGCTTTCAGAGATGCGTTGCCGAGCTGAGCAGCAACGGCGGCTCGATGTTCGTGATTCGCGAACAGTTTCTCCGGCAGATCGGCCGGAGTAATTCGTCCGTCTCGACACAGGACCACAGCTCGCTCGATCACGTTGACGAGTTCGCGAACGTTGCCCGGCCAGTGATAATGCTGCATGGCCTGCATTGCCATTTCGTCAATCTCGCTGACATGGCGACCCGTCTGCTCACAGAACAGCTTAAGATAGTGTTCTGACAGCAGAGGAATGTCACCGATGCGATCTCGCAAAGGTGGCTGAGTCAGCGTGATGACGTTGATTCGATAATAGAGGTCTTCTCGGAAGCGTCCCTCACGGACAGCGTCTTCCAGATTCTCGTTGGTTGCAAGAACCAGTCGGACGTCGACCTTGTGAGTCGTGTTGCCACCGACAGGTTCAAACTCCCGATCCTGAAGGACACGCAGCAGCTTGACCTGCAGGGCAGGGGACGCTGTTGCAATTTCGTCCAGGAACAGCGTACCGCCGTCAGCCTGAAGGAACTTGCCAACCTTGTCATGTGATGCACCAGTAAAGGCACCAGCGACATGGCCGAAGAGTTCGCTTTCGAGCAGCGTTTCAGGAAGAGCACCGCAGGCGACTTCCACAAACGGCTTCTCACGACGATTACTGAGATGATGAATCGCACGTGCGGTCATCGTCTTGCCTGTTCCGCTCTCACCGAGAATCAGAACGGTCGTTCGAGTATCCGCGACGCTTTCAATCAGCTCGAACATTCGCAGCATCTTATAGTCCTTGCCGATGACGCTCGACAGGCCATAACGCTGAGTCAGCTGAGCCTTCAGCTTCTTGTTCTCTTCGATGATCTTACGCTGACCGATAGCGCGTTCGATGGAGAAACGAAGTTCTTCGTCGATCACGGGCTTTGTCAGGTAGTCAAAGGCGCCCATGCGAATCGCTTCCACAGCGCTTTCGATGGTGCCGAAACCTGTCAGCAGGATCACAGATGTTTCAGGAGCATTTTCACGCGCCCACTGAAGCAGCTGGAAACCATCCTTGTCAGGCAGGTTAACGTCGCAGATCACGACTTCAAAAGGAAACTCCTCCATGCGTTCCACCGCTTCGGTGCAGGTGGATGCAGTTTCAGTCCGATGACCAAGACTGCGCAAATAATCGGCCATTGCGGCCTGAATGTGACGATCGTCGTCTACGACCAACAAAGAGCCGGACGAATTCCGAGCCATGTATTTACCCCTCGCGATGTGTGCTTCGGAACATCATCCGCGGGTGCGAATGATGCCAGTGCGAAACTTGGGAGCTTGTCCGCATGCCGCACGCACTTCCGATGAGTCACCATCAGAGGTTGTTGTGTTGTAGGGCAACACAGCGTTGGATGCAGGAGAGGGGGTCCCTGAACGTTAGGTTGCCATTTGCCAGCAGGTCGGTGCCCGTTCGCAACGAGCCACGAATTTCCTGTTGACTCGCGGAGTCGCCTGTTGCAGTCGGACTATTCGTTACAAACGGAATTTGGCGGGTCATTGTTGGGCTCAGTCAACTGGTCTCGACAGACTTTCAACGCGCGCAAAAACACCTCTGATCCGTGGGCACAGATCAGAGGTGCTGAAGCGTTTGTCGAGTGCCTGACGACGCCGAAGCGCTCTACAACAGACCGATCACCTTGTCAGCAAGCCCTTTTTCGCCTGGTGCTTTTTCACCAAGTACGATATTCAGCTTACCGGCCGTTGCGATCTTCTCGAGCACTTCCAGTTCACGGAGTCGCATGAGCACAGGGTTGTCCGAAAGCAGTTTTGCCGTGTTGGCCTGCGATCGGATGGCCGCTGTTTCTTCGCGACGCGAGATCAGGTTGGCTTCGGCGGCCTTGCGAGCTTCCGTCACCTTGTTCATAAGATCCTTCATCTCGCCAGGAAGGATCACATCCTTGATCCCGACAGATGCGATCTCAAGACCCAGTTCACTGGCGCGACTGCGGACGTTCTGTTCCACTTCCGCCGCGACGGCATCCTTCTCCGTCAGGAAGGCATCGAGTTCACGTGCGCCCACGACGCTGCGCAGGACGAGCTGCGTTTCGCGGTACAGAGCCTGGCGAACGTCGTCGGTCTGGCTGATCGACTTGCGAGCATCCACAATTCGGTACGTCACGACGGCGTTCAGACGCAGCGTCACTTTGTCAGCCGTCATGATGTCCTGCCCACCGACATCGACCATCGTTTCACGCAGGTCGACTTCAACAACCCTGGCTTCCGACTGCCCTTTCCAGAAGGCATACAGTCCAGGATCCAGAGTCTCGATGTACCGACCGTCGACGAACAATACGCCCGCTCGATCACGAGCGACCGTACTGATGTCCAGAACACGCTGGGCCATTGGCGACTTCGCGATGACCTTCAGTTCGTGATGTTCGAACTTCACGTTTCGAGCGTCGACAATTTCCACTCGAACATCTTTCTGACCTGTCCAGTAGGCGTAAAGACCTGCAGGCAGAAGATGACTGAATCGATTCTCGATCCACACCAATGCTCGTTCATTATCCTTCAGGTCAAGGACGATCGCATGGTCTGTCAATGCCCCCGACTTCACGATCAGGTCGAGCTTTTCATGGACAAGCCATGGCTCGCGCTGCGACACCACTTCGACTCGAATCTTGCCGAATGGATCGAAGTACCAATGAGTCCCCGCTTTGACGAGCCCCTGGAATTCCCCGTCGCGAAACAGGAGTCCGACTTCGTAACTTCGAATCTTGATTCTTTTGAAAACGAACATACTTACCTCCCCGGAACGACTCTCCGGAATAATGCTCTCAATCCAAATGAGAGCAGCGATGCGACGACAATGCCGCGTTGAATGAAGTCAGAAAAACACCTTCGAAGGCAGAGCGTTCGCGGATCACATCAACGAAACGCGGAGTGAGTTTGAGCGTCTGCAGGCATCGGGTTCCAGGCGATTCGGCATCAGGATTCTCTGGTCGAACTCGGTGAGTTCGGTCCAGCGAAGACTGCTGCGTCAAGGCCTTTCCGCCGCTGCTGACGGACGCGGTATCCACACACTACAGAGCGTCGTGTTCTGCTGCTCATCGTGATTGCGTCAATCACTGCCTCGCTGCGCTTTCGCGCTGGCTTGGCATGATGCTGCATTCAGTGTGAGCCGATCGAAACGGACGTCTGCCTCCTTCAGGCATTGAGACACGGTGAAGTGCCGGCCGACTTAAATGGTCGGTGTCGGGTACCACCCGACGACTGGGTTTTCGGTACAGGATTCGAACCTGTGACTTCCAGACGTGCAGCCTGGAGCTCTACCATTGAGCTAACCGACATCGATGCCTCCCGCTTAGAACCCATGTACGGAACAGGCAGTACCAAATCCTTCCGGATGGTCTGCATGCCGCTGGACAGGAGACATAAACGCCTATGCCTTTGACAGTCTCTTGATTCCATCTCAACCCGTTGCGTCAGCGAGTGATTGTTTCAGGAACCATCAGAAATCAACAGACTGCGAAGAGACGCCAGTGGGAGTCGAACCCACTTGAAACTGCTTTGCAGGCAGCCGCCTAACCATCTGGCTCCAGCGTCATGTTGGTCTGCGTGAGGCGAAGCGTTCGTTGTTAAAGCCCCACGCAATTCCCGTGTTTGATCAGTGAAAAAACTGTGACTCGAAGTAGCCCGAAAAGGAGTCGAACCTTCGTTTCCGCCTTATCAGAGCAGTGTCCTGAACCGTTGGACGACCGGGCTGCATTCTGTTCACGCCGTCTTGAATGCTCGACGAATCTCTACTGGTGAAGCTCAAAAACAAAAAAGCCCGATGCCTTGCGACATCGGGCTCTGGAGTTGTTCTCCGAATGCAGCCAGCGTCACAATCGCAGGTCCAAGCTGATCTCATCCTTGCAGCAGCCCAACTGGCATCCCGCATTGATGCCTTGCCCGATATTCAGGCATCCGCTTTTGAAAGTTGACCGTATGAACAACATTGCAGGCTTCCCTTGATGTAACCACTGTCTCATGGCAGTGAGTTGAACCTTAGACGCGCGGACCTGAGCCAAGGTTCGCAGAAGTTCTGAGTTTCTTTGCCGGCCCTGGACACTGAAACCTCACACCCGTCATTCCCGCGCAGGCGGGAACCCAGAAACCGGGCAGGGGGAAATGGTTAATGATTATTGGAGAATGAAAATTGCAAAATGCGGAGGGAAACGATTGAGGACAATCGTTCTACACCCATCCGTCATTCCCGCGCAGGCGGGAACCCAGCAAACGAGCAGGATGAAATGGTTAATGATTGTTGGAGAATGAAAATTGCAAAATGCGCGACGAAACGATTGAGGACAATCGTTCTACACTCACCAGTCATTCCCGCGCAGGCGGGAACCCAGCAACCGGGCGGGGGGAAATGGTTAATGATTATTGGAGAATGAAAATTGCAAAATGCGGAGGGAAACGATTGAGGACAATCGTTCTACACTCACCCTACCTGAACACTGAACACTGAAAACTGAAACCTCTCCCTCTTCAGACTGCGCTCACGATGACTCGCGATGGCGACTGAGGAACGTCGAGCAGTTGATTTTGGTGGAAGCCAGCCGAAGAGAACATCCGGCAGTATTCGGCGAATGTGTATGCATCGCCTTCGCCGGTGGTCATCAGCATTGTCAATGCAAACGTTGCCGGCATCGGCGGCGAGATTCGGTCTTCGTTCGGCACGAATTCCAGCGTCACAATGATTCCGCTGGGGTTGAGGTGACTCTTCAGCCGGCGCAACAAGTTCTCGCACGCCGACTGGCTGAAGTGATGCAGAAAGTTCGTCAGCAGGATGCAGTCAAACATTCCGGGATAGTCGATCGTCATGACGTCACCAGGCAGGAACTCATACCGATTCATCATACCCGCGTGTTCGACGTTTCGCCGAGTCACAGTCAGGACGGGAGCAAAGTCCTGTGCGACCACAGAGGACTCCGGAAACTGCCGCGCAATCGACAGTCCGAACTGGCCGTGACTTGCAGCGATGTCAAAGACTCGGATCGGTCGCTTCCCGAATCGCTCAGAAACGAGCCCCGCGATGAACATTGCCGATGGCATCATCATCGGCGCCATCGATTCAGCGAATTCAATCCAGGGCTCGTAGTCGAGCTTCGTGCTGCCGCCATCCGGTAACAGAGTCCCGCCCTTCTTCACGGAACCCGTGACACCGCAGAAGGTGTCGATCATCTCATCCGAAGCCACAAACCTGGCCATCGCCCCCATGTATTGCGGCGACGCTTCGTCGAGAAAGACGGCCGATGTTGGCGTCAGAGAATACTCCGTCTGCGATCTGGAAAGAAATCCGTGTACTGTGAGGTAATCGCACAGCATGCGAACGCCACGACTGCTCGCCTGACATTCCTGAGCAATGCGTTCGGCGGTGAGCGGTGTATGGTGAATGATCGAGAAGATCCGCAACTCAATCGCGGCTCGCAGCGCGCCGGTTCGCTGGTAGGCGTTCAGCGTGTCAAAGACCATCGCGGGATTGGGGGCATTGGAGGCAGGGTTCTCGTTCATTGATGTCATCTTTCATTTCATCGTGTTTGGGCCAGCAGAGCGATCAGGTTCGTCACGTGCAGGCTCCCTGTGCAATGGATTGTATTGAGGCTCACTGTTGAATGGATGGCTGGGAAGATTGTTTCAAAAGAATGGAAAAATCCGCAAAGCAGTAATTGTAATATCGGAACATGTCGATATTATTGCCTGACCGCAGCGACTGTTGTGCGAATTGCTTCGCAGGCATTTTGCTGTGTTTTCACCCGCCGACGCTGTCTCACCTGCCCCCAGTATTTTCGCCACAACGCCCCTTCCTGCACAGGAGTCACGTGATGAACCTCTTCACGAAACAACGCTGGTCCCCGTATCTGGTCGGCGCATTGCTTGGAATGCTGACGTGGTTTACGTTCGGTGTCGCAAAGAAGTCACTGGGAGTTTCGACGAACTTCTCGCAGGTTACAAAAGTGGTGGAGACAGCTCTTGCGCCGGAACATGCGGCGAAAGTTTCTTACTTCAGTGACTACAAGGTCCCGTCAGCGTTTGGCTGGGAAGCCGGGATCTTTGCTGGGCTCATTTTTGGTGGGTTCGTTGCAAGCTGGCTTTCTGGAGACAGATCCGGTCAGGCAACTCCGGATCTCTGGGTCAAACGATTTGGCTCCAGTCCTGTGAAATCGAACGCGCTGGCGTTCGTTGCGGGAATCATTCTGATTTATGGAGCTCGTCTGGCTGGTGGCTGCACAAGCGGGCACGGCATCAGCGGGTCACTGCAGCTTGCTGTTTCCAGCTGGGCATTCTTCTTCTCACTGTTTGCTTCCGGACTTGCTACTGCCTTTCTGTTATTCCGAAAACAGGCCGCCTGATCAGTCGGGAAAAACAAACGATTCACTTCCACTACGGCGCTAACAAGGTCTCAGCCATGTTTGAATCATTCGACCTGATTGCACTAGGACTGCTGACGGGGTTTGTCTTCGGTTTTCTTCTTCAAAAAGGCGGAGTGACCAAGTACGAAGTCATCGTTCGCCAGTTCCTGCTTCAGGATTTCACGGTTCTGAAGACAATGCTGACAGCAATCGTCGTGGGCGGATTTGGCGTGTACTTCCTGGAAGGCCAGGGTCTGGCAAAGCTGTCGATTAAGCCGGCGCTGCTGGTCGCGAATATCGGCGGCGGATTGATCTTTGGCGTGGGTATGGTACTGCTGGGACTGTGCCCAGGAACGGCAGTCGCGGCACTGGGAGAACGCAATCGCAGGGCCTTCGCCGGAACGCTGGGAATGCTGGTCGGAGCATTCCTGCAGGCCGAGTCCTACAACACCGTCGCCAGTTGCGCGAAATGGGTGGATCTTGGCGCGATGACTTTACCACAGCTCTTTCACGCTTCGCCCATGGTGATTCTCTCAGGTTTGGCGATTGTAGCTGTCAGTCTTTTCGTAGTTCTGGAAAGAATGGAACGGAAGGCGCGCTGATTAGCACACCCGGCTAGAATGGGTTCGGTCTTGTGAGCGATTCAGTCTCAGCCGTGATTGGCGTGGGACTTGCCGCTCGCGTCATCCCTGGCCGTCCGAATACCACTCATCGGTTCTGACTTTTGTCAGGCAACCACGCGGGGGAATCGTCACCATGAACCCTGTCTATCCTGTCAATGATTATGGGCCCCTGATGCCCGGGCTGGTCATGGCGGCCGTGGCGATCGTCCACGTGTTTCTGGCTCAGTTCGCTGTCGGTGGTGGAATCCTGCTGTGCTACTTCCAGTGGCTGGCAATGACTGGACGCAACACGACGGCTCGACTTTTCGTCAACGGCTACTTCAAGATCCTGGTGCTGATCAGCTTTGTGCTGGGAGCAATGACAGGAGTTGGAATCTGGTTCACCTCGATTCAGGTCAGTGCACCGACCATCGGTCAGATGGTGTTCAACTTTCACTGGATCTGGGCAACGGAATGGACATTCTTCAGTCTGGAAGTGGTCGCCGGATATTGTTTCTATCGCTACCACAATCAACTGACTGACAGAACGAATCTGACTCTGCTGGGCCTGTATGCATTTGCCGCCTGGATGAGTCTCTTCTGGATCAACGGCATTCTGAGCTGGCAGCTAACGCCAGGGTCGTGGCTGGAAACTCATTCGCTGACCGATGGGTTCTTCAACCCCGGCTTCTGGCCAAGCCTGTTTTTTCGCACGATCGTCTGCATGACTCTTGCCGCGCTGATTGGCTGTATTGTCGTCAACGTCATTCCGTCTCTTGATCGGTCTGAGAAGCAGGAACTGATCAACCGCGCGGCTCATCTGATGACGCCGATGCTGGCAATGCCTTTGCTGGGAGGCTGGTATTTGCTGTCGATGCCGGAAGACAGTCGCAGCTGGGTTCTGGGCGGTAGTCCGGCGATGATGTTGTTCTTCATGATCTCCGTCGGAGCGTCACTTGCGATTGGCTCATACGCTCTGATCGGTTTGTGGTTTCAGAAGCTGTACATTAACGGTGCCACGGCGACTCTGTTGCTGTTCATGGCCTTTGGAGCCACGGCTGGTGGTGAGTTTGTGCGGGAAGGTTCGCGTAAGCCGTACACGATTCGGCATGTTGTGTATTCGAATGGCATTCGTCCGCAGGATGTCGCGGAACTTCGTCGGCGAGGATGTGTGGCGGACGACCCTTTCCCCGTTACGTTCGAATCGAAACTTCCGAGCGCGAACATTGAACTGGGAGCCAAAGTGTTTCGGCGACAATGTGCCGTCTGTCATACGATGGAAGGGGCCAACGCTATTGTCCATCTGACGGGAACCTGGGATACCGACCAGATGCGGATGAACATTGCAAAGCTCCAGCAGACCAAACCGTTTATGCCTCCCTTCGCCGGGACCGCAAAAGAACTGGAATGTCTGATTCAGTACATCCGATGGGTGAAGAGTAAGCGGCAGCAAAACTCGGATGAGGACATTTCGCAGGAAACGCTGGAACGGATTACTCACTGGCTGGACGAGGCGGGAACGGAGCCGGCCGATGTTCACGGGGTTTCCACTTCAGCGATGGCCGCGCGAGAAGGGAGCAGTCGGTAATGAACACGACATTCCCGTTCGGCTTCCAGCTTCCTCTGGCGTTCTACCTGACGATCTACGTGCTGACGCTGGTCGTTCATGTGGTGCTGATGGCCTATGTTCTTGGCGGCAGCCTTTGGCTGACGTGGGCGTCCCTATTCCCGGGCAAGGAGAAAACGCCCCGAACCATGCAGCCCGTGGCACGACTTCTGCGAGACTGGATGCCGTTCGCGCTGAGCGGAGCCATCACTGCAGGAGTTGCTCCGCTGTTGTTCGTTCAAATTCTGTATCAGCAGCAGTTTTACACGGCCAACCTGTTGCTCGGATGGCGCTGGATGGTCGTCATTCCGGTGCTCATTGTCGTGTTCTATCTTCTTTACGTCGTGAAAAGCCGCGCCATTGCTTCGTGGGCTTTGCCGCTGCGAGTCTTACTGGCGTGTGGTGTCGCGACATGCTTTCTGTTTGTCGCGTTCTGCTGGACGGCGAATCACCTTCTCAGTCTCGATCAGTCTCAGTGGCCCACCGTGTTTCAGTCGGGTAACGCCGTGACTTCGGCGATCACACTTGCGCTTCGTCTGGCCACATGGGTCTGCGGAACTTTGCCCGTGATGAGCCTGCTGGGCTTGTGGCAATTGCGAGGGATGCGGAGTCGGACTGCGAAATGGGATGCCGAAGAGGCACTGGTCGGAACATCTCCAACCGAATGGGATTACCGGTTCTCCCAGGAGAATCGTCGGCTCATGATTCTGTCCGTTGCCGGAACGCTCAGCGCATTCATTTTCGCAACACTGTATTATTCACAACTGGATCAGAAGGTTCGACACTCCTTGACGGGATCAGCCGGGTTTGTCTGGCTCATGGTTCTTGTTACCTCCGCTGTTGCCGTGATCCTGTTGTCGTTATCCCGAAGAAAAAAGTCTGTTCAGGAACTCAGTACACTGCTCGGGCTAACGTGCGCTCAGTTGATTCAACTGGTTGCCGCAGCAAGCCTCCGGGAAGTGATTCGATTGACTCAGGCCGATCTGACCGCCGTTACTCAAAATGCAGCCGATGCATTTCAAATCGGAGGCTTTGCTGTCTTCCTGATCTTCGCTGTGATGAACGCAGGGCTGATCACCTGGTGCATCGTGCTTGTGAAGCAGAAGTAGCAGGAATGCATGACGGCCCCTGAACGAAAATGTCGGTGGTCAGAAAGCTTCGGGGGGCTGTTCCACAACCCTCTGCCACGACAAACCAAACCGACTGAGGAACTTTCGCAAACGGTCTGCATCATTGGTACTGCTGCGTGTTGTGCGGGAGACAGAGAAAAGACGTCTGCCGGCATCGGAGAGACTTTTCGATTCGCGGCACACCTGAATGACGGACGTGAGCTGAAGCTGGTCAAACAGGTCCATGCGATTCCACTCGGCTTCGCCCAGAAGATCCGACACGCTGCATGACGATTTGCCGATGGAACGCGAAGATTGTTCTGTCAGCCGTTCAATCTCCTCGTGGACATCTGAGACGCTGATTCGCCCTGCATGAGCCAGTGTGGCCATGCGAACGACGGCGGCATTCAGATCGCGAAAATTCCCGCTCCAATGCGCGGCTGATGATTCGGCCCATTTCAGAAAGGCTGTCCGAGCTTCCTTCGACATGCTGATCCGGTGGCCGGTCGCATCGCTGATCCGTTGAAGTTCGTAGTCGAGATTCGGTTCGATGTCCTCCCGTCGCTCGGCAAGTCCCGGCAGGCGAAACGTCCAAAGGTTGATTCGCGCAAGGAGGTCTTCGCGAAACCTTCCTTCTGCGACGGCCTGTGATAAGTCACGGTTCGTCCCGGCGATCAACTGAAAATCACTCTGCACTTCCCGATCCGCGCCGACAGGGAGGAAACGACGTTCTTCCAGTGCTCTCAGCAGCATCGCCTGTTCATCAAGTCCCAGCTCGCCGATCTCGTCCAGAAACAACAAGCCTCGATCTGCACTGACAAGCAACCCGGGACGAGCATTCAGGGCTCCGGTGAAGGCCCCTTTGACATGTCCAAACAAAGTCGACATCGCCTGATCGCCTCGCAGCGTCGCGCAGTTGAGCTCAACGAAATCACCCGAGATTTGTTCGCGCCGGCGACGAAGCTCATAGATCCGCCGAGCCAGTCTGGTCTTTCCGGCTCCGGTCGGCCCTGTCACCAGCATGGGAGCACGACTGGAAATGGCAACTCGTTCGATATGCTCAATCAGACGATTGAATGCGGCATTTCGAGTTTCAATACCGGACTTCAGAAACGTCAAACCCTCCAGTTTCTCTTCCGCGAACCTGGCGGCCAAGGCGTCGTAACGAGACAGGTCGAGATCAATGATTCGAAAACTGCCGGCCTGTTCTGCGTCGGCCTTGCGAGGCGATGTTTGAAGCAGGCGGCCGGGAAAGTGTCGAGACTCCGTCAGCAGGAACAGGCAAATCTGCTGGACGTGACTGCCTGTGGTGATGTGAATGAGATAATCGTTCTTCTCGGTATCGAACTGATAGCCTCGAGCAAACTGATGCAGCGTTGAAAAGACTTCTTCAAAATCCCACGGGTCAGTGAAATTCAGTTCGTGAAGGACGACGTCAGTTTCCGGGCTGACACTTCGGATGTCCGCCTGCACCGTTTTTGCCAGCGATTCAGTGCGAGATTCATACACCAGATCGAACCGTTCAATCAGCAAGTCTTCATGCTGACAGGCCGCAACCGTCGGACGCCATCGCCCCCATCGGTCTTCTCGCTTGCCCATATCAAGCTGGCTGCCGAGGATTCCAAAGAGGTGTATGGGGCGAGTCATCGTTGGATCCTCGAAATGGGCCAGGAATGCTGAATTAATCTCTTACCGAACAACCGGACTGAGTTTCGTGCCGCCACCTCTGTCGATAATATACGATACGAAACGATATTTTTAGATCGCTTCCTCAGAATCCCTGAGTCGTGCAGAGCCGTCATGATTCGTCTCAAACAGAACAATGAAAAGGACTTACAGAGAATCATGGCCGCCCTGGACTTTTCGGCACGGTGCCTGCAAAACGTTGTGTCACAGAAGGCAATGAGGTTTGTACTGGAATGGTCAGTTCAAATTTGAATCCACTGTCCTTCTGAAGAACGATTGACTCACAGGTGACATCATGCCGTACGAGATGATTCCAACAGGCGAAGCGACTGCGATCCTTCCCACAACGAACTCCAACACAAAGCCCATCACTGTCATTGGGACGGAATCAATCCGTGGGACATTTGATGACGGGTGCCTGAAGCAGGCCGTGAATTCACGCCTTGCTCCCGGCGTGACGGACCTTGTGCTGAACCCGGATGCTCATTGCGGCTACGGGGCACCTGTTGGCTGCGTGATGGTTTCACCAACACACATTTATCCAGGCCCTGTCGGTGTGGATATCAAGTGTTCAATGAGCCTGTTGCAGCTGAGCGTACCGGCGGACGCGATTGTGGATCGCCGGGTGCGTCGAGCATTGATCAATGCCATTTGCGAGCGAACACCAACCGGTGCGGGTCGAGGTCAGCAGAGTACTCCGAAGTCTCGTCGCGTTGATGAAACGCTCGGTCGCCAGATCATGCTGGAAGGCGCGTCGGAGTCGGTTTGTACTCAGCTGGGGATTCCGCCGGAATGGGCTCAGCGCTGTGAGGACTCCTTTCACGTCGGTCACGATGAAACTCGTGATGCACTGGGTGAGCGTCTGGATCAGCACATGCAGGTTGGATACTTCCGTCATAAGTTCCCAGGCAAGATGAAGCAGCTGGGTTCCTACGGTGGGGGTAACCACTTTGGTGAATGCGAAGTCGTTCAGGTCGATGATAACGAGCGTGCTCGCAAGGCTGCCGAAGTCTTCGGTCTGCAGGACGGTCATGTGGCGTTCCTGTCTCACTGTGGATCACGCGGGATCGGGCACAACCTGGCGGATGGTCAGTTCAAGGCACTTCAGGCCAAGTTTGCAAAGTGGGATATTCCGCTTCCAGGCCAGGACCGTGAACTGGTTTACGCTCCGCTTGGGACCGAGGAAGCCAACGCCTACCTGGACGACATGGCACTCGGTGCGAACTTTGCGACCGTGAACCACATGCTGATCAATTCACTGGTGCTGGAAGCATTTCAGGAGATCCTGCCTGGTACAACGGGCCAGCTGGTGTACTTCATCAGTCACAACATTGCTCGAAAGGAAGTCGTTAACAATCAGCTTGCGTGGGTTCACCGCAAGGGAGCGACTCGTGCGTTTCCAGCGGGGCACCATGCACTGAAAGGGACGATGTACGAGACGATCGGGCACCCGATTCTGCTGCCAGGGAATCCTCAGGCTGGTTCCTGCGTGATGGTGGCTGACGAAGGCGCAAGTGTCAGTTGCTACAGTGTGAACCACGGAGCAGGGCGTGCTCTTGGGCGCAAGCGAGCGATTCGTGAGCTGGACCAGAAGTCCATCGATCAGTCGTTCGACGAGCATGATATTCTGAGCAACTGTCGTCAGTATCCGAAGGACGAAGCACCGGCCGCGTACAAGGACTTCAATGAAGTTCTGCGATCAGTGAAGTCGGCTGGGCTGGCGACCGAGGTTGCTCGACTGAAGGCCCGCTTCGTGATCAAGGATGGCGATGCGGCGGATGACTGATGGGCTGCTGGCTCATGATCGTGTGGAAAAGAAAAGGCTCGATGCGGGTGACCGCATCGAGCCTTTTTGTTGGGCCCTCCCCCGGCCTAATCGGCCGACCCCTCCCATTTCGCTGCGCTGCATGGGAGGGGAGTGCTGTGGGGACAGCACTCGACAGTCAATTACTCTGGAAGTCGCGCGGAGGAAACGTGTGGGAAGGTGCCGGTGCAGGATCGCATGAATTCCACGATGTCACCTTTCTCCTGCGGTGTCAGCTTGAGTGGCACGATCTTGTCGCTCAGCCACTTGTTCTTGTCGCCGCCCTTGTTGTAGTGCTCAACGACTTCTTCGAGCGTCGCGAGGCTGCCGTCGTGCATGTAAGGAGCAGACAGAGCCACGTTACGAATCGTTGGAGTCTTGAACGCGCCTTTGTCCTTCTCTGCCTTTGTCACTTCGTAGCGGCCGAGGTCTGGCTTTTCGGCACTCATGCCAATTCCCAGGTTGTGGTACTGTTCGTCGGCCAGGTTCGCTCCGACATGGCAGGCGCTGCAGCCGACTCGCTTGCTGAAGAACAAATCCATGCCTCGCTTCGCGCTTTCGGACATCGGATTGGTTTCAACCATCAACTTGAGCTGTTCGTACTGCTCGTAGGTCTCGGGAGAATCTTCCTTCAGTTCGGCGAGGTCATCAGGCTCCAGAGAGGCATACTTCTGGTAAGACTCCTGATAGTCATACTGCGACGGGCCAGTCACCAGAGCTCGTTCGAAAGCGGCGATCGCCATTCCAACGGTGTCAATCGTTAGACCCTGATCCGGGAAGACCTTTTCGAACTGGGCCGCATAGACCGGAATGCCCTTCAGCGTCTTCACGGCCACTTCATGAGTGTTGCCCATTTCGATTGGGTTCTGGATCGGTCCAACAGCCTGGGCTTCAAGCGATCCTGCTCGCCCGTCCCAAAACTGCAGATCGCTCAGGATGCGGTTGTAGCTGACCGGTGAATTGCGGCCGCCCTTTTGTCCTTCGATGCCAACTCCGGTTGGAGTATGGCGGGAGAATCCTTCCTGAGGATGGTGGCAGGAAGCACAACTGACCGTATTATCGGCCGACAGGCGTGTATCGAAGTACAGCTGGCGACCCAGTTCGATCTTCGCGCGAGTCAGAGGGTTCTTTTCGAGCCCTTTCATCTGAGACTGGCCCAGGCTCATTCCCAGCGGGAGCGAAACATTCAGTGTTTCGTGGTTTTCAGCGGTGTCCAGCCAGGCCTTCACCTGATCCAATGTCAGCGCGCCAGTTCCGGGGATGCCTGAGGTCAGGGAATCATCATCACCCAAAACCACAGTGTTTTCCTGAGCTGACGCGGTTCCGGCCACCGCGGCCATGCCCATCAGCAGACTTGCTGCCCATTTCCAAGTATTCATCATTCACTCCTGTCGTTGGTGCAGAGCAGAAAGCTCCGCAGATCACAGTATTTTGATCTCTTGCCCGCCTTTGAACAGGCGTTGATGCCGGATTGTAGTAAGTCTCTGCGAGTCTTCCAGGAGGCCGCGTTTCCGGGGGTCGCGACGAGCTCAGCGGACGACTTCGGCGATGGCGATTCGCCTTACGGGATGCGTTTCGGTTTTTGGGATGCGTGAGAAGGCGCCTGGTTCGGCGGAGCGAACCGCGACTATGGATCCGCTGGGCACAAATCGCAATGTGCACATCGGCGCGCGGGATGTGTGCGTGTGCACGAGCAAAAGCGCGCGGGGTTGTGTGATGCGCGGACATTGGGGCGAGGGGATTCCCGACTGTGGTGCGTTGACTGGCAGAAAATGCGAGCGTTGATCGTGAAAGCGATCGCTTCGTCACCGAAGTCTCACCGCTTTTTGGAAAAGTCGCGCTCCCGGTGATCAGAGTTCCATCTTTGGCACGCACGGTGCTTTTCGGAAATTCACAAGCTCGCTGTTGTGGATGTGAGCACGATCATTGCCCCTCGGGATCTGTAACGATGTCTCTGCGAAAGTCAGTTGGATTTCTTGCTGCGTGTCTTTGCATGGGTGGAAGTGTGCTGGCTTCTGGCCCAGCTGATGGTGGAACCGTTGTTGGAAAAGTGATCCTTGACGGGACAGCTCCAACGCTTGCACCACTCGTGAAATCCGGCGATGCGAATGTGAAAGACAAAGAAGTCTGCGGCGCTGCAGATGTTCCTGATGAATCTCTTGTGGTTGGTGACAAGGGCGGCGTTGCCAACGTGTTCGTCTACCTTCGCCGAGCACCGAAGGGCTACAAGGCCCCGGAAGTCAAAGATCAGCTGGTGCTTGACCAGAAGGGCTGCGTGTTTCTTCCTCACGCTGCCGCCATTCGAGTTGGCCAGACAATCCTTGTGAAGAGCAGCGATGCCGTGCAGCACAACCTGCACACGTTTCCTCAGCGAAACGACCCCAGCAATCTGCTGATCAAAGCAAGCGAAGACAAGGGTGTGGCTCTGAAGTACACAAAGCCTGAATCAGATCCGATCGAAGTGAAGTGCGACATTCATGCGTGGATGTCTTCCTACCATCTGATTCTCGACCATCCTTTCATGGCCGTGACCGACAAAGACGGCAACTTCAAGATTGAAGGCCTGCCTGCGGGAACTCATGAATTTCGCGTCTGGCATGAACGAGCCGGACTGCTTGAGAAGGAATACAAGGTCGAAGTGAAAGCCGGAGCAGAAAAGGCCGTCGAGCTGAAGTATGCGGTCGCCAAGTTCCCGGCGAAGAAGAAGTAATCACAGCGAACACTTATGCGTGAGCCGTGCTTCGGCTCGACACTCCCTGGATGTTTTTGCGACGGAAGTCCCTCATGGTGCCTCTGCGTGCATTGTCTGTCGTGCCAGCCGTCTTTGGCCTGGCATTGATGTCGGCTGGTTGTCAGCGAGCTGAGCCTGTTCAATGGGATTCCAGTGAACAGGTTAAGAAGCTGACACCGGAGCTCGGCGAACAAGTCACGAAAATTGTCAACGAAAACGCAGGCTCGGTTCTGAAGCCAAAGATGGTCTCAGAGAAGCCTGTGGATGATCACACGAAGACTGTTCGCCGTGAGCTTCAGCTGAAGCACGGGCAGGACGTCTACATGAAGCGATGCGTGCAGTGTCACGGCGTTTCCGGAGACGGCAACGGAGACGTCGCGAACAGCCTGTATCCTCGACCACGTGATTACACAAAGGGGATCTTCAAGTTCACGTCGACACCATACGGTTCGAAGCCTCGCCGAGATGACCTGATCGCAACGCTCCGTCGCGGTGTCACGGGAACTTCGATGCCCGCCTTCCGTCTTCTGCCCAAGGAAGACATTGAAGACGTGGTCGACTACGTGATCCTGCTGGCTCAGCGAGGAGAGCTGGAAGTTCAGCTCGCCAATGAAGCAGAAGCCTCCGAGGAGCTGGATCCGGACTACATTTCCGAGTTCATCGACGACGTTGGTGCCAAGTGGAAAGACTCTTCAGGTCCTCCGACTCAGCCTCTGACACCTCAGCCTGAACTGACACCGGAACGCGTAGCTCTGGGACGAGAGGCGTTTCTGACCAAAGGCTGCAGCAAGTGTCACGCGGAAGACGGCCGAGGACATACAAAGGACAACATTGGCAAAGATGCCTGGGGCCATCCGACTCGCGCGGCTGACCTGACATCAGGAATGCTGCGAGGCGGTCAGGAACCGATTGACATTTATCGCCGAATCCTGAACGGCATTAACGGAACGCCAATGCCAGGATTCAGGAATGCTCTTGAGAGCGAGCCGGAAACGGTCTGGAACCTCGTCAGCTATGTGCTTGACGTTTCGAACCGACGCCGGAGTGGTACGAAGATCCCGGCAGGCTTGATCAAGCCATACAGCGAACCCGTTCCGGCAGCGGAAGGCGAAGCAGCACCTGCTGGTGCGGAGTAACGGCGAAAGCCGTAACCACTGAACATGAACCGTCTGTAAGCGTCTCTAGATGTTGCCTTTGATTGATACACAGGGCGAGGAACGATGGCTGAAGAATCTTTAGACAGAAAACGAGAAGCCCTGAATGCCCTCAAGCATCAGGTCTCGATGCTCGAAGCCGAAATCGATGAACAGGATATTCCACGCGACTGGAAGCCTGAAAAGTTCTACAGCGCGTATTACATCACGACGGGATTCGTTCTGGGTGGTGTGGCCGCGATGGCCAGTCTTCTGTTCAACGTGATTGGTTCGACCATCACCGGCAGAAACTCGCTCGAGATCATCCGCGTCTACCTGACTTTCCCTCTGGGCGAGCAGGCTCTGAAGCTGGGCACAGCCGAAGGAGCCAAATATGTCATTGGCGATGGAATGATCATCGCACTCGGCTGCTGTCTGTACATCGGAACCGGCATGGTCCTGGGAACTCTGTTCCATGTTGTGATCTCGATGTTCGGCGAGAACAAGTCGCTGACAACGCGTCTGGTACTTGGCTCCGTTCTGGGCGTCGTCGTCTGGGGCGTGAACTACTACCTGATCCTGTCATGGCTCCAGCCACTGCTGTTCGGTGGCAACTGGATTACTGACAACGCACTGCTGCCATGGTGGGTTGCTGCGGCAACGCATCTCGTGTTCGGCTGGACTATGGCACTGATGGCTCCCATTGGTGCCTACACACCTTACCGACGTCCAACGGACTGATCTGAAGCCGGCCAATGCTGCTTCAAGAACAACTCTCGCTGAACATCACACTTTCCATTTGATTCACCTCCAACTTGTCCATTTCGCTGACACACTGGAACGGTTGCTGAAATGAGTACATCTAAAGAGACAAAGACCCATGCCGGGTTGGTCGACGAAACGCTGGTCAAGCTCTACTTCTTCATGGCGCTGTTGTTCCTGACAGCGTCGATGTTGGCAGGGCTGCTGATGTCGTTTCAGCTGATCAACCACAACCCTCTGCCATCGATTCCGCTGCTTTCACCTGGCCGGTGGCGTATGCTGCACACGAATGCAGTGGCGTACGGCTTCCTGGCGAACGGCTTCCTGGGAGCTCTGCACTGGGCTATTCCACGACTGACCTTGCAGCCGGTCTTTCACCGAGCCTTGTCCTGGCTGATCTTTATCGCCTGGCAGCTTGTGGTGGCTGCAACCGCTGTGGGCCTGTTGATGGGTGAAGCTCAGGCACTGGAATGGGGCGAAACGCCTGTCTGGATTGACCCGGTCGCTCAGCTGGGCGTGATCCTGGTCGCAATCAACTTCATGACACCGATCGCCCGGATGAAAGGACCGATGTACGTCACGCTGTGGTACTTCATGGCCGCGTTCATCTGGACTCCGCTTGTCTACGCGATGGGCAACTTTCTGCCTCAGTACTTTGTGTCTGGTTCCAGTGCCGGTGCTATCGGTGGTCTGTTCATTCACGACCTTGTCGGTCTGTTCGTGACGCCGCTCGGCTGGGGGCTGATGTACTACTTCGTTCCGATTCTGACGAAGAAGCCAATCTGGAGTCACGGGCTGTCGCTGGTCGGGTTCTGGGGACTGGCGTTCTTCTATCCGCTGCAGGGAATTCACCACTTCCTCTACACACCGATTCCAATGTTCCTTCAGTACGGAGCTGTGGTTTCTACGATCGCCGTGGAATTGGTTGTCGCGACTGTCGTGATCAACTTCTTCGGATCGATCTGGGGCAACGCCGGCATCGTTCGAACCAACATGCCGGTGCGATGGTTCTACACCGGGATGGTTCACTACTTCCTGACCTGCCTGCAGTGTGCCTTCCAGGTGACGCTGACTTTCCAGAAGATCATTCACTTCAGCGACTGGGTCGTCGGACATGCTCACCTTGTGATGTTCGGTGTGTTCACGATGTGGATCATGGGCATCATGACATACCTGTTCCCACGCATTATTGGTCGCGACTGGGCAAGCCATCGTCTGTGTGAATATCACTACTGGATGTCAACCGTTGGTATCTTCGTGATGGCTTCTGACCTGATTCTGCTGGGACTGTTTCAGGGATGGTCCTGGGCTGCTCTGGAACCATGGGATGCGTCGGTCGAATTCAGTTATCCGTTCTGGGTGCTACGAGTCGTCGCTGGGATCTCGATGTTCGGTGGCCTGTGTGCCTTCCTGCTGAACATCTTTCTGACATTGCGAGCACCAGCTCCTGCGACATCCGCGTCTCCAGCTTTGGCCAAAGCGTGATTCACTGAGCCACAGACGTCCAGGTGCTTTGAATGGGACCGGCACACTGAATGAGCCGGGAATAAGACTGAACTACACAAGCAACAGATTCTTCTTCATCAGTAAAAGAAGTTGAGCCATGTTTGAGAGTAAATCTGGAATTTTCTACGTCGCCGGCCTCGGCTTCTTTGCACTGGCCTTCGTATCCAATGCACTTGTTCCCTGGCTGATGTACGACCACATTCCTGAGAAGACGGTGGCCGAACTGGTTAATTCGAATCTGAGATATCAGTTCGAAGACCTGGCTCGCCGCTATCCGGAATCGTTCACCGC
Organism: Planctomycetaceae bacterium; assembly: GCA_016795145.1. Lineage (GTDB taxonomy): Bacteria > Planctomycetota > Planctomycetia > Planctomycetales > Planctomycetaceae > SXXK01. The sequence continues at coordinate 29,721 of JAEUII010000085.1, forward strand.
AGTCTACGGAGAGATTCCTGGCGGTGATGCGGAACACGATGCGTGGTGGAACGAGAAGTGTGGTGAGGCCCTGGAGTATGGTCGAAAGATCTACGTGGGCGAAGGTTGCTGGCACTGCCACAGCCAATTCATTCGACCTGTTTCGAATGAAGAAAGCCGCTGGGGCGATGTGTCACATTCCGAAGAGTACCAGAACGTGCTTCAGCGGCCGGTACTGTTCGGAACGCGTCGAGTCGGACCGGACCTGATTCGCGAAGGCGGACGTCGCTCCAACGACTGGCACGCGGTTCACTTCTTCAAGCCGGTCAGCGTGTCTGAAGGCTCACCGATGCCAAACTATCCCTGGTTCTTTGATGGATCAGCGGATAAGCCGAACAAGGAAGGACTCGCCATCCTGACCTACATTCAGTGGCTGGGTTCATGGAAAGAAAGCTATCCGTACTACGAAGCGTACGTTCCTTCGGCTCTGATCAAACCTGAACCTGCTGAAGGCGAAGCAGCGGCCGCTGACGCAGCTGCCAATGCGGATGCCGCAGCGGCTCCAGCTGATGCCGCAGCAAGCCCTGACGCGGCAGCCGCTCCTGCGGACGCTGCGGCTTCCGCTGAAACAAAGCCGGCCGAAGCAACTCCCGCAGAAACGAAGCCAGAAGAAGCGGCACCTGCGGCTACACCAGACGCAGCCACTCCTTCTACCGAAACGACTCCAGCCCCTTCCGAGGAGGCCCCCAAATGAGCAAGTCTCTGAACAATTCCATCGTCTCAAACGCAACGACTGGACAACCAGTGTCATCCAAAGAAAAGAACCGGTCCTCCGCATGGACCATCACCGTGTTCTTCGGTGTTCTGATTCTGATTCCAAGCCTCATCGGCTTCCTGATGAAGTTCACAGAATTCATCTCGGTCGCTGAAGGAACAGGAAGCGGTCAGTTCGCCATCACTCCAATCGTGAACTATCTGCTGGCCAGCGCGGGGTTCTTTTCCCTGCTGATGTGGGCCGCGTTCAATGGCATGTTCAAAGACCTTGAGCATCCGAAGTTTGTCATGCTGGAAACAGAAAAGGAGCTGGATGCCAATGCCTGATAAGTCTCAGCCTTCCGTTCCCGACCAAACGACGCCGGAACAGGAACATGTGTATCACTACTACCGCGGCAATGAGATTCCGTGGTATGTGCGAGCCATCTGGCTTGGTTTCTGGATCTTCACGGTCGTCTACATCATCAAGTACTTCTTCCCTGCGATGCAGGTGGAACTGGTTCTGCCTCCATGACCCTCGCGCTCGCCAACGCTGAAGCTCCGGTCACCAAAGCAGCTGAGCATGATCATTCAGCCTGTTGCACCTGGTGTGGACTTCCCGTTGCGGGAGCAGTGGTCAGTGCAGACGAGACGCAGAAGACATCTGACGATCGCAGCAATTCCAAAACTGAACCAGAAGAGGTTTACTGCTGCTTTGGATGTCGCCTGGCTCATTCGATTACTCAGGAAAAAGGCCAGCCCGGGGCCGTGCGATGGACAGTCGTGCGGCTTGGACTGGCCATTTTCTTTTCCATGAACCTGATGGCATTCACGATGACCATGTGGTCTCTGGATGTCTACGACGTTCATCGCGATGCGTTTCAGACTCAGCTCTTTGAACTGTTTCGATGGCTCAGCATGATCCTGAGTCTTCCGGTGCTTCTGCTGCTGGGAGTTCCTCTCCTTCAGAATGCCGTACAGAGCTGGCGCCAACGGATCTTCTCTACCGACCTGCTGATTGCGACTGGCGTCGGAGCGGCTTATGTGATCTCTGTGTACAACGTGCTGAAGGGATCAGAAAAAGTCTACTTCGAAGTGGGTGCAACCGTTCTGGTCATGGTCACTCTGGGACGATGGTTCGAAGCAACCGGAAAGCAAAAGGCCACCGAAGCTCTTGACCAGTTGTCGGCCTTGCTGCCATCGATGGCTCGCTGTCAGCGAGTGGATGGCGTTGTGGATGTGCCGTCCACCGAACTTCAATCGGGCGATCGCTTGTTGATTCGTCCCGGTGAGCGATTTCCAACGGATGCGGTTATCGAAATCGGGCAAACGACTGTCGATGAGCAGGTCTTTACAGGTGAGAGTACTCCTGTGGGACGCATTGTTGGTGATCAGGTCCTTGCTGGCACCGTCAACCTCGACGGCCAGGTCACTGTGCGTGCGACCGCGCCGTTTCGAGGTGGTTCGTTTGGACGATTGCTGACACTTCTCCAGCAGGCTCGTCTGTCGCGCGGACATTATCAGCGTCTTGCCGATCGAGTCTCCGCGATCTTCCTGCCGCTTGTTGCTGTCATCGCGATTCTGACTTTGGTTGTGCACTGGTCCTCCGGCCCGGGAGCTGCCATCCAGGCCAGTCTGAGTGTTCTTCTGATTGCCTGCCCGTGTGCTCTGGGTCTGGCAACACCACTTGCGGTCTGGACATCGCTCAGCACGGCCGCAAAACACCAGGTATTGTTTCGAAGCGGCGAAGCGATTGAACGCATGGCCAATGTGAAGGCCGTGTGCTTCGACAAGACCGGAACGCTGACAACAGGAAGCCCGCAGGTCCGTCATCTGTGCGTTCTCGACGAACAGCATACCCCGGACGTTTTGCTGTTGAGTTCTGCTCTGGCGGGGACATCCACCCATCCGTTTTCGCAGGCCGTTGTCAGTTTTGTCACGTCATGGCCAGGCCACGGTGACGGTTCCAGCTCGAAGACATCGACTGCGAATGTCGAACCCGTTGTGCTTTCCAACATTCGTTCGGTTCCTGGCGGCGGTGTGGAAGCAGAACGAGAAGACGGCACAGTCGTGCGGCTCGGAAGTTTGAGCTTTGTAACGAATGATCAGGAACTGCCTCCACGTCTGCGACTGCGACTTGCTCACGCATTGTCCATCGCTGATCAGGAAGCCGCTTCGATCGTGGCCGTGTCAGTTTCGGGCAAACCAGTCGTGTTGTTTCTGCTGACGGAGACTCTGCGACAGGAGGCACCCGCAACGATTCGCCAGTGCATCAACGATGGCCTTCACGTTCATGTGTTGACCGGTGACCGTTCCGCTCGAGCCGAACAGTTGCGGCGCAATCTGCTGGACTGCCATGAACCAGGTTGCCAGTGCAGTGCCGAATGTGCTCAGGCGAATCATTCGGTCCACCATCATTCGCATTCGGGTGAAGCCTCTGGCGATTCTCACGACGATCAGCATCAGCAGAATTCGAACACGGCGAGACTGTCACGACTGAACATCGTGTGTGATCTTCGTCCGGAACATAAGGTTGAGCATCTCAAGTCGATCCAAAGAGAACAGGGTGCCGTCGCGATGATTGGAGACGGCATCAACGATGCCCCCGCATTGGCCATTTGCGATGTGGGGATCGCGATGGGCTGCGGTGCGGATGTCTCCCGAGAATCTGCGCAGGTCTGTTTGCTGACCAATGATCTCAGCCGTATTCCCTGGGCGATGAAACTGGCGGCGAGGACGACACGAGTCATCCGTCAGAACCTGTTCTGGGCGTTTGGGTACAACTTTGCGGGCGTTGTCATGGCCGCAGCAGGATGGTTGAACCCCGCCGTCGCTGCGGGTTTAATGATCGTCAGCAGCCTGCTTGTGATTTCGAACTCATTGCGTTTGATGAGCAGCCCGCCAGTCGGCAATGACATCACAAGCGACACTGCGGCGCCGTCTGTCGGCACAACTCAAACGGAAGCGGTGGAGGCGGCGACCACATGATTCCCGCTTTCTCCCAACTGTTGCTTGTCTTCATCAGCGGCGTGCTTGGATCTGCTCACTGCATCGGAATGTGCGGCGGCATCGCAGCCACGATGAGCCTCGGAGCGGGCCGCCTGAGATCTGCGGTCTTTCGTCAGCTTGCATGGAGCAGCGGTCGAATCGTCACCTACTGCTTCCTGGGAGTTCTCATCTCCGCCGTCGGCGCGAAGCTGCTGAAGGCTCAGGGACAAACGGTCTGGCTGCAGTCGCTGTTTGCAATCGTGGCCGGGATCCTGCTGATGCTTCAGGGATTGCACGCTGCGGGATGGATTTCCTTTCGAATTCGACGCAAAGCCACAGCTCCATGCCTGACACGTTCGGTCTTCGCACAGTTCTTTTCCGGCGGATCCGCCACAGGAGCATTCGTCGCTGGGCTGCTGACGGGATTTCTGCCGTGCGGACTGGTGTATAGCTTCCTCGCTCTCGCCGCCAGCTCCGGCCATGTGGCTCATGGCGTACTAATCATGCTCGCCTTCGGGCTCGGCACAATTCCTGTGATGGTGCTCACCGGAGCAGGGCTCTCGCTGGCAACGATGAACGTGCGACGCAAACTCATCCAGCTGGCCGCCGTCAGTGTTCTGGTCACCGGCCTGATGACCACCGCTCGTGGCATCACGTTCGCCGTCAATAACCAAACCAAGCCCGCAGCCGCTGCCTGCCCGCTCTGCACCACCGACTCGCACTGACGGTCACAGTAGGTCCTTTCTGCCGGAAAGGACTTTCGCCGCCAGGCGAACGCCTGTCTCGCTGGCACACCTTTTCTCGCGTTCTCGCGATCTCCTAACTAAGGCAGCATCGCGATCCTCGCCCACGTTTGCCTGCACACCAGTTTCCGCCTCTTTCGGGCGCTGGTTGCGGCGGGGCCGCAAAGTGCCGCTCGGCAAGCGGCACCTACCAAACCGCGCGGACGCTTGACCGTTTCAATGAAGCTGCGAAGCTGCGTAGCCTCTGCCCCTGAATCACGGTCCCACCAAACTCGTACTCATCGAGGATTGTTCCATGTCACGCCTGCTTCGCTGCCTGCTGCTCATCTTTGGCATGCTCTCCGCCATGGGTGCTCATGAGGTGTTCGGTCAGGAATTGCTCAAACTGGAAAAGGGCGACCACATCGCCATCATCGGCAACACGCTGGCCGATCGTCTCCAGCATTTCGGGCATCTCGAAGCGACGCTTCATTACCGATTTCCCGAACACAATCTTGTCGTCCGTGACCTTGGCTTCAGTGGCGACACTCTGACTGAACGTCCACGTTCAGACAATTTCGGTTCGCCGGATGAGTGGCTTGCAAAGGTCAAGGCCGATGTGATTTTCGCGTTCTTTGGTTACAACGAATCGTATGCAGGCGAAGCCGGGCTGCCCGCGTTTCGAAAGCAGCTGGAAGCCTTCATCGATCATACTCTCAGCCAGAAGTACAACGGAAAGTCGGCTCCGCGACTTGTGATTTGTTCGCCGATTGCTTTTGAAGACCTGAAGTGGCCTCATCTACCAGATGGAAAAGCCCAGAACGAAAATCTGGCGATGTACGCCATGGCAATGAAGGCCGTCTCGAGTGAGAAGAAGGTGCTGTTCGTTGATCTTTACGAAGCGTCAAAGAAGACACAGTCCATCACCAGCATGGATCTGAACGTCTTCCGCCATCAGGAAGGCCAGAAGGTCGACCGCTTTGGGTTTGAGTACGGTGACAAGCTCAAGGACGGCCAGATCATCATTCCGACACAGACGATTAACGGTGTGCATGTGACCGAGTTCGGCAGCAGCATGGTGGCCATCACGATCGACGGACGAATTCTAACCGGCGGCAGCGCGGAGCAACCGCAGCAACTGAAGCTGGACGCCATTCGCAAGGCCGTTCTCGCCAAGAACCATCTCTGGCACAACGTCTACCGAGCCACCGATGGCTACAGCGTATTCGGTGGGCGATCTGGCCTGCAGTTCGTCGACGGCCAGACGAACTTTGATGTGATGCAGCGAGAGCTGGAAATCCTGACAGCGATGACTGCCAATCGCGATGCAGTGATCTGGGGTGCGGCTCAGGGGAAGAAAGTTGAAGCCGACGACAGCAACGTTCCGAAGCCGCTGGACGTGAAAACGAACAAGCCGGGTGCTCTCGAAGATGGCCGTCATAGGTTCCTCGGTGGCAAAGAAGCGATCGAGAAAATGACGGTTCACTCGGGCATGAAGGTGAACCTGTTTGCATCCGAAGAAATGTTCTCCGACCTCGTCAACCCCGTTCAAAGCGCGGTGGATGCGGATGGACGGCTGTGGGTCGCGGCGTGGCCGACGTATCCTCACTGGAATCCGCTCGAAGCGATGAACGACAAGCTGCTGATTTTCCCGGACGACGATGAAGATGGCGTCGCAGATCGATGCATCACATTCGCTGACGGTCTGCACAACCCGACAGGCTTTGAGTTCTGGAATGGCGGTGTTCTGGTCGCGATGGCTCCCGATATCTTCTTCCTGAAAGATATGGACGGCGACGATCGAGCAGACGTGAAGGAACGTATCTTCCACGGTCTCGATTCCGCGGATACTCATCACACGGCGAATGCGTTCGTAATGAGCCCTGGCGGGAAGTTCTATTTTTCTCGCGGCATCTTCCACGCGGAGAACTTTGAAACTCCGTGGGGCCCGACGAAGCGATTTGGCACGGGCGGCACAGGAGTTTACGAATGGGATCCAGTCACGTTTGACATCAACTTCCACTTCCCAATCGGCCCGAATCCTCACGGCGATGTGTTCGACCAGTGGGGCAATCAGTTCGCGACTGACGGCACAGGTGGCACCGGTAACTACATCGGCATGCCTGGTCATGGTGCTCCCGGGCAGCTGTATGAAAAGCGAGTCCGCCCGGTGCCGGCGATTCAGATTCTCGACAGCCAGCACTTCCCGGAGGAGAACCGAGGCAATCTGTTGATCGCCAACGTGATCGGCTTCCAGGGAGTGACTCAGTACAAGTTTGAAAAGCAAGGAGCCGGCTTCTTTGCGAAGGAAGTGGAGCCGATTCTGTATTCATCGGATGTGAATTTCCGTCCAAGCGACATGGAGATCGGCGGCGACGGTGCGTTGTATGTGCTCGACTGGCAGAACCCCATCATCGGCCACATGCAGCACAATCTTCGCGACCCGAGCCGCGACCATCTTCACGGACGTATTTATCGAGTGACCGCGGAAGGCCGGAAGACTCAGCCTGTCGCTAAGCTGGATAAGGCCACAACAGCCGAAGTCGTCGCAACACTAGGCTCACCGACCCTCGCCGAACGCTACCGCGCACGGTTGGAACTGACGAGTCGAAATCCCGATGAAGTCGTCGCGGCGGTTAACGAATGGGTGAAACAGTTTGATGCGAACAATCCAGAACATGCTCGCCACTTTGTCGAAGCACTGTGGACAGGTGTTCGCAATCAGTCGACGGACATCAATCCGAGTGTCCAGGAAGCTGTGCTTCGAAGCTCTGTTCCGGATGCTCGAGCCGCTGGTGTTCGTGCGTTGCGGGAGTCTATTCGCGGTACGACGCTGCGCAGCGTTCGTGGTGATGAAGCGTTTACGAGAAACGCGATTCAGCTGGTCTTCGGTGGAGTTGACAAGTGGCTTTTGCAATTTGCCTCTGACCCGTCTCCACAGGTTCGAGCTGAAGCAGTTGTCGCGGCGACTTACATGTACCCGAAGGGCTCACAGGCAGCCGAGATCATCTTCGCCGCCATGCAAACCGAGCAGGATCCTCAGCTCACTTACGTCATCAACGAAGCGCGAGGCATCATCAATCTGGATGCGGCGATTCGAGACACGCTGGCTCGCGGAGAAAAGCTGTCGCCGAATGCCGAGGCTTATGCTCTCTCCAACTCCAGCGTGGAAGATCTGCTGAAGATGGAAAAGACGGAGGGCGTCTATCGTGCCATCCTGACCCGTGAAAATGTCCCAGTGGAAACACTGCAGGAATCTCTGAGCGGACTGGCAAAGCTCCGCAAGGTGGCGGAGATTGAAGAACTGTTTTCGCTGATTGAAGAGCTGAATGCAAAGGCCAGCGTCAATGTTCTCAACAGCCTCAGCCGACTGCTGGCGAGCCAGCCAGCGGAACAACTGGTCAAGGTTCGCGATCGGATTTCCAAACTGGCGACTACGGCGAAGTCCGCGGAAACTCGGCGAGTCGCGATTGCAGCCTGGATCAGTGCGGATGGAAACGGCGACGCTGTGTTCTCTGCCATCGATCAGAAGCAGCTGAAACTGGAAGAAGCTCTCCGATCGGTCTCTCTGGTGTCTTCACCAAAGGCAAAGGATGCTCTGTTCGATCGCCTTGCGAAGCTGATTCCAACGCTCGAAGGTTCCAAAGGATCATCGTCGCTGACGAAACCGGGGCTTCGAGTCGACTTCTATGCCCCAAGCCCAAACAACGTGGCTCGCGAAACTCTGATGGCGATGACTCCGTCTGCCACCGGCGTGGCCAGCACGATCGTGATGGATCAGCCAATCCTGAAGACTCGCGATGCCTTCGCGTTGATGTTCACGGGGCATATCCTGATCGAGAAACCTGGACAGTACACGTTCTTCATCGCTTCCGACGACGGTTCCCGTTTCTATCTCGATGGGGAACTTCTCATCGACAACGATGGCCTGCACGGCATGGTCGAGAAGCGGGCTCGCGTACAATTGACTGCGGGACTTCACCCGATCGTCGCAACGTACTTCGACAACGGCGGCGGTGACGGTCTCAGCATGTCATGGGCCGGACCAGGAATTAAGAAACAGGAAATCCCGGCAAGCGTGCTTGTCTCCGCGGCAGAACAGACGATTCAGGACGTTGCGATCGCCGCAATGATGGACGTGCCCGGACATGAAGCTGGCAAGACGGCGGTGCTCTCCGGTCTGCTGAAAGAACGAGCCTCCGTCGATACAGCTCTGATGGCGGTTCTGCAGGTTCCGTCAGACAAGTGGCCGCAGGAGCAACTAGGTACTCTGGCGGAAGCCGCGGTCTCGTATCTCGCGAGCCGCGAACCAAAAGATCGCAACTCCGAACAGGCTCAGCGAGCACTCGACCTGGCCTCACTGGTCAGCATGAGACTCGATGATGCCGGTCGGGCTCGGTTTGAGAAGCGTCTTTCTGAAGTCGTTGTTCCGCTCATCCCACTGGGCACCGTGCGAGAACGCATGATCTATGACAAAGAAACGATCGCCGTTCAGGCCGGTCGCCCGGTCATGTTCCGTCTGACCAATACGGACAACATGCCTCACAACTTTGCGGTTGTTCTTCCTGGCACAATGGCGGAGGTCGGTGAGCTTGCGGAAGCCACCGGTCGAGATCAGGACGCTGCGGCTCGGAACTTCATCCCGAAGAGCGACAAGATTCTGGTCGCGAGCAGCCTGGTCCAGCCGGAGAAGACAGATTCGATCTTCTTTGAAGTTCCCAAAGAACCCGGAATCTACCCGTATGTCTGCACCTATCCCGGCCACTGGCGTCGCATGTACGGTGCGCTGTATGTCGTCGCAGACCTGAAGGCGTACGAGGCCGATTCTGCCGCGTACCTCGCAGCGAACAAGCTTGAGATGAAGGACGACCTGCTGAAGTATCTCGGCCGCAACACCGACTGGCAGCTGGACGATCTGAAAGGCGATGTCATGCACTTGGCGCATCGAGCCAACAACTTCGCCGTCGGACAGCAGCTCTTCAAAGCCGCAGCCTGCGTGGGATGCCATAAGCTCAACGGGCAGGGCAACAATGTCGGCCCGGATCTCACCAAGCTGCCTCCGGAATATTCGAAAGTCGATGTGCTCGAACACATCCTGAACCCGTCGAAGAAGATCGACAAGAAGTACCAGTCGAATGTCATCGAACTGACATCCGGCAAAGTCGTCACGGGACTGATCGTCGAAGAGAGCGACACCGAAGTGAAGCTGATCGACAATCCGTCAGCCCCTGACAAGGTCACCACCCTGGCCAAAACCGAAATCGCCGAACGCACCCCCAGCGACGTCAGCATCATGCCCAAAGGCGTGCTGAACAAACTGACTCGCGAAGAGATCTTCGACCTCCTCGCCTTCGTCCTCGGAGGGGGTGATAAGGACAACGCGTTGTTCAAGGAGCATCAGCACGCTCAGTGATGCAGAGAATGTTGTGACTGAACACTGTTAGACGCGAACGCGACACACACCAGGGCAGCACGTCCGAAGGGCGTGTGCGGCGTGTGCGGTGTGTGCCGAAGGCACCGCAAGCCGCTGGGTTCAAGTCAACCGAGCATCTTTGAGCCTCTTTCAGCTGCGTCGCAGCGACAGCATGGAGCCGTGGGTGGTAACCCACGGTGATGGCACCAGCAAACAGGGCAGAGCCGTGAAACGGCGAAAGCACGCTTTGGCTGGAATTCGCGCGGCGTAGCGGAAATACTGGTACCCCTCCCTGCGTTCGATCCTGAATTCATCACCCGCGGCTAGCGCCTTGCGGCTCACTCGGATTGCTCCGCCGTGATTCTCATGTTACCTCCCGTTTCCGGCCATTTTCATACCTCGAAACGAGCTGATACGGGTGACTCAAGTCGTCGTTGTTGAAGACGATGACGTGTGGCAGCCTTTGAATCGCTCGCTGGAGATTGGCTTGAGTGCGAGAAAATCGAGAACGGAGCTTGTCGTCCGGGACATCATGGCCGCCCTGACAGACGCGCATGGCGACCCGCCTGCATGACTCCTCTGCGCTTCCTATCGAAATGAAGAGAACGGCAGTCTCACCGCGGATCCTCGACCGCGACAAAGTCCCGTCCAACAAATCGACCGATTGTTTCACTGCCGTCCTCTTCGATGCGGCACATCAGTACCGGATGGCCAACGACCGGTTTGAAGTGCGGATACGGCCGCTTGTTCAGGACCGCTTCCAGACGCTTGCGTCCTCGAGCGGTTTCCACGTCCGCCAAAAGCTCCGAGAGTGGCCGTTCTCCCACAGACATCTGCAGCGCCAACGCTCGGTCGCCACGAAGCAGTGGTTCGATCGACTTTCCAAGCCCCGCCCAGAACTCAATTTGTCCCGCAATGCTGCGCTGCGAAAACGGCACGACAGCCCGAGCATCATTGACCAAGTCGTCCGAGAGTTTGACCGGTTGTCCCATCGCAAGGCCCTCCGACAGCATGGTAGCATTTTGCTACCAACAACCCAGTACAAAGTGACTCGCGTTGCTTGTTTAAGCTTACGAACAGAACTCCAAACGGACGTGAATTCTCGAGTTTCCTTCGGCCTGTTTCGAATCACTACGCCTCAAACGAATGCGCTGCCAAAAACTCAGCAGGGGTCAGAACCGGACAACTGCCAGTGCCAGGAAAATGACTCACGTTTCGACTGACAAGGCAATCCGCTCCGACTTGCTTCGCGCTGATGTATTGGACCGCATCTTCGAAGTCACTGAATCGCGAGGCAATCGCCTGATCGATGATATCGCCGTCACAGGCCACCGGTGTGAATGAATCACGAATCAGCGTGAGTGCTCTTCTCGCCGTCTTCAGGTCTGTCAGACGTCGCACGATGTAGAACGTATTCGTGAAGGTCAGAGCTGACACCAGCCCAGTGATCGTCCGCTTTTCCGAAAGTGTCCACATTGCAGCGGAGTCTTCATAAAACGGATGGCGATTCGCCAACACGTCGATCAGTATGTTTGTGTCGAAAAAGACCTTCATGTTCAGAGCCCGTACTTTTCAAGCAGGGCCTCTTCGAGCACATCACGATCAGACTTGCCTTCAGGCACTTGAATAAGCCCAGTGGCTTTCTTTGCTGCAGCACCAATGCGAGGCCGCTTGCGGTCGCGCTGCGACAGTAACCGGACAATCCTGGAGAACATCGCCGAAACACTTGTCCCCTGGAGTTCTGCAAGTCGATGGGCTTCTGCAATCACATCCGGCTCGGCACTCAGAGTCAACTTTTTCATGAGAATCGCTCCTTGCACGTATCAATCTCTAAAAACAATACGTGCAATTTCTGCATTCTTCAAGAGCAAAACCAACTTCCGCTGCGGGTTCGTGCCTGCTCGGTGGTTTGAGTGCTTGCAAAGACTCTGCTTTGAACTGCGTCGCGGCGTCATCATGCAGCCGTGGATGAAACCCACGGACACGGCGCCAAACAGAAAACCAAAGTCGCAAAACAGCGGCAGAGTCGCCACTGGTACTTTACCGGCGGCGATTAGCTTGAGTTTCGCAACCTGAATCGCAGTCAAAGAAAAAACACGTCTCCGAAATACCCCCTCGCTGACGCCACGGGGTGGGATGTGTCAAATCACTGACTGTTGATGTGGAACGGGCAGTTTCACGAACGATAGGACAATTTCCCCAACCTGCTACATTGCTGCGAAACTCAAAGACAAAACCTCACGCCCCGCGTCTCGGCTTGATGCTGTAGTGAACTTTCTGAATCGGCCGTGTCGTGTTGATCTTCATAACAAGGTAGTCATCCATGAACTCTCGCCTTGCGACATTTGTGTTGACTGTGCTGTCCCTATGCGCCGTGGCGGCTCAGGCTCAGCAGGTGCAACTGCGAGCACTCGCGCTGCGGCCAGCGATGAAGAAGAGCGAGCTTCTGCAGTACGTTCCCAATGACACGCTGATTGTGGCAGCGGGGCAGCCGGGGCGTTTGCTGCATTCTCCTGGCATGCGGGAACTAATGAAGAACGCTGGTGCCGAGGATGTTGAAAAGAAGATCTTCGAGTTCTTCACAAAGGAAACCGGAGTCAACTACAACACCATTGAAGAAGTCGGCGTCATCGTGACGAAGGCGTATCTCGATCGAGAAGTGAAGGAGGTCCGGGATCGACGGGACGAGACCTTCAAGGTCAGTGCTCTCCGGCAGCTGGGACTAGCGTTTCACAACTACCACGATACGTACAATCGATTCCCCGGAGCTAACGCCGACAACGCCAATGATGCGAAACTCAGCTGGCGAGTCCACTTGCTTCCGTTCATTGAGCAGGCCGAACTCTATCAGCAGTTCCATCTCGACGAACCCTGGGACAGCGAACACAACAAGACTCTGGTTGACAAGATGCCGGAGCTGTTCAAGACGAATGGGGTTGAGGACGCTGGGAAGACGAGCTTTCATGTTCTGACCGGTGACAACATGCCGTTCGGACAGGAAGACCCCGTCCGCATTCAGAACGTTACCGACGGCACCAGCAATACTCTGCTGGTCGTCGAAGCCGGAGCTGACAAAGCCGTCGAATGGACGAAACCTGAGGAGCTGAAATTCAACAGCGACGATCCGAAAGCCACGTTCGGAAAGATCGGCTCGACGCTTCCCGTACTGCTCATGGATGGCTCGACCCAAATGTTGTCGATGGATCTTGATAACGACTCGATCAGTGCTCTGGCAACACATAGGGGAGGCGAAATCATTAATGATTTGTTACAGCGACGCTCCTACTACTATGGTCCACAGCCACCAGGTTTCGTGCTGACATTCTCTGCACCAATCAACAATGAAGAGTTTGTTGAAAAGATCACTCATCAGCCTTCGAATCTGACGGAGATCGCGGGAGTTCCTGCAAGAGTCGTTGATCCCGCAGTTTTTGCTTTTCCGAATGACCGGACAGTGCTGCTGGGACATCGAGCCATTATTGAACAGATGCTGAAACCTGAACCCGCCACCGGTGAGATTCGCAAGCGATTCGAAGAACTCTATCCGGGGAATGATGGCGCGGCCGTTGCCGATGCCAAACTTCTGGTGGAGGTAGTCCTTGAGGAGAATAAGGGAGCTCCGATGCTGAACATGATTGAGCCGCTCCAGAGTGGCGAAATCGTGCTCGACTTCACCGGGACTTCACCCAACTTTCTGTCAGTCCACGTGAAGACGGCAAACGCACTGAGTGCGGCACAGCTGATCGGGCTTGCTCAGAGCGGTCTTGGCATGCTGCGATCAGAATTGTTCGTCATCGCTCAGGAAGAGACATCCGGTATTACAAGTGACCACGAAGCGTTCATCACGAACATGCTGGATGGAGCAACGATCAAGGCTCAGAAGGAAACGGCCGTCTTCGAAGTTGCCAAACCAGAGGAACCAGCTGAATTCAAAAAGCTGCTTCAGCCCCTTCTGAAGGACTTCGCGGATGGTATCCGCGACTCGATGAAGACCTCCCTCGCAAATGCAGAACTTCGGGAGATGAAAGCGATCGGCCTGGCGATGCACAACTTTCATGATGTCTTCAGTCAATTTCCATCCAACTCGACGGCTCCGAATCATGAAGATAATCACGGATTGAGCTGGCGAGTCCATCTTCTGCCTTACCTTGGACATCCCGAACTTTACCAGAAGTTTCATCTGGATGAAGCATGGGACAGCGAACACAACAAGAAGCTGATTGAAGAAATGCCGGACACATTCAAGGTGGATGGAATTACGGAGAAAGGCAAAACTTCGATCCATGTTTTCGTCGGCGATGAATGCCCGTTTGGAACAGATGAGCCTGTGCGGATCGCCAGCATCACCGATGGAACCTCAAATACCATTATGGCCGTCGAAGCCGATCCGGAGACTGCAGACATCTGGACGAAACCCGGTGGACTCAAGGTTACAAAGGACACTGCCGTCTCAGTCCTTGGCAAAGGCAAGGGCGCCTTCAAGGTCCTGTTCTGCGATGGCCTTGTTGTACGGTTTCGTCGCGATATCGATAACGCATCGATGTGGAAACTCATTATCCACAACGACGGAGCGCCCGTTTCCCGTGACGATTTCATCGCGCCGCCCGAAAACTAGTGGTTTGTCACATCAACGACTTGGGTTGAACCGTCATTCCCGCGCAGGCGGGAACCCAGCTT
>JAEUII010000113.1 GCA_016795145.1 Planctomycetaceae bacterium
GTTCGCTCCAACTCGGCATCTGATAACCCGCAGGCCGTCGCATAGAGGATGCAGGCTCCAACAGGTGCTTCATCCATCTTGAAGTCGTTTCGGTGGAGCAGATAGTAGGCAGTCACCTCATCGAGGCGATCTGCATCGGCCATGTCTGCCCCCTGTTCTCCGGAAAGCACCTGCCCAACGATGTAGTCAACAACCATTCTGCGAACATGATTCAAAAACTCGCCAACACCCATCGTAGCGTTCGGTTCGTTCGCTTTGCGGACGACGGGATACTTACTGTATGCTTCCATTGCAGGGCCTGTTGCCGCCCACACAAAGTCTGGCCCGTGGATGCCAGCATCCCAAAAGGCGTGCAACTTGACCGCAACATTCTTCTTCATCTCTTCCAATACGTTGTTGTCCCATCCCGCACGTGATGTGACCGCTCGCTTCTTTGCTACCAACCAGACAGATGAAGCAAGCGCTGCCGAGGTTTTCGCTCGCATTCTCGTCGTCATCTCAGTTTGAATCGGCCAGCTTCCGTCCACCACAAATCCGGCCCGAATAATTGCCGACACCAACGTCTCCCAAGCATCAGGTTGTTTGTTTGCAAATACAACAACGAGTCGGCCTTCCGGCTTGAGCGAATTCCAGCAAGACCGGAACACCTGCGCCATGCCGTCTTCATAGATCTTCTTGCTCAGTGAAGCGTCATTCCCGTGTCTGCTGCAATCATCAATGAGCTCACCGTCGTTTGCCTCATGGTCCCATTTAGGTGACAGCTGACTGGAAAAGGCTTCATCAATTGACGGAGAGATCCCTCGCATTGATCGGCGAAGCCAGATGTAGAAGAAGTCCATTAGGTCAGAGTAAGGAATCGCATCATAGTAGGGTGGATCCGTGACGATTGCATCGAGCGTACCTTGGGTAATGGTTGTTGCCGACCGATTTGCAGCATGAGGTGACTCTGCGTCTTTGGCGGCGTTAAGTGCGTGTGCAATGTAGCGACATGACCAATCTAACTGTGCTAGGTAAGCGCCACCGACATCGTTCGTCGGCGGAATCTCAGAAAAGTCCCAAGTAATCGGCAACGCGAAACGAGTAAAAGTGTGTGCGATTTTTTCATGCGGCCGGTGCCAAACACAAACGGTTGAGTTGTAATCTGCGACTTTATCAATCACGACGGCCAAGTAAGCAAGCACGGCCTCAGACCATTCCGACAAGTAGCCATCGTGCCGCAGGGCGTCATGGGTGCACAAAGTCGCAGAAACAATATGCCCCAAGGCTGTTTGCTGTCGCGATGTGAAAAGGTCACGCCATTTCATCAATCCATAACCCTGCACGCTGAATGCGCGGCCCGCACCGGTACCGCCACCCGCAGGCGTGGGTTCGTCTGGTATGCCGTAGGGGACATCCCTAAACGCAGCCTGAACCTGCTCTAGGCTAGGTTCAGCAGCAACCAGCTCGTGATCGGTCGGCCGGCGATAATCTTTCCCGCTGGACGCATCCACAACGACCGCCGTCATGACCGTCCCGAGGTTGCCCGCTTTCCCTTCGAGCCGAATGTCCTCCATAGTCATGATCGCAGGACAGCAAGGGCACTTCGCGCCTGAACGGCTCATTGTCCCTGCCCCAAGGCGTTTGTCGTGCTCGCGGCGCTGGGCAGCATTTCCTCCCTTCACAGGAACATTGTTCTCGACGCGAAAGCTAACTCCCGTATTGGACGTATTCGGCACTATTTCAAGTAGAATACGTTTATTTGCCTTCTTGCAAAGCCAACGAGTTTTGAGCAGTGGGACCGATGTACGACAATTCTTGCATGTTACCGTTCGCGCCCAAAGATAGGCCACGGCTGGCTTCGCGACCCACCGTGGATTCCGCTTGTCCTCGAGATACTCCTGCGTGAACTCAGCATTCAGCGATTCGATGTCTGCCGTACCATCCTCCTTTAGCGGGACGAGTCTCATTGGCTGAGGCTCGTAAGCAATTTTGTCCTTGACCAACGGCTCGAAATCGGCATAAGTCGGGTAGTATTGAGCCAGTTCGCGCCGTGCGCGATCATGGACCCACTGTCCCCAAGCGCGAACGTGCCACGCCAAGTCGGCCTGTAGTTCGTTTGCGTCCTTCTCATCGTCCGGATCAAACGCAAAGTCTTTTTGACCGGCCTTTTGGTTCCACTTTACTTTCTTTTTCAGCAGATCGTGCAGACGCTTCACCGCCGCCTTTGTTTCGCCTTTGCTATACCCCTTCGCCTTCGCGAAGAACTCGGCCATAAAGGAGTCATTGTGTAGAATGAACCCCGGCAGCGATCGGGTCTGCCCTGCCAGCTTCTGCGGGTACTCAAGCGTGCATTTCAGGATAAACCACGCAACAGGATTGATGTCGACGGCGGTCGCCTCACACCCCAGTCGCATGGCTTCCAGCGGAATCGCACCGCCACCCGCAAACGGGTCAAGTACTTTGGGTGCACGGCCGCCGTAGGCTTTGCGGATCTCCTGACGGAACCATTCCAGCGTCTCTGCGTTCTCGGTCTCGCGTCCCCAGTGCAGAATGCCGCCTTCGGTCTCTTCCTTGACTCGCTCGACCGTCTGCCCATTGGGCATTTTCTTGCGTTCGATCGTCTTGACGACTCTCCCGGCTATTTTTTCGCACAGTGCCTTCCGCCCTTCCGCAGTGCCAGGGTCTGGCAGGAGTGTCGCAATCAGAGCTGCCCGACAGGCAGCCAGAGGCCGCCTTGCAGGCCAAATATGCAACGTCGAGATGTGGCCATGCCGCACATTCTTCTCGTGGACCGAGTCCAGAGAGGTCTCCTTGAGAGGAAAGGCATGTTCGATTAAGCGAGGGAAATCGGTCATAGATGAATCTTCAGAAACTTCATACTTCGGTGATTACCAGTTTTTTCTGCGGCCCATCCGGGGGCATTGGCAACTGAAGAAACTGGACAAATAATTCTCTTGCATAGTGCCTCGCAAAGCGATGCATGCGGTACAAGGCAGCAATTGCTCCCAGCAGTAGCCCGACCGAGTACGGCCAGTTGGATCGCCCAGTGAAGAGCACTAAAATGGCAATGGTGAGAAGGGACGCCGCCAGGCCTCGATTGAGTCCATAGTTGCCATTGAATGTGTCGACACGACCTGCTCGTCCAGCAGCGCTGACAGCAGCGTAGATCTGGCGTGTGATGCCGTACCACGCTTT
>JAEUII010000124.1 GCA_016795145.1 Planctomycetaceae bacterium
ATTCGCTCAAAGCCATGCAACGTTCCTACGACAGAGACTCGTCGCTGAACAGGGCGAGTTTCGACTGCCGCCACCGTGACTGGCACTTCGACCACGGCCACAGGCTTGGGAGCGGCCGACTCGGAATGCGTCGCGTCCTGACGATGGCAACCGCTAGCCATCAATGCCAGAGAGATGACCGGCGGCCAAAAGAGTGCTCGACGAACCAAATCAGCCTTCAACATTCAAGCCTCCACGAGCAGTCGCCAGGATGCCATGAAACAACAAGTCCAATGCATCTTGGCATTGTTCGGAGGGAGTCCGCTTGCGACTCGCGAAATGATTCGTGAACATCATTCCGTACAACAGGTCAGAGATGAATTCGGTGATGGTCTCGACCGACAGGTCGCGAACAACTCCCTCTTCGATCAATCCTTTGAACAAGTCCCGCCAAGGCCCCATATTGGCCTCGCGATGAACGAAGTAGGTGGGTTTTTCGCGGTCACGAAAATGCGCTCGCTCCTGGACAATCAGTTCGACGACCTCGGGATGCTCATCAAAGAACGTCAGGTAGGCCAGGATTCCCGCCGAAACACGAGCCAAGGGCGATTTGTCAGGCGTCGCTGCTTGATCGACCGCAGCTTTGAGGTTCTTCATGCCGTGGTCAACCGCCGCCAGAAACAACTCCCCCTTGCTGGGGAAATAGCGATAAACCGTCCCTTTTCCAACGCCGGTCTGGTCGGCGATATCCTGTACATCTGCTTCGGCAAAACCATGCTCGGCGAACACCAGAGTTGCGGAATCGAGGATTTCCGAACGCCGTCGATCCTGCAACTCCAGATCGGGCGGACGACCAACGGGGCGACTATTCTTGGAGGCGACAGGCATGTTGGAATCCTCCGGACACTGAGTTTTCAAACGGACTGGTCCGTCCGTTAATTGGATATGGTATCAACGTCCCATGACATGTCAATCCCGGATTCAGGCGGTGACTCGCACGCTCGACGGCGCGAGCGTCCCAATGGCGACGTGGAGGTCTTTAACGAGAGAGCGGTGTTGGACCGTGCAGGTCTTCAGTCTTCACAGACTTGCGGGTAACAAGCACTCCAAGGACCGAGCGGCACGCACTTGTACCAATGGCTGTAAGGGCTGCTGCAGGTCTTTGGTATCGACTTGCGGCAGTAGTCGTCCGGACAGCGGGCTTTTGTGGGGCAAGGCAGGACTAAACACGGTTTGCGACAGAACGTGTCCGGGCAGCAAGCAGGAACATCGCAAACACACGGGAGCGGCTTCGGACAGTGGTCGTCAGGACAACATGGCGATTGACGAATGCCGATCCGTGGTTTACCGACGCAACTGTCGCAGGGTTCTCCCCCGAAAGCACTCGCCAACTGCGTCTGCGCCGCCGTCAGCATCAACAGGATGATGCCCAACCTCTGAATTCGGGCACTCCAAACACCGCCGAGTGAATGTAGTAAGTTCATGATCCGGTTCCTTCATCGCGAGTGACATCAGCTTCAGCGGGAGGCACAACTTCTGGCTATGGAGGCAGCAGCGGCTCACTGTTGGTGAATTCCACCCCATCCCCCGGAGTTTCGCCCAATCGAATCTCCCAGCCGCCTCCCAATGCTCGGTACAAATCAACCAGGCTACGGGCGGCGTTGCCTCTCGCACCGGCGAGGTTTTCCTGTTGGCTCAACAGCAATTGCTGAACTGTGAAGAGTCGATTGAAATCAATCTCTCCCTCACGATATTTCACTTGAGCCACCCGCTCGGCTTCGCGTGCTTGGCTGGCACTTTCTTCAAGCACTTCAATCTGCTTGGAAAAGTGAAGATAGGAAACGATGGCGTTCTCCGCCTCTTCATTCGCTTTCAACACGGTTTGTTGATACGCAGCTGCGAGTTGCTGGAATCTCGCATCCTGGACTTTGATGTTGTTCAGCAACCGTCCGTAGTTGAGCACATTCCAACGCAATGACGGCCCAATCGTCCCCCCGAACGCACTGCTTTTGAACATGTCACTGAAGTCGGCCGCCTCCCAACCCATTGACCCAGTTATGGAAAGATGCGGGTAGAGTTCGGATTTGGCGATTCCGATTTGAGCGCTTTGTGCAGCCACCAGCCGTTCGGCTCGGCGTACGTCGGGACGACGCCACAAGAGTTCCGCCGGCAAACCTACGGATACGACCTGCTCTGTGTGTGGAATCGGCGCGGGTCCATTCAACAAATATGACAGATCGTGAGGCGGCATTCCCATGAGAACCGCCAGGCGGTTCTGTGCACGGCGACGCAGGATCTCCAGCGCTTCGACAGCGGCCTGTGTATTCCCCAGATTCGCTTTCGCTTGAGGGGTGTCCAACTCGCTATCGGCGGCCTTTGCATCCAGCCGCGCCTGAGCGACCCGAGTGCTTTCGGTCTGGAGTTCCGCGTTCTCGCGGGCAACAGTCAATCTTTGATCAAGAGTACGGATTTCGATGTAGGTTCCCGCGACTTCACCAATCAAGAGGACGAGAGCGTCGTCGAATCCTTCCACTGAACTGTCGAGGTTGGCATCCGCCGCCTCGATGGCCCGCCGGTATCTGCCCCAGAAATCCAGTTCCCAAGCCAGACTACCACCAATTCGCCAATTGCTGAATTGGGGCGCGGCAAGATTCGCGAAGGGAGACGTTGGATCAATCTGCGGAAACAATGCCGTTTCCTGGCTGCGCTGCGTGCGGACATAATCCGCTTGAACTTGCTGTAGTTGAGGGAATAGCCCTCCTGCGGCAATCCCACGCTGCGCTTGCGCCTCTGCGACTCGGAATCCCGCTTCCCTCAATGTGATGTTTTGCTCATAGGCTTGCTGGACCAGTCGATTCAGGACCGGATCATTGAATACCCCCCACCAAGCCCTGTGGTCGTCTGAAACCACCGAAAGTTTTGAGTCCTGGGAGTCGATCCACTCGTCGGCCACAGGTACAGCCGGACGCTTGTAATTGGGTCCGACCTTAAAACCATTGTTCACGTACTCGCGAACCCCCGTGCATCCGGTCGCAAATAGCAGAGCCGGTACGGCCAGGAAAGAGAGCAACGTGTGTCTCTTCAGTGATGTCATCGGCTGGTCCTCCCTGACCACACACAGACAGTTCTTCACACCCATTCAGCGACCCGCTCCGAGGCCGGTTCGCGGACCAGTGCGTCCGGTAATGATCATCGGCTGATGAGTTGGTTTCACTTGGAAAATTCCGATTAGCCGCTACATTCCAAGCGAATCGAATCAAGTTGTGACGATTGTTCCGAGAAAATCGCTACGACCGTTAGCAGCTCTGCGAGGAACTTGGATCTGCAAAACCGAAGGCTGGCTGACGCAACCAACTCTTACGCTTAGAGCACTTCGACTACCGCGTACCCAAGCACAAGTCGAGAGCGCCAATATCAAGTACATTTCGTCCGATTGACTTGGCATTGTCGCAGAGGATAGCCGAGAGTGCCCCTGCCGAGCACAGGAGTAGGTCCCAATTGCCGGAAAGCAGATTGTCACGCATTCGAGGCCAGTGTCCGCGTTTCGCTTCGTGTACCGATGGGCAATTGACTTTCGTGGCGATCGACCAAGTGATCTCGCTACCGCCCGTGGTGCGGACGAAGTCGGGGTCCATCAGGCGAGCTGCGAAGGCTTCAGCGTGGCCGCTGACGATGGCGAGGCGTTTGTTTTCGAGGAGGGGCCACCAGAGACCGTGGTCCATGAGGCGGTAGACGGCGTTGCAGTCGATTTTGCGTTTGCGGCTGCGGGCGTAGCCGAACCCTTCACTGTCGATGGTGACGCCTTGGGCTTTCAGGGCTTGGAGCGTGAATCGTTCGGCGGGTTCCCACCAGTGCTGGACGAGCCAATGCGGCGAATTCCGGCAGGCTTGGTCGAACAGGGGCCAGAGTTCGTCGCGGTCCTCGTCATGCAGGCCGCTCGTATCGGCCAGGAACTTTAGCCAGCGGAGGTAGTCGGGGGCGTTCGGGCCTTCGGTTTTCATCGCCTCCCTTAATTCCCGAGCAAGCGAGTCATAGCACCACCACGCGACATCGCCGTCGGACAGGCCCCAGATGGCTGCGGGTTCTGAGCCGTTGAGCGTCTTGACGATCCACTCGCAGGCTTCGCGGCCGTGGAGCATGTTGGAGCGGTATTCAGTCAGATCAAGCGTTTCCCATGACTTCGGCCAGTGTGACGCCAACATGATCTGTTCTTCGTTGTTGGCCAGATGCTGGCATTCGGCATCCCAACAGAGCTTGGCCTGCAGGCCGGTCGATTTCAGGCGTTCGTAGAATGCGGGATCGAAATCGACGTACGGTTGCTGCCGAGCCGTGAACAGCGCCTCGCGGAATACATCGCTACGAAACATCGTGCAGCCGAACCCGTTGCCCTCGGCCTGAGCGAATCGCAGGTTCGGTTCGCCGGAGTCCGACTTCG
>JAEUII010000129.1 GCA_016795145.1 Planctomycetaceae bacterium
CAGCGTAGAACGGCTGCCCTCAGCCGTTTGCGATTCTGTAGGTGCTGCTTGCCGAGCAGCACTTCGCGGCCCCGCCGCGACCAGCGACGTGACCGCATTCCAATCTCTCATTGGTCAACGTGGAAAAACGGTACGGCAGGCGATGCGACAGAACACGGCTCGCCTGGCGGCGAAAGTTCTCTCCGACAGAGAGAACCTACTGGATAGCACAGGCAAAGCGGCCGGATGCTCAAGTGCAAGCGTGATGGTCACAGTGCACCCGGCCTCGTCAATACCACATGCGATCTCCGGCTTCCGGCGCCTGCGGCACACGCACTTCGTACGTGCTACCCGGTCTGTGGACCCTGGAATTCCAGGTCCGTTTTGTCCCTCTGCACATAGAATCAGTATGTCCGTGAATTCCTAAGTGTGGACGAGGGCGTTGGAAAGTGGCACTTTCTGCGTCTTTGCGCTGTGTTCGGCAGGATTCATCGGCACTTCAAGCTGGCCAAAGAAATCACTCAAACCCTCCTGTGTAAAGATTTTCCGTTCAGGGAACTTTTACCGATTAAGACATCAGGATTGTGCTCCGCGTAAGGATTCCTTGCGCACCGTGAACAGCATCCGGCAAAGGACAGAACGATGTGGAACTGGCGACTGAAGAAAGACCGCAGCCGACGAGCGAAGAATCTGAACCTGGACGCTCGCGTTGAGCACCTGGAAAGCAGATCGCTGCTGGCAGGGAATGTTGTCGCCAGTTTGAACGGAAGCCACCTGACGCTTACAGGTGACACGGCAGACAACACCGTGGAAATTGCAGTCAATGGGAATGAGGTTCAGGTTCGTGGCCTGAACAGCACGACGATCAACGGTGGGACGGCTGTTTTCGTTGCGGCTGCCAACACGGACACTCTGACGGGCAACGTCCTGATCAACCTCGGAAACGGCAACGACAGCGCGGTCTTCGCGCGCAACGTTAAGCTGAACGGACTGGTGTCTGTTGTCGGCGGCAATGGTAACGATTCGCTGTCATCGACCGGAGCCACCTTCAACCGCAATGTGGCATTCCTTGGAGGCGCGGGTAACGACACGTTCAGTCTTCAGGACAGCACAACCAACGCGGCCCTGTTGATTTACGGAGAAGCCGGAAACGATCTGATCAGTCTGACGGACATGACTGTCAACGGTCCGGTCATTATCAAGGGACATGCAGGCGATGATGGTGTTTCCCTGAACAATGTCAGCGGCACGGGATCCATCGGAATGGAAACGGGGCTGGGCGAAGATGACGTGACCGTTCGCAATTCCACGCTCGGCGGGACTCTTGTCATCAAGACGCGGCAGGGTCAGGATGCCGTGATGCTCGATGAGAACACGTTCAACGGCATTGTGTCGGTAAATACCGGGCGGAGTAATGACGCATTGGACATTCGAGACAAGAATACGTTCAACAAGCCCCTGCATGTTCTGATGGGTGACAGTCGCCGAAACGAAAATGGCGACATTACCAATGGTGATCAGGCCAATATCGCGACGCAGAACATCTTCAATGCCGGCAAGAGGATTCGCAGCGAAGAAGGCTCGACGATTCCTACTGCCGTCAACAACCGGTTTGATCAGGCCACAACCGGCCTGATCGCTCGCGCCACAGCGGCGGACACTGCAGCGACTACGCTGGCCGGAATGACGCTGACCTCAACCGCAACGTCTTCGAAGTCAATTCAGTCCACCGGCAATGTTCTGGTCACCAAAGACGCCAATGTCACGATCAGCGGGGCAACACTCCCAGGCGCCACGGTCACACTGGACACTGACAATGATGGTCAGTTTGACGATGCAACGCTGACAGCAGACAGCTCCGGAAACTACTCGACCGTTGTCGTTGTCACTCGCAAAGACCTCTACACGTCCGATGCAACTGCGAATGATGAACTGACAGGTCTTCAGACAATCAAGGTTCGGTCGACGCTGACTGGTGTCGGCACAACTGATTCGAGTGTCACTGTGGACTATGTGAAGAACACCGTTGTTCAGTTCACTTCGGCCCTTGGCACGTTCGAAGTGGAAATGTTCGACAGTCAGGCACCAATCACGGTCCAGAATTTCGAAACATACATGACATCGGGTCGTTACACGAACTCGATCATTCATCGTTCGATCGACAACTTTGTGATTCAGGGCGGCGGCTTCACCTCCAACAACGGTGTACTCAACAGCATCAACACCGATGCTGCAATCACCGGCGAATTCAACGCAGCCCGAGGCAACATCAAGGGCACAATCTCGATGGCCCACACCGGCGACCCGAATTCCGGTACAAGCCAGTGGTTCATCAACCTCAAGACTAACTCTGACCTCGACGACTTCACCGGAAAGCGGCACACGGTCTTCGGTCGAGTTGTTGGCAGTGGCCAGACAGTGGTCGATGCAATTGGTGCTTTGAATCAGGAAGACCTGGTTGCAGAAACCGGATCATCAGCACTGAGCGATGTTCCACTTCGTACGGCCTTCACGGAGTTCTCAAGACCACTGACGGGGACGGTTTCTACAACAGCAAACAGCACGACGGTCACTGGCGTTGGAACAAAGTTCCTGACCGAGCTCAAAGGGGCCCTAACGGGACTTCGTTCTCGAATCCAGATCAATGGTCAGGCGTTCTTCGTGGCCAGTGTCGACAGCGATACTCAGCTCACCGTTTCCGTTGCACCGACGTTCGCTGTAAGCAGCGTAACGGCCAAGTCCGACTTCAATGATTCAGACTTCGCACGATTCACGAAGATTGAGGAAGTTCTGGCGTAAGCAAAGTTTTGAGCAACACAGAGTAGAGCGATTGTCCTCAGTCGCTCCGCGGCTGATGTTCGTTACGTTAAACGGCTGAGGGCAGCCGTTCTACACTGGGTAGCACGTACGCAGTGCGTGTGCCGCAGGCGCCGGAAGCCGAAGGGTGCATGTAAAATTGCCAAGGCGGGGTGCACTGGAACCTGCAGTGGACCGGACTTCCCTGGGATTTCCAGGTTGGTCCGGGGCTGGAGAGTGAACGACGACAGTTTGACCGGCTGGTACAGGTTCTGCCGGACAGTTCCATTGTTGTCGCCGACGCCGGATTCATCTCCTACGCTGGCCTCACAAAAGCCGCCACAAAGAACCAAAGCCTCCAAAATTACGACAGGCTGCCGCGAAGGAAGTACAACAGGCGGTTCAATTTGGGTTCCATTACACCAAGCCTCGGTGAACGGCGTCGCTTGCCGAGCGGCACCTACTGAAATTCGCGACTTTGGCCCGCGAGAACACTGAAAATCGACATGGTTCTCGATCCATCGCTGTTCCACTAAACTGTCCCTGGCGACGCATCCAACTCCCGATGTCGCCAGGGATTTTTTGTTTCACCTGACTACACTTTGTAAACCGCATGACACACGAACTGATCAATCTCGACGCTGGCATTCATGACACTCAATCCATACTGACAGGATCTGGCGGCAGGACGTCGATTCAGATGAAGCGGATGTCTGGCGGGCTGTCGGACGGTGTCGATGTCGTGAAGGTGGATAACGGCCGCCTCGCTCTGCAGTTGCTTCCGACTCGAGGCATGGGGATCTGGAAGGCATCCATCGACGGCGTGCCGGTGCAATGGAATTCCCCCGTTCGCTATCCGGTGAATCCTGCGTATGTCGATCCGATGCGTTTGGGAGGAATCGGCTGGGTTGACGGTTTCAATGAACTGATCGTGCGATGCGGTCTTGGCTGGCATGGTGCTCCGGGCAAGGACTGCATTCGAAACGCCGAAGGTCAGATTGTCGCAGAGCCGTTTCTTCCTTTGCATGGACGCATCGCGAATCTCCCGGCAAACCATCTGACGGCATCGATTGACGGCGAGACTCTGTCAGTGACCGGGACGGTTGACGAGGGCTGTCTGTTTGGTGGCTGGCTGAGACTGACTTCGACTCTGAAGACCAATGCCGGCAGCGGCGAGTTTGAAATCATCGACACGGTTACGAACATGGCAGCAACTCCTGCCGAGACAGAGATCCTTTACCACTGCAATGTGGGCGAGCCATTCCTGGAAGAGAATTCAGTTCTGCATACAGCCGTGAAAGAGCTGGCTCCCAGAAACGCGCGGGCTGCTGAAGGCATCAGCATGTGGAATCTCTATGAGGGACCAAAGGCCGGGTTTGCGGAGCAGGTGTATTTTGCCGACCCCGCAGCGGACTCCGAAGGCTGGGCCGTGAGTGTGTTGAGTAATGCGGAATCGACACACGCGTTTTCGGTTCGTCATCACACCTCAACACTTCCCTGGTTTACTCTGTGGAAGAATACCGGGGCTCGTGAAGATGGTTATGTGACAGGACTTGAACCTGGCAGTTCCTTCCCGAATCCTCGCCAGATTGAACGCGAACAGGGTCGACTGACAGTTCTGCAGCCAGGCCAGTCTGTGACGTATCGGCTGAAGTTTGAGGTCGCGACCGACCGACGCCGAGTGCGTGAGATTCTGGACGAAGTGACATCGCTTCAGGTCGCAACACCGAGAACCGTTCACTCCGTTCCGAAAGAGGGATGGGCCTCCTGACGTTGTCGCCGGGAGTCGTCGGTTCGGTGAAATTGAACTCGCGCTGTCTCGAACAGAAGCTTGAACTGGAATACTCATGCTGGAACTTCGAAATCCCCACAGCATCCGCGCAGCGATTGAGGTTCGTCCAAGGGCTGTGAAGCGTCTGCGTATCCAGTCAGAGAATCCTGGTGAACCGTGGGATGACGTGATCAATCTGGCTCGCAAGAATGGTGTTCCGATTAGCGTCGGAGCCGCAGAGACTCGCGGACCACGAAGAGAAACGGAACGTATCGGAGCAGGTTCGGCCATGGTTGAACCGCCCTCTCCTGTGCCTCTGGAACTGATGCTGGAAAGTGATTCCAACAGTGGCCTGTGGCTGGCGCTTGATCAGATCCAGGATCCTCAGAATCTGGGAGCCATCTTTCGACTGGCAGGTTTCTTTGGAGTACGCGGCATTGTGATGTGCAAAGATCGCAGTGCGTCGGTGAATGCCACGGTGTGCGATGTTGCGGCGGGTGGTGCAGAGTATGTGCCATTTGCTGTCGTGGCCAATTTGGCTCAGGCGATTGAAAAGGCAAAGTCCAGTTCGATTTGGATTCTTGGCACTTGTGAACGAGCCACTCAGTCCATTCATACTCTTGCGCGAGATCGCAACTGGATGCTGGTGCTGGGGAACGAAGGCAGCGGCATGCGTCGGCTAACTCGGGAGAAGTGCGATGAACTGGTTTCCATCGCACCGATCGGTCCCGTGCCCTCGCTCAA
This sequence comes from Planctomycetaceae bacterium, assembly GCA_016795145.1. Taxonomy (GTDB): domain Bacteria; phylum Planctomycetota; class Planctomycetia; order Planctomycetales; family Planctomycetaceae; genus SXXK01. Next base: position 5,291 of record JAEUII010000129.1, read on the forward strand.
CGTTGCCACCGCGGCGGCTGCGTGTCTCGCTGTTCTGTCACGGCCAAAGTGATCTGCTGCAGAATTCGCCGGAGTGGGGGCCGTCATTCATTCAGGCAGGGATGAAGGGCCTGTGGAGAGGATGGCGATTTCTGCAGATAACTTTGGATTACGGCAGCTTCCTGCCACGAAACTGCGACGCTGCCGTTTCGTGAAAGTACGACGCCGCAATTTCTCCCCAATCAACGTTGCTGCGAGTGCCTGACGCCTGGCATCCTTCGTACCTGCCATTGTCTCACACTGCTCTCTCTGCGCGCGGATTGCGTCGTGATGGGAACGTTGTGGGACGAACGGGCGAGTTCAGGCACTGTTTGCTCTCGATGAAATTCTGTTACTTGCAGGGATGCGGGCATGTTTATCATTCTGAGACCGTTGCGGTTGTTGCTGCAGGCCATGGTGATGCAATCAACTCCCAGACAAATGTCGCTGGGATTTGCCTTCGGCGTCCTTGTCGGCCTGGTTCCAAAAGGGAATCTGCTGGCGATTGCTTTGGGCCTGTGTCTTGCGGCGACTCGTCTTAACCTGGCTGTTGCCGGGTGCGCGGCTCTCGTTGCGGCACTGCTGGCGACTCAGTGTGATGCGATTTTTGACAGGATTGGATGGTTTGTCCTGTCGCAGCCTTCACTCTTAAGCACATGGACATGGTTGTATCACCAGCCTTTTGTCCCATGGACAGACTTCAATAACTCGATCGTGATGGGTAGCTTCGTCACCGGACTTGTTCTGATCTACCCGCTGCATCGACTGACTCGTCCGCTCTTTGAAAAGTACTCGGAGAAGCTCGCGACGCATGCACGTCGCTGGTGGATCACGCGGTTCATCATGGGAGCGGAGCTGGCGGATCGAATCGGATCACTGTAACTGCACAGAACTTTGAAATCTGCGTTTGAAGAAAACGCGTCCCACGATTTCATTCGTGGCACGGTGTGCACACATGCCATCTTTCAGACAACGATGTCTGAGTCAGAATAAGTGAGACCAAAGCATGCGCTGGACATGGATTGTTCCTCGAGTGCTGATTGTGGCATTCCTCTGGGCGTTTATTGCCTTTGGAATGGACCCGTTGCTGCGTTACGGCGCGGTTCAGGCTCTTCAGTCGATCACAGGAGCCAAAGCCGACGTCGCAAAAGTAGAGACCCACTTCTTTCCACCCACCGTCACCGTGGACAACGTCGCGCTGGCGAGTGCAGGACGGCCGGGAAAGAACATCCTGGAGTTTGATCAGATGCGGCTTCAGCTGGAGCCGGATTCGCTGTCACGACGACGCCTGGTTGTCGAAGACGGAAGTATCACCGGACTTCGCCTTGATACTCGTCGTTCCGATGATGGACAACTGGAAAAGTCACCTGAACCTGTCAGCGAAGAGCCGTCATGGATGACGGAAAAGATGATGGAACTGGGTGACGAATGGCTCAACCAGCTCACCGAACAGGCCAAAGCACAGCTCGATCCCAACACGCTGGAGACGTATCGCACCGGCACTGAGATGTACGAAAAGTGGGACGCTCGCTTTGAAGACATGTCAGAACGCGTGAAGGAAATGAAGCCACGAGTCCTGCAGCTGAAAGCTCAGTTCAAGCAGGCGAAAGAAGGCGACACGCTCGAACAGATCGAGAAGTATCTGGTCGTCGCCGAACGCGCAGAAGCGATCGTCCTGGAAGTGCAGCAGTTTCGCGATGAACTGAAAGACATTGTTCCTGAAGTACGAACCGACTTCGAAGAACTCAACGCCGCACGCCAGCGCGATCAGGAAGCGATCATGCACAAGATCTCGCTTCTAAAGCCGGACGGCCGAAGAATTTCTCAGGCGCTGCTTGGAAAGACGATGTATCGCCAGCTTCAGCAGTTGCTCACATGGGTGGAAGCGGCGAAGGAGTATCAGGCGGAATGGAAGTCACAGATTCAGCCACCTCGCAGTGTAGGCCGTGACTTTCCGATTCTTGTGCAAAATCCCGCGCCTGATGTCGTCTTCAAAAAGCTGGCGCTGTCCGGACAGATCTCTGTTCAGGAAGAACTGGTTCCGTTCACCGCCGAGATTGCGGACATCACGGAAGATCCGAAGCTTCTGAATCGTCCATGCGTGATGCGCCTTCGAGCGGACGGCAGCCGTCCTCTGCAAATGCGTCTCACGTGGGATGCCACGAAGGAGACTCCGCGTGCGGAGTTGCTCGCCGACTATCGCGATACCAACGCGATTCCTCTGCGAGCCGGCAAAGAGGGTGATGCGATGTTCCAGGGAACTCTCTCGGATCTCGCCTGGACAACGACTCTGGAAATCGTCGGAGTTGAGATGCAGGGACAGATTCAGCTTCAGTCAAAGCTGGATCGGCTTTCCTTTGAAGCGTCAGAAGATGTGCGGCCGGAGATCGTTGAAGCGGCCAATGAAGCACTTGGAAATGTTCAGACGCTGGACGCAATGATTACTCTTGGCGGCACCTTGGCCAAACCAGACATTGATCTGAAGTCAGATGTCGGTGATCAGATTGCTGAAGGAGTTCAGGAAGCGTTCTTCCATCAGCTGGAGGTTGCTCGTGATCGACTGGTGGTCGAAGTGAATGACTACGCGAACGATCACCTCGACAAACTGAAGAGCCGTTTTGCCGGTGAGTATGAAAAGCTGAAGAACGATAATCAGGAACTGCTCGAACAGGTCAACGAAGTTCGCACGATCGTAGCGTCGCTTCAGTCAGGGAAGGCGGATCCCGCAATGCTGGTGAAGCAGGTTGCGAACTCCAAATTGATCCCGGAGAAAGAGCAGAAGAAGGTCCAGAAGATCATGGGCGACGTCGACGCCGTGATGCAGGGACAGCTTCCTTCAAAGCTGAAGGACAAGGTCCCGGCACTGGAGAGCGACATCCAGAAGAAGCTGCTCGACAAAGCACCAAAACTACCGGACGGCACACGAATCCTTCCGGGGAACCTGCAGAACGGACTACCCGGAGCCTTTCCCGGCCTGATGCGAGGTGCGTCTTCACAGGATGGTTCCAAGCCGGCAACTCAGACGGGCCTTCAGGGACTTCCTGCTAACGCGTTTAAAGGTGCATTCCCAGGACTGCGTTCCGGATTCCCGGTCCGGCCTGCATCACGTACGACGGAGCAGCCGTCAGAACAGTAACTGCGGCTCCTGTATGTGACAGATGCGTGCCATGTCCGATTCAATCGATGACCTGATGAATCTTGGCCCGAAGAGTCTGGAGTGGCTTCGGAGCTGCGGAATCACTCGAATCTCGCAGCTGCGCAGGATCGGGGCGGTTGCCGCTTGGCAAAAAGTGAAGAGCCAGTTTCCCGCGGCTTCATTGAACCTGCTCTGGGCACTGGCGGCCGGTCTTGAAGACCGAGACTGGCGAAGTCTAACCGCGGAGGAAAAGCAGCGGCTGCGTTCCTCACGGTGAGATGGAAGGGGACTGTTGGCCGAAAGAAACGGAAGAAGAGGACAAAAGAGCCCGCGGACCTTTTCGTTCTTTTCGGCCTGAAGAAGATTCGAGGAGGAAGTCTGTCCGTTGATGAGCGTGCGGCTGGAAGTCCTGTTGCTCGGTTCCAGTATGTCCAGTTTTCTGGTCCAGCGATTAGCCGACCTTGTGGGCGGCCCCGTTGATTCTCCTCTCAAGTCGGGTCAATACACCGATGATGTCGTCAAAGCTAACCGGTGCCGTGAGATACATATCGCGCATCGCCTGGTAGTCCTGTCTCAGCGAAGGAAGCCTTGCCGGCGGCGGGACAAGACGGAATGATCCTGGTACGGCTTCGTCATACCGTGCCCAGGCACTGCCGAAGAATCGGCTCTTCCAATTCACGACCCGGCTGCGCAGTTCGTCGTCGTCAATAGCTTTGCTTGCTTCGGCGTGCATGGCCAGCGCGGCTGTATCGGCGTAATGGCGTGAAAATCGGTCTGGAGTGGGCTTGTCCGCAGGGCGATGGAATTCTGTGTGGAGGATGGTGGCTTTTTCCCAGAAGGTCCGCTGCACCTCCAGTGCGACGACTTCGCACTTCCATTCTGGGAAGGCTTCGGGAAGCACGGTTGCAATCCATGGCGTTACCGGATGACGGCCCGTCGGTTGCTGGTCAGTCAGCGAGCCGAACTCAAGTTTGACGGAGCGTTTGAGGTAGGCGAATCCGTCTGGCTGCGTTGAGGGATAGTGAAAAAGCAGCACTGGCGACTGTGTAACAGGATCGTTGCGGAATTCGAACCATGACTGACCGCGATGGCCAAGGGCTTCAATGGTGGCGACTTCCAGAGCAGGTGAAATCAGGTCCTGTACGGCCTTGCTACAAGCGGCCTCTGCCATGGCCATCCACTTGTTCGACTGGGTGCGGCTCGTGCCCGCGTCGGGCAGGTTTAGGAATTGCGGTGAAAGCGACAGATCGACGTCTTCGGAGAAGCGGTCGATCACGCCAAACACTCTGGAGAGCGATGTTCCTCCCTTGAAGACGAGGTCAGCCGCGAATTCTGATTCGAAGAGGATGCCCAGCAGCCAGCAGACCCAGAAGTCCTTTTCCATAATCACCGGGGAAAGGCTTCTTCGGATCGCCGCTTGTTCGAAAAAGAGGCGACGTTCATCATCTGGCAGTGCGAGGAAGTCGAGCTTCATGAATCTGCCCTGGCGAGTTCCCGAAAGATCGGATGCATCCATGCCGGAGCGAACCGGATATCCCTGAGTAACTCACGTCGCTTACCGGACGGAATGGTGCGAGTCAGGTGAGCGATGCGTGAGGGCGTCACATGATCCTGGCCCAGTTCGCGAAGCGCCTGGATAAGGAGACCGCTTAATCGCCCAGCAGTTTCCATGTTCTTTGGCGTCGTCCGGCGAAGCTGGATCGTGGTCGGGCCGACCTTGACGGTCCTGGCCGGGCCGTCAGTGAGGAATACGATCCTTGCTGGCACCTGTTCGGACAGACCAAGGGCGTTCGCGGCATATGCACCCGAAGGCTGGAGCCTTGTGCGGTCTCGTCCGGCCAACGCTCGTGCGATCGCCTCGGCGGACGGTTCCAGCGAGCCAAGGATCGGGTGTTCTTTGGGGAAATCGTAGATGCCACGTGCTAATCGCCGAATGAGCCCCTGGCGGAGCAGGCGATGAAGAGCAACATCCACCGCCTCGCGACTGCCGATTCCCAGGAAGTCTGCAGGGACAAAGACGGCCCCGCGTCCTTGTTTTCTGATCGCTGCCAGAATCCTGGAGTCAACGGCTTGTGGTGATTTCTTCCTTCCTCGCATGTAAGAAATATTACATCATATTTCTTACAGAATCAAGCGGCTTTGTGAGGCCGTTACAGTGATGCGGTCAACAGGTTTCTCGCCCTGAGTCTGGTGGAATCAGCAGGTGCTGGACTGGAACGCGAGACAGAGCCGACCGATGCAACGACGGCTGGCCCCGGCCTCAATGAACCTTCTGTGGGCACTGGCGGCCGGTCTTGAAAACCGAGACTGGAAAAGTCTAACTGCAGAGGAAAAGCAGCGGCTGAGTTCCTCCCTGTAGCGCGATGATGTAATTCGCTGCCATTCGCCTCGCAATGATGTCGATTAGGAGCTCCTGTGCCAGCCTACGAACCACGGCTTCAGACGGGACAAGCCCGTCTGGGAGCTTTGGAAGGGCGCTGTCTCGAGCTACTAGCCTGCCAGCCGCACGCTCCAGTCGGTCGAGCCGACTGGGGGCGAGAAAATCAGCCCCCTATGGGCTTGCCCCATAGGAGCGGACGGTTCACAGCTGGAAGCGATTCACTGCCAATACGTAACGCCCTGAATACGCTCGTCGCTTGATCCGCAGACGGTTCAAATCTCGTCAGGGCTGTTGTTCTTCTGTCTTTTCGACAACGCGTTTGGCGTAGATCGCGGCAGCCATGCGCATGCCTTCGGAGAAAGTCACCGGGCCGACATCTTTTGTCGCGACGGTGTGCTCCTGAGCATCCGTAAACATCAGGTCGCCGGTCCACGTCTCCGCTTCGGGGTATTCGGCTCCAATCCAATAGCGAGCTTCCACCTGAGTCCCGTTCTCCCAGACCGGGCAGCAGGCAAAACCTCCGCTGACTCGATATCCCAGTCGGCGGCACAACCCCAGTGCATGATTCAGCTGAGCGAACTTGCCGTTTCGAAAATCGTCCACACTGACAGATTCCAGTTGCGCCTTTGTGGGTGACCATGTTTGCCGAAACAGCTGATCCAGATTCTGCTGCAGACCGAGCTCGACGGTCATCTGTCGAAAGTCATTCAGTTCCTGCAGCAGGATCGGATGAGGAATTGCGATCGAGTCGGCCTTCAGCCACTGGCTCTCCCCATCGAGGTCAATAATGCCCGCACCTTTGGTTTCGTTGATCTCCTGAAGAAAGCCGGCTTCGTTTTGAACCAGCTGTCCCTTTTTCACGGAACAGACAACGGTGTTCTTCAGGATTCGCTGCCAGGAAGGATCCTGCCAGACAGCAGCCAGCACATTGCGCGGTACCGGGAGAGATCGAAGCATCCACAATTCGATGGACGCAACGCACTGAGCATTGTGTTCTTCCAGCCAGTCGCGAAGACTGCTGAGCTGCTGAAAGATCTCCGTCTCCTTGATTGCCGGCGGTACGGACGACAGTGTGGCTCCCTTGGCATTGCGTGCAATGATTTTGTCGTCATCCAGTGCGATGGAATACCCTTTGTCGGCAGCAAGCCACGACCGTGGATCAGCAGCAACCGTTGCCGTCGCCCCGCCATTTCCGCTCACATCACCAGAAGCATCCGACGCGCTGTCTGCGGGTCCGGTCTTTGCTTTTGCCTTCTTCGCCATGTCAGGTACTCGCCTGCTAACTGCCCACGCGCTGCAACCACTCGGATTGAGTCAGCAAAATTGCCAATGGGAGTGTTGAAGCGATTCTCTCCCATGTCAAGCGGACGAGTCCTCACGCGTCACTGCGGAGCAGGAGCCCAGTCGATATGCCGGACCGCTGCTTCGAATTCGCCGTTCCAGTGAAGGAAACCAAAGGTCCGATCGTTGTCGTCCGAGATAGTCTGTTCCATCACCGGCTTGTTGTTCACCGTCAGGATGGCTCGATCACCTTTGATCTCCAGTTCAGCATCGTTCCAGTCGTTCTCGCGCAGTTCTGGTTCGCCCAGGACAACATCCGCTGGTGATCGGCTTTGCGGATCGAAGCTGGCGTCGGCCGTTTCCCAGTGACTGCCCTTCAGGCGATGAATCGAAGGCTGACGTGATGACTCAACAATGAATGCGGTATCTCCCAGTACCGGAAAGACGTTGCGATCCTTCGCCGCATGAAAAAAGCTCCATGAGATCATTCCATTGCCCAGAAGCGGACGAAAGGACTTCAACACACTGCGGTTTCCGGTACTTGCCATCGTGGTTCGGCGAACACCGACCAGCTGTCCCTCCGACGAACGCCAGTCCATCGATCCCGGATTGCCCTTCGGGAAAACATCGTCTTCACTGAACCAGGGAGCCGACCATCCTGGAAGCAGTTCGTTCGTCTCCAGTGTTGCAAGAGTCGCCGGCGTTGCAGACTTTATTTCAATGTTTGAAATCCGCGATCCCGGATGACGCGATGCTCGAAAGCACAACCAGTTTCCGCGTTCAGAGTTGATGGGTTCGGTCAGAAGCGTCGCGCCGTCGATTGACAACGAAAACGACTGATCCGAGACGGCCAGCGTAACGTCGCAACTCACTTCATTCACTGCGGCTTCAATGGGTTGGGTGCGATCATTCTTTCCGCGTCCCATCCGGTACCGATCGACTCGCTTGTCCTTTGCATTGGGTTCAAAGAACCACTCTCCAAAACCAATTGCCGGGAATCGACCGTTGACCGCATGCAGTCGACAGCTGACTTCCAGATTTCCTTTCAATGGTACTGGCCAGGTCAGGACATCCACGTCAGACCCCATCACGTGCTGGATCGAGCTGTCTGAATGCTGAATCCAAAGTGATTCAGGCTGACCAGCCGCCTTGTCTTTCGCACGCAGACTGCGGAACGCCGTCCATGGATTCAGCGGCTGGACAGACTGCCCCACTGACACGATTTCCTTACGCGTCTGCAGTAAAGACTGAAGCGACGCGATCTGGTTCCTGAGCGCATTCCGTCGTCCCTCATACGCTGCCGACCGATCAGGGATGGATGACAGCAGCTGCAGGATGTTGAGAGCTTCAGCAGCATATTCTGGCCAGGAACTCGCCTGATCTGCCACCATCAGCAAACCCAACATCGTGGATTGGTTGAGCACCTGCGGCTGACGGCTGACCCGTTCCGCAATTTCCTTCAGTCTGCTTCCTGCGACTTCAGGCTTCTCGCGAAGATCGATCATCGTGAGCACAATCTTTGATGCCAGGGATTCATTCGCACGTATCACGCTGCGTTGATCCATCGCACCTGAACCGTTGTCTGCCGTCGGCTCGGAACGAACATCGTCGGTCGTCGACGTCACTTGCTCCCATTTACGAATCTCATCACGCAGCGCCGACAACTGTCCTGTCTGCTCTGACAGATCCAAAAGAAGTGTCACCGGCGCATTGAGTGAGGAACTGTTCCGGCGACGTCCGTAGAACGTGTCGACGGCCTCTTCGTTCGGGACAATCCGGTTCGCTCGAACGCCTGGAGCAGCATAGAGTCGCCAGCGAGGACTGTTCTGATCCGGCATGACCCAGGATTTCAGAACCGAAAGACGTTCCGCCTCAGAAAGCGATGCAACACCTGCCGTGAAATGTTCGACGCTCAGTTCAAACGGAGCCTCACCGAACGATTCCTGAAGCCACTGGGAATACTCTGTCCGCGTTGCAGTACTGCGATCCCCGGAGATGATCGCAGCGAACTCATCCGAGCTGAGCGATTCCGGCCACGGTCCGCTCAACACAACATTTCGAACATGAGCTTTGGTCTGATGCACATAATGAAACAGACCGAACTGAATTCCGTACCGTGAGCCTCGCAGGGAACCAGGCAACGCGCCCACCGTGGAGGAAGCCGTCGGCAGAACGGCAACTTTTTGTTCGTTAATGAAGACCTCGGCCTGTGTGTCCTTCATCTCAACACGACCTGTGTTCCAGCCTGACGTCAGCAACGGTTTGTCATGGCTCTGATACACGTCCACCATGTTCCCAACCGGAAACAGGCTTCGGTCGTCAGCCGACACCGGTACCCAATTCAACGCCGCCGAGTCTTCGGACAGAACGATGGCAACTCGTCCGAGGCAGGGATGGCAAAGCACCTGGCCAGGAACATACTCAAATTCCCATGTCAGAGTTTCTCCGGAAACGAGCGGCCGGTCGTACTGGAGCAGCCCCTGCGCGGTGATGTCGGTCATCGTTCCGATGATCTCCGAGCGTTCTTTGCGGCGACCGGTAATCAGACCATTCTGACAACTCCAGTCATACGATTTTGTGAGTTCATTTTTCTCGGCCTGCGCAGACGTGATGAATGCGTCGCTGCGAGTCTGATCCTGGTCAAAAGCGTTGCAGCTCCAGCCTCGAAGATCCGGGCCTCCGACCAGTGAGACCTGCCTTGGAATCGACACTTGCCCGCTGATTTGAAAATCCTGCCAGTAACTTCTTCGACCGCAACTGCTGCTGAGGAAAAACCAGGGACTGTTCTGAGCCTGCCGCGCACCGGTCCAGATAAGATGTCCGTTGTCGCGAAGTTCGACCGACTGATTTGAAACAGTGATTGCCTTACGATCCCAAAGTCCCGTTTCGTGAAAGCTGACCGAGCGAAGACTGCGAGAATAGTTGCGGAGACTTGAGACGCTCAGAATTCCATTGGCAGAGGACTCAAAGCAAAGGCCGTCGAAGCCAACATCTGATTCTGCTCCGGGCAGACTGAGGGCTCTTCCAGTGATTGTGAAATCACCCGCTAAAGGATAAGGAAAATAGAGCTGGTCATTACCGGTCCCGGAAAGATGCGCCGTGATACCGTCGAACCTGACCCATGTCGCTGGCAGAGCCACCACATCCTGTCCCGACGATACTCGATTCGAACCCGCGATCATCAGAGCCTGCGAAGGAGCCGGCTGATCGCCATTCTTCATCTCGGGCAACGTCCGCAATCGAACTTCACTGAGCAGAGCCTGTTGACGTGAGTCGGCATCGCCTGTCTGCTGCGAAAGCCACCACTGAACGTCCGGAATGAACTCTTCGCGCTGCGACATTTCCTGAAGCATCATGACAAGCATCCAGCCAGCCTGTTCGGACTGACAGAGAACCGGCAGCGATGGAAGCGAACTCAAAAGCTGGCGTGCTTCCGTGTCGCGCTGCTGTCGAACCCGAATGGCGATTTTTGCCATGATGGTCGACGGTGAAGTCGCCGCACGATTGTCCCCGGACGCAGCGTCGGAACTTAATCGCTTCTCGACTTCCGCAAGGCGATCACATTCGATTGCTGCCGAGAGAAGTGCCGAAAACGAGTTGCCCGTCGTGCGGTGCCTCTCCGACGAGGACATCCGAATCAGACAGGTTTGAGCTGCCTCAGGAAGTGAGCTGAGGATCTGCTCCGGAGGTAACTGTTCCCAGAGCTTCACAAACGTCGGGATGCGAATCTGACTAGTGCCGGGAAGAAACGCTCCTTCAAATAACACCTCAAAGCGATCATTGGCCGGCAACTGCTGAATCTCCTGCCACATTGCTCCCGCGGTGGAAAGAGTGCCGATTGCAAGCGGTGTCATCTGGCGATCTCGATCGACGCACTGACGCAATCGCTGAAGAGCTCGTTCAGTTTGGCCAAACTGCAGCAGCCATCGGGCCACCAGCCGATCGTATTCCAGCAGGCTGGCGTTTCGGGTTATCTGTGACATCCCATTGCCGATCGCGATGGCCTGGTTGTCAGTCAGCTCAATCAGTTGGATTGCCTCATTGTTGTTGCCAGTTAAGAAGGCCTTATGAATTTCCGCAACCGTCAAAAGGAACGGCAGCTTTGAGACACCGGATTGGATCCCGGAACTGCTGCCAGGCCTGGATGATGTCGCAAAGAGGACTTTCCTCAGCAATCTGGTCGCCGCATCCTCATGCGACGAATTCTCCTGAAGAGATCGAAGCTGGAGCAACAGAGGATCCCTGACAACCGCCGGGCACTTTGCCAGAGTGCTGTCATCCAGGGTCACGAGTCTTCGAACGATAGACTCCACGCTCATCGAAGAAGGAAGTGGATTTGTTGTCCCGGTCGCGGCCTTCATCGCGAGGCCAAGCCTCAGCACTTCCACATCCAGCCGCGGGCCAGGCGATTCCGCCGATTGTTCAATCGATTCGAGTGTGCTGAGTAAGTCCTGTGTTTCACCCGCGACAATGGCTGCGTCGATCAGCAGACTACCAACAGATCTTTCAAGCATCGACTCTTTCGCAACTGGCTCCGTGAACTGATACAAGTGAACTCCGGAGCCTGGCACCCTGGTGCAAACGACGACTTTCAGTGCGCGATAAATACCCTTTGGGTCGAACTGCTTCTGTTTCCATTTGCCAACCAGAGAGGACAGTTTCAGAAAGACGGCGTTGTCATTCTGCTGGAAAATCTCAACTGGATCACGAGCTTCGTTGCGTTCATTCCGCAGGGCAAACGGAGGCCCTGCACCCAGCGCACGTGTGACCGCTTCAAAACTCAGGTCGGCCAGTCCTTTGTCCGCCATCTCCGTTGCAAACAGCAGAACCTGATTTAGCTTCTCGTCCGAAATCCTGCCATCCGAATCTTGCGCGAAGCCGCAGTTAGCCGTGACGACAAGGGCCGCGAGCAACCACAGAGTTTTTGGAATTGCACGAAGGCAGAGCATACTGAGTGACGCTGAACTGACGGTAAACAGCAAGTCTGTGGACCCCATGGAACTCGCCTGCTTGTTCGTTCTGTTCTGCATCATGCTCAGGATTTGTCGACAACAAGTTGATCGATTGACGCGTCGCGGAAGAGTGCGTGAATTGTAGCGGAAGGTCGCAAGTCCTCCGGTTCTTTTTCAGCCTTTTGAATTGGTCACAAGACTGAGCCGCAAGGCGCTAGCCGCGGGTGTTTTCCTACTGTTTTTCTGACACTCACCCGCAGCTAGCGCTTTGCGGCTCACAGGCGCACCTCATCCCGTGAAAGCAGGTACTCATAGATTCGCCGTGCGGTCTCGTGCGATGCCTGTCGAGCGACTTCTGAAGGATCGTCAGACGGTTCGAAAGCCGTTCCTGGCACAAGCCAGAATCTGACTCGTTCCGGCTGCGTCCCAAGATGAACCGTAAGATCCAAAACGCTCAGAATGTCAAAGCCGTGAGTGCCGCCCAGTGTTCGTCCCGTTTCCAGAATATTGTGCCAGCTGGCTTCTGAAGTATGCCGCGTTTCGGGGATGAATTCGAATGTGCGAGCTTCCTGCGTCCCCGGAAACTCGCAGGCATCAACAACATGCAGAATCTCCTGGCCATCAATCCAGTTCAGCAAATCCGTCGGTGCCTGCGCTTGCCGAAGTTCCAGTCGCTGTCCGAATCGCTCGAACACATCGGCCGTAGCGTCGCGATCTGACCGAGCGTTCGAATCAGGCGACAGCCATTCTTTCAGCTGATGAATGACCAGCCAGCCTGTCTGATCGTCGCCGTGGGAACTTCCAATTCCAACTACAAGGACTCGACGCATGACGCTTATCTCCGCTCCACTTTCAGGCGAAGAAAATGAGTCGAGCAACTAATGCACGGATCGTATGTTCGAATCAGTCGTTCGCAGTCATCGGACATCTGCTGATCATTCGTGGTAATCACTTTCGGGATCCACTGAGCCAGATCCTTCTCAATCTGCCGTTGATTCTGTGATGTCGGCGGAACGATCTTCGCAAACTCCACTTTGCCATCTGCGCTGACTTTGTAGCGGTGGTAGATCAGCCCGCGAGGAGCTTCCGTCGCCGCACAGCCTTCTTCTTCACGGTAGTCATAGTGCTTCTTTGCCGGGACCCATGGTTCGTAGGTCTTCAGCAGTTCCAGACCTTCCTCGAACGCATGAATCAGCTCCAGCCCCCGCGCGATGATCGCACGGAACGGATTGAAGCAGGGCACTTCAAATCGGATCGCTTCCGCCGTTCGCCTGGCTGCGGGACTCAGCTGATCAAACGCCAGGCTGACGCGAGCCAGAGGTCCAACATAGTAGCTGGATTGCCCGTCCGTTCGAAGCGACTGAAGCGCCGTACTGTGTGCGACATGGTGCTCTGCAAATTCTGTTTCGTAGGCCGAGACTTCGATCTGCTTTCCCGACGAGCTGACGATCCTGCCCTCGTTCATCGGATACTCTGAGGGATGCTTCAGTGAGATCATCTCCCAGTCACACAAGAAGTCCGGATACTCCAGCGAGGCCACCCACTTTGTGGTTTCGATCGCGGCTTCCAGTCCCCATTGAAAGTCCGGAATGAGACGCTGAAGATCATTCTTCGAAGGCGCTCGATGAAATCCTCCTACCGCAACATTGACCGGATGGATGGCACGTCCACCAAGAACCTCAAGCAGCTGATTGCCATGCTTCTTCAGCCGCAGTCCTCTTGAAACTTCCTGAGGAAATCTCTGAGCCAGTTCGATGCCGCTTACACAGCCGAAGAAATCCGGAGCCTGCAGCAAATGCACGTGCAGCCCATGGCTTTCAATCCACTCGCCACAATACAACAGTCGCCGGAGTCTTCGAACTTCTTCCGGAATCATGATGCCCAGCGCGTTTTCCAGAGCATGGACGGCCGTCATCTGATACGCCACCGGACAGATGCCACAGATGCGAGCCGTGATGTCCGGAACTTCTTCGAGCGGTCGACCTCGCAGGAATCCTTCGAAGAACCGAGGAGGTTCGTAGATCGACAGCTTCACATCGTCGACCCTGTTACCATCGAGTTTCACATGAAGCCCGCCTTCGCCTTCCACGCGAGTCAGTGCTTCCACCCGAATCGTTCGCTCGGTCGCCACGCTGTCCTCCTTAGTTCCTCATGCAAGCGGTTCTGTCAGAACTGGCATGATAAAGGAAGTGCGGCCAAAAAGGAGCATCGGCGAGCCGCAGCGTGACTCCAGCCTGTCGGACGTACATGTCAGACTGAAATCGTTTGCTGCGACATCGCCGATGCACAGTGCCGGCGACGTGAAACGTCACCGGAAAATTCAAATCGAAGCTGCACACAAGGCTTCGTAACGGACCTCAGGAATCGAAGGTCCCTGCTTCAGAAGAGATGCCGACGGACCCCATAGCAATCAACGTGCCACGCCGATTGACACGTTTTTCGTTCGTTCCACGCAAAATGGGAGAACTTGTCCGGCAGCCCGTGAAACAGCCTTTTTCGCCAATGGAAAGACTGTTTCCAGGCCGCTTACGGGATGCAAGCTGATGCACAGAACAGAGATTCAGGCGTCTGCATGTTCGGCGGTTGTTGATGGTCGAAGTGTGGAAAGGGCGTTGAGTGGATGACTGCGGTGATTTCCGTCACAATGCTGCCCGCCGAATCAGGCACCTTTCGTACAGGAAATCAGAAGTGACGACCGCCGGTTCTCATTACACAGTTCTCGCCAGAAGATTTCGCCCGCAGGCGTTTGATGACGTCGTCGGTCAGGAGCACGTCGCTCGCGCGCTGCAAAACGCGATCCGCGCCGGCCGAGTTGCTCATGCGTACATGTTCACAGGAGCCCGAGGAGTCGGCAAAACGTCGACCGCTCGAATCCTTGCGAAGGCACTGAACTGTCCGAATGCTGTGGACGGTGTGCCGTGTAACCAGTGTGAAATCTGCCAGGGCATTTCGTCCGGCAACGATGTCGACGTGCTCGAAATCGACGGCGCATCAAACCGCGGGATCGATGACATTCGATCGCTGCGAGCCAATGTCGGTGTTCGCTCGATGAGGACTCAGTTCAAAGTCTACATCATCGACGAAGTGCACATGCTGACCAAAGAAGCCTTCAACGCACTGTTGAAGACGCTGGAAGAGCCACCACCGAACGTCAAGTTTGTGTTTTGCACGACAGAACCGAACAAGGTTCCCGACACGATTCTTTCTCGCTGTCAGCGGTTCGATTTCTCCAGTATCGCAGACCAGTCTATCGCGGATCGACTTCGTGAGATCGCGAAGATTGAAGGTTTCGAAGTCACCGAAGACGCACTCGAGCTGGTCGCGAGGCGTGCTCGAGGGTCGATGCGAGACAGCCAGTCGCTCTTCGATCAGCTTCTGGCGTTCAGCAGTGGCACCGTCAGCGCAGACGATGTGCATCGAATGCTGGGCACAGCCGGCGACGATCGTCTGATCGATTTGTTTACGGCAATTGTTGAACATCGCCCTGGCGAAGTCCTGACCATTCTGGACGGCGCGTTTGGGGGCGGTGTCCAGCCTGGCGAACTGATGGATCAGTGCATCGGTTACGTCCGTGACCTGATGGTGATCGTCTCGGGAGGAACATCGGTCCCGCTGTGCAGTGTGGCAGCACGCTTCCGAGACACTTTGCAGAATCAGGGCGTTCGCCTTGGCATGCCTGGCATCATGGCAGCCTTCCAGGTTCTGTCCGACGCGCGGAGTCAGATGTTTCGAAGCACATTTGCTCGCACCGTTCTTGAAATGGCGATGGTGCAGGTCAGTTTGCTGGAGAATCTCTCAGCGCTGGCCGATTTGCTTTCCGGGCGATTGCCGTCGCTTCCGGAACTTCCCGCTGCTTCAGCCGCCAGCGTGGCAACCGCTGGCGAAAAAAAAAACTCTGACGTAGCGTCACGATCGACGCCTCTGATCGCCCCGTCGCCTGCCGCCGCAATGGGAATTGCGCCGCCACCGGTCGTTGAAAGTGAAGACGAAGGTGACGCGTCAGAACCGTACGATGATGATTCTGAAGTCGGCGATTCGCCAGGTTCGAGTGCTTCAGAGATCGCGCCGGTTCGGTCTGAAAACGCGAGCGTTTCCGTCCCTGCCGCGAACTCGCAACCGGCGCATGCTCCGACACCGCAGCCACCGGTTGTCACCGCCGCCGTTGAAACAACACCCGTCGCGGCTGTTGCACCAGCTCCACCGCAGCCAGTCATGATTGCCGCCGCTGAACCCGCCGTCGCTCCTCAAATCGTTCTGACAGAAGAGACATGTGGTCAGTTGTTTCACGAGCTGATTCGCTGCGTTGGATTGACCATCGCTGCGGGACTGAAGAAGGCGACCGGACTTGTGCTGGCGTCGTCATCACGCCTGGAGATTCTGGTCGACAGCACCGCCGACTTTGCGAAGAAGGTCCTGGACGTTCCTGAAAATCGTGCCCGCATCGAATCGGAAGTTCTGCGGCTGACGGGACGTACGATGGCCATTGGAATGCGGCCGGTCACGGTTGATCCGAAGGACCTTCCGGTTTCGGCTGCTTCAAGTTCACCGAAGGCAGCCGCTCCTTCAAAGCCAGCACCGGGCCGGCCTGCTCCGTCGTCGAAGCCCGCGGAGAAATCAGCGCACGCATCGGAGCCACCTCAGGCAAATCTGCTGGGGGAGATTGATCCCAGCCGAGACCCATTTATCAGACGAGTCATGGAAGCCTTTGGAGCCAGCGTCGTTCGAGTTACGATAGCTCCGTCTGTACGGACAGCAGACGCCGAACAAGCGGCGGAGTAGGCTTCGCGAGTGAGTCATTCGCGGGGTTGAATTCACAGGATTGAATCGAGCAACTACGAAGGAATCAGGATCATGTTTGGTGGACTCAAGAACCTGGCCAATATGGCAAATCTTGCACGCAATGCAGGAGACATCCAGGCGAAGGTCGGTGAAGCCAAAGAACGCATTTCACGCATGGAAGTGGAAGGCACTGCAGGCGGTGATGCAGTCACCGTTCGCATGACCGGCGACTTTCAGGTTCGAACGGTCATGATTCACCCGTGGCTGATTGAATCAAAGAACCAGCAACTGATTCAGCAGCTGTGTGCAGAAGCAATGACAGCCGCGATTCAGAAGGCGAAGGAAACGGCCGCTCAGGAGATGGCTCGGCTGGCGGAAGAGATGAACATTCCGGGCATGCAGGACGCACTGTCGAAGATGGGACTTGGCTGATATGAGCAAGCAGAAGATGGATCCGCAGGAGCATCCGTACGGACCAGCCGTCGCACGACTGATCGACGAATTCGGCAAGCTGCCGGGGATCGGGCGGAAGTCTGCGGAACGCCTGGCGAACTACGTGCTGTCGTCATCGAACGAAGAAGCGAATGGTCTTGCCGATGCCATTCGTAACGTCAAAACCTCCGTACGTCGATGTTCGATGTGCTTCAATCTGACGGAAGAACCGCTCTGTCGTATCTGCAGAGATTCTCGCCGTGATCAGCATGTTGTCTGCGTGGTGGAACAGCCCAAGGACGTTGTGGCTCTGGAATCTTCCGGTGCCTATAACGGGCTCTACCACGTGCTCGGTGGCCGCATCGCACCACTGGAAGGCATCGGCCCTGAAGATCTGACGATCCATCAACTGGTGCACCGCATTCGCAAAGCCGGCATCACAGAACTTGTCATGGCCACGAACCCAACACTGGAAGGCGACGGAACCGCGCTGTTCATCACCAATCTGCTTCAAAATGACCCGGTCCGGATTACTCGTCTTGCCCGAGGCATCGCATCGGGCAGCGTCCTGGAATTCGCCAACCGCGAAATGCTGGCCGATGCACTACGAGGTCGGCAGCAGTTTTAAGTGTAGAGCGATCGTCCTCGATCGCTTGCAGGTGTTCAGTTTTCAGGGTTCAGAGGTGTGGTAGTTTTGAAGCGATTGAGGACAATCGCTCTACACTACTCTGCGGGCTCACCGGGCAGGCGATAGAACAAACAGATCGGCAGCATGAACACGGCGAGTGATGCGAACATGATCCACTGCAGCGGGCCTTCGGCGCCTTTGCCGCCGATTTGAACCTGGATCATTCCGACGATCGCAACGTAGGCGGCTGACAGCAGGATGCCGATCCAGGTCATGAAGTTCTGAACGCCGATCACGCGTCCCTTCAGATCCGCTGGTGGTGCCTGCTGGAGATAGACCTGAACGGGAACAACGAACATTCCCGCGGAGACTCCCAGCAGCACCATGCTCAGCCGAAGAAACCACTCAAACCCGTCGGCTCCCAGGCTCGCGAAGATCGACGCATCCGGTGCTCCGGCGCTGGATGGCTTTCCCATGAGTCCCGTTGCCAGCAAACCAATCAGGGCCAGTGATATCATCAACAGCCACGCGCCGGATCGAACCCAGATTTGCCCGCTTTGTCCTTTGCCAAGGAATCCCGCCACGATGCATCCGGCTGCGATTCCAAACCCGATTCCGGCCACCATAAGACTTGTCCGAGTCGCGCTGAGCCCAAAGGTGCTCTTGCCCAGAGTGTTCACAGCCATCTGAGTCACACCGCCGAGGAACCAAAAGACGGTGGCGATGATCAATGCCATCAGCAGTCCTTTCTGCCGTCGGATCAAGTCCCAGATGGAGCGAGGGATAAAGAGGTTCTCGCCACGAAATGGAAGATCGGGCACAGCCACTCGAGTCTTCGGCAGGATCAGTGATGACATTGTGCCGACCACCGCGATGGCGACGGCCACGATACTTCCCATCCACAGCTGGCCACTGATGCTGTCGACCGCGATTCCCGCACAGGCGGTTCCAAAGATGATTGCAAGAAACGTCGTCATCTGAACCGCGCCATTAACAGGCCGCAGTTGAGGTTCAGGAAACAGTTCCGGCAGGACTCCGTATTTGGATGGCCCAAAGATCGCGCTGTGCGCACCCATGAGAGCAAGGATGGAAATCAGCAGCACGAGCTGCGCATCGGCTGACAGACCCGGGATAAGCAACACCAGCAGGCCAGCGAGCGTGATTCCGATCTCTGCGACTTTGCAGCCAACGATAACCACCTGCTTCGAGAGCCGGTCGGACAAATATCCGCCAAGCCCTGACAGCAGAACGAACGGAATGGCAAAGGCCGCCATGGCCAGCGGTTGGCGATCCGGACCGGCTTTTCCATTCACCTGAGACAAACACGTCAGCAGAACCATCTGCTTGAAGTAGTTGTCATTGAACGCGCCAAGAAACTGAGTTGTCAGGAATCCCCAGAAGCCGGCCGTTTGCTGGAACTGCGTTCCTGCATAGACCGGTTGTCCAGAAGACAGGCCTGAACCATTCGGTGACTCATTCACGGAATCGTCCATTGAATAAGGACTCTTTTTCAACTCACTCATCGAGCCTCTTCCTGTCTTTCAGCGACGGATCTCAAGTCTCACTTGAATACGGCCTGGCGATTTCTGACTCGCTGACTGCCTGACTGGACTGCCTGACTGGACTACCCACGTCAGGCGGAACAAATTTGCGAGCATCGATCTCAGCCCGTTCTCGGTCCGAATGATAGAACCTGGCAACTGATTGCAGAACGGCAGGATTTGACCGGTCTGGCAGAAAGCCGATTTCCTTGCAGATTTCGACCAGGACCGGGGAATTTTCGCAGCCGGTTGCGAGTCTGAACTTTTCGACGCACAATCTGCCCGCTGTTTTTTCGACTCCATGTCTTTTTGAGAACTCCGTCATGAAGATCTTTCGATTCACGCTTTTGACTGTGATGGTCGCCTTCAGTGCGGTCGCCAAAGCGGATGAAGGAATGTGGCTGTTCAATGATCTGCCACTCGAACTTCTGAAGCAAAAGTATGGCTTTGAACCATCAAAGGAATGGGCTGAACACCTGATGAAGTCGAGTGTTCGCTTCAACGTGGGTGGTTCTGGTTCTTTCATTTCCAGCACCGGCCTCGTTCTGACGAATCATCACGTCGGATCGGACACGCTGTTCAAGCTGTCAACGCCTGAACGCAACATCATGGAAGTCGGCTACCTCGCGAAGACTCAGGCGGAAGAGCTGAAGGCACCGGACCTGGAACTTAATCAGCTCGTCGAAATCAAAGACGTGACCGATGAAGTCAAAGGCGCGGTGAAGTCAGACATGACTCCTGAGCAGGCCGTGGCAGCTCGTCGCGCAGTGATTGCTCGCATTGAAAAGGCATCGCTCGATGCAACCGGACTGAAGAGCACCGTGACGACTTTGTACGGTGGTGGTCGCTACCATCTGTATCTCTACAAAAAGTACACCGACGTTCGACTGGTCTGGGCACCGGAAACCGCCATAGCGTTTTTCGGAGGCGATGCGGACAACTTCGAGTATCCTCGATTCTGTCTGGATGCGACGATTTTCCGAGTCTACGAAAACGACAAGCCAGCGAAGATTGACCACTTTCTGAAGTGGTCGGCGAATGGGCCGGATGAAAAAGAAGTGGTGTTCGTGTCAGGCCATCCTGGCCGAACCAGTCGAATCTTCACGATGGATGCTCTGAAGTATCAGCGTGATGTGGCGCAACCTGCAGGATTGACGAACCTTCGTCGTCAGGAAATTCTGCTCCAGCAGTACGGTTTGCGAAGCACCGAGAATGCTCGCCGAGCCCGTGACGATCTGTTTGGAGTTCAGAATTCCCGCAAGGCTCGCCTGGGTATGCTGGCCGGACTGCAGGATCCAGTCGTGATGGCTGAAAAGGCCGCTGCGGAGAAGGCTCTGCTGGAAGCTGTGAACGCCGATCCCAAACTGAAACCACTGGCCGGTGCATGGACATCGATTTCAGAGACGATCAAGAAGCGAACAGAGATCACGGGCAAGGGCGTTGCGGTGAACTCGCAGCTGTTCGGCCTTGCACTGGAACTTGTACAGATGGCCGAGGAAGATCAGAAGCCGTCTGAACAGCGACTGCCGGAATTCTCCGACGCGGGCCGTGAGTCATTGCTTCAGCAGCTGTACTCAGAAGCTCCAATCTATGCAGACCTTGACCAGGTTCTTCTAGCGGACTCAATCTCGAAGACGCTTGAACAGCGTGGTGGCGATGATCCGCTATGCCAGCAGATTCTGGCTGGCAAGAGTCCTTCGGAACGCGCGGCCGAGCTCATTCGGGGAACTGAGCTTGCGAGCGTCGAATATCGTAAGAAGGTCGCAGCTGGTGGACTCGAAGGCATCAAGTCTTCAAAGGATCCGATGATTCAGTTGGCAATGATTATCAACCCGGAAGTTCGACGTCAGCGAGCGGTGACTGAACAGCTGGATGAGCAGGATAAGCAGGCGTATGCTCAGATCGCAGAAGCTCGCTTCGCGGTGCATGGCACGTCAGTGTATCCCGACGCCACGTTCACGCTGCGACTGGCGTTTGGCCCTGTGATGGGCTATGAGCAGGACGGTCAGCAGATTCCGGCCTGGACGACACTTGGTGGAGCTTACGAACATGAAAAGAAGCATGCCGGTCAGTCAGACTATGTGCTTCCGAAGTCATGGAAGGACGCTGAGCCAAGTCTCGTGAAGAACACGCCGTTCAATTTTGTTTCAACGGCCGACATCATCGGAGGCAACTCCGGAAGTCCGGTCGTGAACCGCAACGGGGAACTGGTCGGCCTGATCTTTGACGGCAACATTCAATCGCTGTCAGGCAACTACGTGTATACCGAAAAGCAGAGCCGATCGGTGTCAGTGCATTCCAGCGCATTGCGGGAAGCTTTGCAGGTTGTGTACGGTGCATCGCATATTGTGAAAGAGCTGGGCAAGTAGTTCGCGGATGCTTGTAGGTCCTTTCTGCCGGAAAGGACATTCGCCGCGAGGCGAACCTCGTGTGTACGTCGCTGAGGATTACCAGCTTCATCAAACGATGACGTGCACCAAAGTCGCAGCAAGCTGCGAAGTCCTGCCCGGCAGGCAGGACCTACCGAATCCGCGACCTTTCAAACTGCGAATCTCATCATCTCCCGCTGCAGTCATGATGCAGCGGGAGATTTCGTTGAGAGACTTATGTTATCAGATCTTCACAACCTTCCGTCATTTCGAAACAGCGGCTTTCCAGGGCTCATCGATTGGGCTCGTGGTCGCGGGATTTCGTTCGGTCTTGAACGATCCGTTCGGATTCGAAATGGAAACCTTGAGACACATCGATGTCTGTTATCGTTTGTGAAGATATCGCTGGAGGATGGAGTCTCCGGTACGTCGCTGGATGCCACGGGCTCCGAGTATGATTTTGATCCAAGGTTGCTGTTTGAGATTTGTCGGCTGCTGAGATGTCCTGACAAGGTGCTGGAGAGTATTGCTCGCTTTCAGAACGCAGCGCGTTTCATTCACTTCGGTTTTGAAGACAGCGCGACCAGTACGATTGTGAAATGCTATCTGGAACTTCCGCCCATCGAACCGGCTTTCGGGACGGGGCGAGTCGATTCCGACGCTCGAATTCAGTTCTTCGGCTACAAGTGGAACATGGCAAATTCCGAAGACGCCGCGCTGACGGTGTATCGAACTTGGCTGGCAGACGATGGGCACACGAGTCTGCAGAAATTTCTCACCGAGACGCCAGCGTTGTTTCAGTCGTTTGCTGCAAGCCTTTTGGAGCAGGTTGCTCGAAGCCCACAATCTCTTGCGCCGCAGGATTTCACGTTGCTGGAAGTTCGCGACGAAGGAAGTCCTCGCTGTTCGTGGGATCTGAATATCTACGACACCGGGTTGACGATTGGTCAGTTGGCCGATTCAAACATGTTGCCGGAATCAGTTGTGGACGAGGCTCAGATCGCACGCTGGCGAGAGTCTGTTTCCAGTCGGTTGGTGGGGCACGTGGCGACTGGGCATGACCGGCATGGTACTCCCTTCCTGACCATCTACTATGGCGGTGCAGAAGTTGGTTGACGGGGTCGGTGGATTATGATGAGAAATGCTCACCGAATTGCAGTGAATTCACTGAAAGCTGGCTGAATGCTTGACCTTGTCGCTTTGCCAGGTCACCCTTCTGAAAACTCGATGAACACTTCGAGTGACTGCGAAATGACTTTGGCGGCATCAGGTGCCGTCCACCCTTCTTCATTCTTCAGGTTCGGGTCCCGCCATGAATACTCAGACGAACGACAACACATCCCGTCGTAATTTTCTTGCGGCCACCGCCGCTGGCACTGCCGCACTGGCCGCTGTTCCTCAGTCGCTTTCCGCCGGAGCCTGGGCAGGCGGCAGCGACCTGCTGAAAGTGGGCCTGGTGGGCGTTGGTGGGCGCGGCACGGGAGCTGCCGAGCAGGCTTTGAATGCTGATCCCGGGACTGTCCTGGTCGCTTTGGGCGATGCGTTTGAAGACGCCGTCGCCCGAGGTCGCCGCCAGTTGACTCGTATGTTCAACAAGGACGGAACTGCTCCGCGGGTGACCGTGGATGATGATCATGCGTTTGTCGGATTCGATGCCTACAAGAAGGTGATCGAGTGCAGCGATGTGGTGCTGCTGGCGTCAACTCCTCACTTCCGTCCGGAACATCTTCGAGCCAGCGTCGAAGCGGGCAAGCATGTCTTCTGCGAAAAGCCCGTAGCTGTCGATGCACCAGGCGTTCGATCAGTTCTTGCATCGTCTGCCCTTGCTGAACAGAAGAAGCTGAATCTGGTCTCCGGACTGTGCTGGCGTTACCACCCAGGAAAGAGAGCCACGTTTGAGCAGATTCGCAATGGTGCCATTGGTGACATCGTCACGATGCAGTGCAGTTACATGACCGGCGGCGTCTGGGATCCTCGTCGTCGTCCAGACGAATGTAAGTCCGAAATGGAATACCAGATGCGCAACTGGTACTACTACACATGGCTGTCAGGTGACTTCAACGTTGAGCAGCACATTCATAGCCTGGACAAGATGATGTGGGCGATGAACGATGAACCACCGACCACGATCAGCGGTTCTGGCGGTCGACAGGTGCGAACCGATGCGAAGTATGGCAACATCTACGATCACTTTGATGTTGTGTACACCTGGGAAAACGGTGTGAAGGCCTTCGCTCGTGCTCGCCACTGGCCAAACTGTGAAAACGAAGTCGAAGACTACATCTTCGGCACGAAGGGCCGAGTGGATGTGATGGGTCACAAGATCATGGACCACAGGGGCAATGTAATCTGGAAGTACGATGGGCCGGATGGCGACATGTACCAGATCGAACACAATGAGCTGTTCGCAGCCATCCGTGCAGGCAAGGTCATCAACAACGGTGATTACATGTGCAAGAGCACGTTGATGGCAATCGCCGGACGACTGGCCGCCTACACAGGCCAGCGTCTGACCTGGGATGCCGTGATGAAGTCGACGGAAGATCTGAGCCCGAAGTCCTACGAATGGGCTGACAATCCAGTTCCTCCTGTCGCGATCCCAGGCAAGACGCCATTCGTCTAAACGAGAGATCTGGTGTTCTGACCAGACCATCTCGAACTTCCAACACCCCTGTTCTGTCACACAGCAACAGGGGTGCTTTTTTGGCCGACACTCAAAGCAAAACTGAAAGGTTGTATCGATGAGCGAATTTACGATCCCACTCGCACTGTTCGACTACAGCTTCTGGGCTAATGAACGGCTGTTTCAATTATGTGACGGGCTGACCGACGAACAGCTCGATGCGAAGAAGGAGATGGGATTCGGCAGTCTCCGCAATACTCTGTTTCACGTTCTGGCGGCCGAAGAGATCTGGCTGGAACGCTGGACTCGCCAGCCCTGGCGTGCCTTTGAGGCCGATTCCAACGGACTTGCTCTGCCTTTGATTCGCGAACGCCTTCATGCTGTGCACCACAAGAGAAACGCGCTCCTGAAGAGTCATGCAACAACATTGGCGTCCGAGTTTTGTGAGTACAAAGACGCCAAAGGAAATCAGTACCGCAACATTCTTCTGGAGCTTGTGATTCATGTCGCGAATCATGGCATCCATCACCGAGCCCAGGCATTGAATTTTCTGAAAGGCTACGGGCGAACCGTTCCCGGCGGTCTCGACTTCCTGTTTTATCGATTCGCCAAACCATCGGTTCCACAGTCACCGGAAGCGACTCATGCTCTGAAGCAATGGGGGCTTGAGATCGAGACATCTGAAGGCGAAGCACTTGCATGGGACGAGAATCTCGTTGAACGGTACTTCGCATACGGCGACTGGGGCAATGATCGCATCCTGCATCTGCTGGAGCAGCTCAGCGACGAAGCGCTGGATTCCGACAGAGGCATGGGAGTCGGCACGATACGACTCACCGCCACTCACATTCTGGACGCGGAACGATGGTGGCTTCGCTGCATGACTGTCGGCGGAGGAAAGTTCGAGAAACTGCCGGCGACCACTTCCCTTGCTGAGCTGAAAGAACTCTGGGCGGAAACTCGAAGAACTCGCACGGAATATCTGCGAAGCCTTGATGCCGTCTCTGCGCAACGGATCATTCACGTCCAGGCGGACACGGTCACTCTGGGCATGCCAGCCGTCGATGCTCTTGTGCAGCTCTGCGGACACGGGACTCATCATCGATCGCAGCTGATCAACATGATCCGGCACTCTGGTATGACACCGCCTGCTTTTGACTACGTCGCCAGGGTGCGCGAAACGGCTGTTTGATTCGCTATCTCAGTTGGTTGTGGACCGTGGTCGAAGCGAATGTGAATGGCAGAAATCAGGGCTTCCTCAGGAGTGTGTTCATGAATCGTCGACTCTGGAGCCGACGACTGGATCTCATTCCGTGGTTGCTGCTGTCAGTCATTGTTGGGTGGGTCTTTTCATCATGGCTGACCGGTGGGATCGTTGCAAAGATCAGTGACCCTGGTCTCAGCGGCACTGAACGACTTGAGATCTTTGTCGGTGCCTTTCGAGCCATGGGGCCTTGGGCTCCGCTGGCCTATGTCGGCTTTGTCTGCATCGAAGTTGTGATCGCACCGATTCCCGGCCTGATGCTTTACGCGCCCGGCGGACTGGTGTTCGGCCCGCTGTTTGGCGGAGTTCTTGCAACGATCGGAAATACGCTGGGAGCGGGCCTTGCGTGCTGGCTGTCCAGGTCGTTTGGCGAACGCTGGATTCGGCAGATGTCACCGGACTCCACGTTGGCGAAATTCCAAACGGTGATTGAGAAGCAAGGCTTCTGGATTCTGTTTCTGCTGCGTCTGAATCCACTGACGTCCAGCGATCTGCTGTCGTACGCTGCGGGACTAACGAAGATGCCCATCTGGCAAGTGATGGTCGCGTCGGGCCTTGGTATGGCACCGTTGTGTCTGATTCAGTCGTGGCTGTCAGACAGCCTCTTTCATCGCTGGCCATTCCTGCTGTGGCCACTCATCATTGCGGGTATTGTTTACGTAATCGTGGTGGTGGCGATCATCTCACGAATGCTGAAGAACCAGGGTGCTCGGCAGCCCGGCAACGAAGAGACTGCGGCATAGAAATCCTCGAAGCGGCGCTGAACAGGCGTCACAAGCTCGCAGTGAAGACGATTCGAGAGCAGGGGCCTTTCAGTCACTGAAAGGCCCCATGACTCCGGAATTAGTCTTCTTCCAGTTCCACGTTCCAGTAAGCCTCGCTGACGAACTTGGACCAGCTTTCGATTCTGGCACCATGAGGAGCGTACAGCGGGTTCCACATCGGACGAGTTGGCTTCTGAAGCAGAGGCATATGCGCCTGCTCCGGCGTTCGATTGGCTTTGCGAGTATTGCAGTCAATGCATGCCAGCACGCAGTTTGTCCAGCTGGAAACACCTCCGCGTGATCGAGGCACAATGTGATCGATCGTCAGTTCTTCGCTGCCGGGACGGCAACCGCAGTACTGACACATGAAGTTGTCGCGCTTGAAGACGTTGCGACGGCTGAACGCCACAATCTTGACGGGCAACCGGTCATAGCGAGTCAGCGTGATGACTTCAGGAACTCGAAGAGACATCCACTGAGTCCGAATCACCGGATCTCCGTCTACGGGTTCCAGCTTCGACCAGTCTTCCCACGAGTAAAGCTGAAAGCTGGCCGGGTCGACAATCCGAGCGGACTCGTTCCAGACCTTGATCAGCGAACGAGCAACGGTCGACACCGCGACTGGCTGCCAGTTGCGGTTAAGCACCAGAGTGGGACGTTCCAGAACAGAACTGGTCATCGCAGTCTCCTGCCGTTCCAAGCCTTTCTCTGCAACTTCGGTTGCCGATCCATCAGCGAGAAGGCTCAGCCACGCAATGGAAGCATACGCTGCCCCAGGGGCGGCATGCCAATAACATCAGCCATTTTTCTGGCTGACGTGAACAACCGATTAAGACCGCTGGTCGAATTGCCGTTGAGCGAACGACAAAATCAGGCGGTTTTTGAACCGCCCATCAGTCTTGCAGCCCTTCACACAGGCCGCCGCAGGCACTCCCGCGTAAAGCTATAGTGACAGGTCGACGCCACAAAAGGTTCTGGCAAAACTCCACACCAGCCGTCCGCACGACTGGTTTTGATACTGGAGTTTTCGCTGGAGCGGCCGGCACCGCACACATCGCTGGATGTGGCTGGCCAGAGTTTGGCAGATTCAGTGGTGACCCGGTGCTGTCTGGAACACCAGGGGCACTGAGGTTAGCGATTTACCGCGACCTGATTGTCGACACGTCGGACGCCCGGCTGGAGTCGCATCAGGTTTGCTGCCAGCCGACTGGCTTCGACGGAATCAGCAGACCCCGTGAGAACCGCAACACCCTCGGAGTTCATGTCAACGTTGATGCCAGTGAACTCCGGGCGTGTCGTTACGTAGCGACTGAGGGATGCCTGGTTACCTGCAGCCAGTCGTCCACTCGCCTGTGCGGATGTCGCTGTGGGGAAGGAGAATCCAACTCGGAGAGCCGTCTTCACCTGGCGAGGCGTGCCTGTTGTTGACGTCCCCTGATTCATGCCCTGCTGAGTATTCTGGAAGGCCTGGAACTGCCGATTCGTTCCCTGCTGGTTTGTTGCCTGGCGGCTTCCCCCAACGAAAGTCTGTGCAGCATTCCCGCCCACAAAGCTCTGACTCGCAGTGTTTGAAGTACCTGCTGGAACGTTGAGTCCACTGGTACCTGTGCTCGACAATCCAGATCCATTCGTCGTACCCGAATTCGAATTCGTGGTACCGGAATTCATGGTGGTCGTGTTTGTGGTATTCGTGTTTAGGGCATTTGTCGTTCCCGTTCCCGTTCCCGTTCCCGTTTGAGCAAACAACGATGAAGAACTCAGACTGGAAATCGTCACTACACAAATCGCGACAAGTACTGTTCGCATAACGCACCTGAGTCTGGTGAACAACAAATGGTCTGAGGCTTCACGTCTTCTTATCGCCACAGCAATGGTTGTGATGCTCAGTGTAACAACCCAAACTGCACGCGGAATCGGGCAATTTTCAGGAAACTGCCGACTACACGGCATCTTTGTTAACGGTGTGAGTTGAGTCATACGCTTTCTGCCGATCAGAAAACCCGGGAAAAAGACATAAGCTGTAGCAATTCTGAGCCCTCAACAGTCGTTAACCCTGTGCGGCTATGAAAGCGTCTGTACTGAGCTTTTGAGGAAATCTGGGGTCGGTCGTCGTGTCTTCCAGTCCAATCGAGACGGGCGCCTGCTTTTCACCTGGATTGTGCCCCAGAGTAATCCACCAGTAGAGGAAGGGATCGTATTCCTGCGATTCGCACTTCTGCAGGAATTTTTCGAAGTCCTGATCGGTCATCGAACGATCGTCCTGTTTGTCCTCATGTGGTCCCCGATTCAGCGCTCGGGAACGGCCGAACATGATGCCAGCGACCAGCCCCACGAGCGATCCACCGATGAACAGGGGCATCGTCAGATCCTGCTTGTTGTAAATGGCTGCGAAAATTCCTGGCAGAATCCCGAAAAACAACAGACCCAGGACACCGAAGCACCCCATCTCCCGATTCCTTGAACTGCTGACCATCCAGTTCTGATAGCACTTGCAGTGCGGGCAGATTGCTTCGCCGACTTTGGCCTTCTTTGCGGTCTTCTTGAGCCCCACAACGGCCTGCCTGAGCGCGTCTCTTCGCATGCTGTCGTCGCCCGAGATCAACGGCAGTCCAGTCACCTGAGCCGATTCGACACCACCATGAATGTAACAGAAGGGCTGACCACAATTGTCGCATTCAATGCGACGTCCCTGAGCATAGAACAACTCGATTGTCATAGTCTTGTAGACGATCACTGGCATGTGGGTATCCTCGGGTGCTGAAGAAATGAAACACGGGTGTCAGGAAAACGAACGGGTGAATTCGAGCCTCTTAGTCAGATCGATCACGAATGGCCTTGCTGTAGTCATACCAATCCGGAATCACCAGCGCGACGTTCGAACAACGAGAGTGGTCTGACGTGCCTGCTGCTGACGTCTTAGCTGCTGATTCAGCAAATCGTTTTGCTTCCGAACACAGGTATCCGGCAGTTCCACACGAAAACCCGTGCAGCAATCGAAAGGCGGACGCCTGCCTGAGATCAACGCCATGCCAGCGAGTGGGATGCAGTCGACAACCAACCTGCTGATACTCCGAATCTTCAAACTGCACGAATGCGCAGACGATGCGGGTTTGAAGCCGTTCGCGGATCCACTTTGAAAGAAAAGGGATCCAAAGCAGCGGAGCAAGAATCAGATCCATCCCGCGCCGGGAAAGAAGCTCGAGCAAAAGAAGGCGCATCGAACCGGGCGGGCAATCGTTCAGCAACAGTTTGGAAACTCGCTGGTTTCGCTTCAGCTGCAATTCAAGTGACGCGCGCGGAACATCACGTCCCCAACAGCACGCACCGCATGTGCGTCCGTCGTTTCGGCAAAGGGAAGGTGATTGTGCTGCTTCTGTTGTCACTCGGTCTGTCCTTCTCGCCCGGGAAATTCGCTTTAGCGATTATCCCATGAGGGGCGAGAAGTGCAATCACCAGACCGAGTCCGTCGTCCGCCGTCAGGCTGTCGTTACCTGGGCCGATCGTTTTTTGGCTGAAAGTTCGACTCCGGTGGTTTGTCAGATCAACATACTGGGTTGAACGGTCATTCCCTCGCGCTGGATCCCAGCTTTCTATGCTCTGGGTTGCCGCCTGCGCGGGAATGACGGTCCTGCATCATCGTTCTGACAAAGCACCCGCTACGGGCTCTTCTGCTTCGTAAGTTCTTTTCCCATCGCAACATCAGTGAAGCTCTTCAGATCAGTCCACAGAGTTCCTTCACCCGCGTAGAACAGGTCGAGTTTAACATTCTCGGGCAACCCGGATGCAAACACCCACTGGTTGTAAGCATCACCGGAGCCGAACGCCGCGACGGCAAGCTGAAACAGTTCCGACTTGGCTTCCGCCTCAATCTGCTTGGCTCCGGCTTTGGCCTTTCCCAGCGTGACACTCGCCTGAGCTTCCAGTTCCGCCGTTTCTTTTGCGACGGCCGCGACCTTTTTCAGAGTCTCTGCACGCGTCTCTTCGGCTTCCTTTTCGCCTTCAGCAATGGCCTCAGCGACCAGCTTCTTAGTCTCCGCGCCGATGCGTTCTGTTTCCAGCTCGACCTTCTTTTCAGCTTCACGCAGCGCTGATTCAGTGCGGGCCGTGAGCTGTTCCTGGTCACGAGTCAGCTTCAGTTCGTCGGCGACGAATTTCTGCTGAATTGGTTCCCGGATGGTCTGCGGAATATGAATGTTGCGCACAAAGCCGTGCAGCAGTGTCAGATCCTTGTCCTGCAGAATCTTGTGGAATGAATCAGACACTTCTTCCTGAAACTTCTGGCGAGTATCTCCAACCAGAAGGTCGACAGCTCCGAGGGATGACCCCTTGTTCCGGCAGATGCTCTCGATCTGCGGAATGACGACCTTTGTTTCAACCGCTTCGAGTGTCCCGAACTTTCGGATCACATCCGCAGCCTGATCCGGCATGATGCCCCAGACTGCTGTGAAGTCCATGTGAATCTTAAAACCGTCGGTTGATGGAAATGTGATACCACTCTCATCGTCTGCGACCGTCGGTTCACCGCTTTCGTCCAGCACTGGCTTTCCATCACGGCTGATGAAGTTCGACTTGAGCGACAGTTCTGTGTAGCCAACTCCGATGATGTCAACGTGCTGTTCTTTTGGATTGACGGGATACAGCCCTGGCTGAAGAACCTGATCTTCAATGCCCATGGTCTTTCCAGTCAGAGGATTGTCGGCAAGGTTGGTGACAACTCCGACATAGCCCGTTGGAATAGAGACCCAGCCAACATGTTTCTGCTGCGCACCGGAGTCGACCGAATCGCCTTCGACGATGTCCACGGTGTAGGCATAGTCATTGATGCGGTAGCGTCCCGGCCCCAGCACTTTTCGAAGGATACCTTTCTGCTGAGTCTGATCGAGGTCTCCGTCGACAAGGAATCGGCCTTCTTCAAGATCCTGTCCCATTCGACTGGTGACGACGGCAACCTGTCCGGGCTTCACGATCGTGTCCGGGACCAGATGAGTTTCCCACCACCCAATCCAAAGGAAGTGTCGTCCCGGACCAAGCATGTCCTTCAGTACGCCCTTCTCCAGCGGTGAACCGCTTTCGCTGACCTTTGCAAACTGGCCAGGGGATGCCACCGGTTTGTCACCTGGCAGAAACGGCAGCGGTGGTCCCTTGTATCGAAGAACCAGACTATGGCCTTCCGGGACGTAGTGACGGTTGAAAGTCCATTCAAAGAACTCGTACGCCATCGCACCAATGAGGACAATGGGAATCGCGGACAGGATTCGGTTTCGCGACACACTGTTTTCAGAAGTACTCACATCTCACCTCGTTGTCTTCATTGGTCCCGCTGAGACTTTTTCGCCCTGGATCACTGAACGATCGGCGAGCTAATTCGCCTGTGACGCAGTCCGCGGCACTTCCGAGACGGGCGTCGGAGCTTTGCCTTCCGCCGGTCGAGCAAACGATTCGAAGATCTTCATGATGGGACTGTCCGCTGTATTCACCATGATTCGCTGATAGGACGCACTGAGTTTCTGGAACAGCACATACTGAGCATACGACTGGCCATCGCCTCCAAAGGCTTCGACCGCTTTCTTCCATCCCGCGGCTTCCGCTTCGTTATCAAACCGAACGACGTCAGCGGCCGCTTTTCCGCGTGCCTCAATCGCTTTGGCTTCGTCCATGGACGCATCCAGTTTCAGCTGAGCAACCGCCAGTTCCTCATTGGCTTTCGTCAGAGCAACCTGCTGGTCTTCCTTCGCCTGAGTCGTCACCTTGATGATGCTCTGATCCGCCTTCACAAGCGCCTGCTTCTGCTCAACCATGGCCTTTTCGATGGCCAGCTTCTGTTCAGATTCCTGCTGAAGCGTCTGCTGCTGGTATTGCAGTTCCTGCTGCTTCGCGATCTCTCGCTTTCGGACAGGTTCGGCGATCTGTTCCGGAGGTCGAATTGTTGTGATCAAGGCCTGGATAATCTCGATGCCCAGAGGCTGGCAGGCTTCTCGCATCGACTTTTCAAACGCTTCCTGAAACGCTGTTCGCGTCGTCCCCTGAATGAACTCACGACCCGAGGAGTTTGAACCCTGGAGACGACAGAAGCTTCGAGCATTCGGCATGATCACCGTCTCGACAATCTCCTGATCAATCTCCGGCCCGTTATCCGACCGATTAAACAGTACGTAAACTTCCGAGGCTTTTTCCGGGTCGACTCGAAATTCGATCACTCCGTCCAGGCTCACCCAGAAACCGTCTTTGGAAGGAAAGCCCATGTCGTCTTCCTGTCCAAGGTTGAATCGCTGGCTGCGGCAGTCCACCAGGTCAATGCGTGTCACATACGGATTGACGTAGTGAGTCCCGGGTTCGAGTGCTGTCGACTGAACACCCCGTTCGTTCTTTTCGACAAGCAGCTTGTTCGCGTCTTTTGCGAGAGGCGCAGCAAGGCTGGTTACGACTCCCTTAAAGCCCGCGGGGATCGTGATCGGCTTATGGATTTCAACGGTGTACAGATAAGGATGGATGGGATATCGCCCGGGGTTCAGCACCCCAGGAACAATGCCCTTGGTCGTCGGTTCGCCTTTCTCATCCAAATGAGCAAGGAATTCACCATACCCAAGATCATCACCCGTCAAACTGACTTTGACACCCATTTCACCGGAAGCGACTTCAACCTGTTTGACGACTTCCCATGACCATGTGTACGGGTTCCTAAAGTAGCGACCTTCCGTCAGCACTTCGCGCTGGATGCCTTTGTGTTCGGGGGTCGGAGCAATCTCTTCGCCGTTCTTCAGATCCTTGCCCGTCTTACGAGTCAGGATGGCGATCTCGCCGCTGCCCACATCAATACGAAAGCTCGTGTAGACAAACCAGGTCAGAGAAAATGCCACCGCACAAAGGATGATCGCCAGCAACAGCGCGATCCCGGAGGCCTTGTTGGGTGAACGGACAATGACGCGACTGTCAGTCATGAGCAACTCCTGCACGCAAACATCAGTGCATTGTGCTTCGTCAGGATGAGAAGCCGTGCGGCCAGATAGGGCAAACGGAAAGGACTTCGATGTGTCATCGACGCCACGGAACGATGCGAATGAAGCACCGGATCAGACAAGTTCCAGAAAATTCCGAAGAGTCAAGATAGCAATGACTTTGCGGAAGACTTCAAAGTTCGGGGCTGTGTCGATTTTTCCGAAGAAGAGAGCCATTCCAGCCGCTGCGCGATCAGTATTCACAGCTTTGACGCCCGGCTACAGTTTCACGACGTTGTGCTGCATGACTTCACCTTTCAGATCTGGTCCTCATCAATGCGTGTGCAGGTTCTGTTTTTCGCTGCTGCTCGAGACGCTGCGGGCACTGATTCGCTCGCGATCGAACTCAGTCACGGGGCGACGATTCAGGATCTGAAAGTCGCTTTGATGAATCAGACGCCTCGACTGTCTTCCATCAGTGGATCTTTGCTGTGGGCTGTGAATAATCAGTACCAGTCGCTTCAGCATGTGTTGAAAGACCACGATACCGTCGCCTGTTTTCCGCCTGTGAGCGGAGGCTGATTGTGATTCAACTGGTTACAGACCCCATCGACTATTCGGCTGTCACAGAATCGGTCCGCTCGAACGATGCCGGAGCCGTCATTCTGTTTCTCGGCACCGTCCGCGAGTTCACGCGCAATGAGCAGACGTCGTGGCTGGAATATGAAGCGTACGATGAGATGGCGATCGCTTCGATGGCCCAGCTGGAGGCCGAAGCGCGTTCCAGATTCCCGGTGAAAGAAGTTGCGATCGTTCATCGAAAAGGTCGAATGGACCTGGGTGAAATCAGCGTGGCGATCGCTGTCAGTTCTCCTCATCGAGCCGACGCGTATGAAGCGGGTCGCTGGTTGATCGACACGCTGAAAGAACGAGTCCCCATCTGGAAGAAGGAACATTATTCCGATGGGCGCGAGGAGTGGCAGCATCCTGGAATGACGCCAGTTGCTGGCTCCGACAGCTCTGCCACACCGAAGTTGCCCGCGGAAAAGGGAGAGGCACGATGAGTCTCTCGCAGCCTCGGAAGCTGATTGATTCTTTCGGTCGAGTTCACAACAGCCTCCGAATTAGTGTGACTGACCGCTGCAATATCCGTTGCTTCTATTGTATGCCAGCT
This sequence comes from Planctomycetaceae bacterium, assembly GCA_016795145.1. Lineage (GTDB taxonomy): Bacteria > Planctomycetota > Planctomycetia > Planctomycetales > Planctomycetaceae > SXXK01. Next base: position 39,567 of record JAEUII010000129.1, read on the forward strand.
GGTGATGTGGAGTTTCTGCCGAAGGAACATCTGCTGACCTTCGAAGAAATTGAACGACTCGTTCGCATCGGTGTGACGCTTGGGATCGATCGCGTGCGACTGACGGGCGGTGAGCCGCTCGTGCGACGTGATCTTTCAGTTCTCGTGCAAAAACTCTCCGCGATCGAAGGCATCAGGGACATCGGCCTGACGACAAACGGTGTTCTGCTGGCTGATCAGGCTCAGGACCTTTGGGATGCCGGACTGCGACGATTGAATGTCAGTCTGGATGCTCTCGATCCCGAAGTCTTCCGCAAGGTGACTCGGCGAGACGGCTACGAGAAAGTTCTGGAGGGCATTGAAGAGGCTCGCCGTGTTGGGTTTTCGCCCATCAAACTGAATGCCGTTTCTGTGCGAGGCCTGACGGAAGATCAGATCGTGCCGTTCGGACAACTGGCTCGCGACACCGACACGGTGATCCGCTTCATTGAGTTTATGCCGCTGGATGCGGACAGTCAGTGGCAGCGAGACAAGGTTCTGTTTGCTCATGAGATCATTGATCGGCTGACGGCTGCGTTTGGTTCTTTGGTTCCGGTGGATCAAGTTGATCAGGAAGCATCGCCGTCAGACGATGTCCCTTCGTCGAAACAGCCTGCACTGTTGCCTCAGCATTCTCATTCCCCGTCGCAGGACTTTGTCTTCGCGGATGGTCGCGGCCGTATCGGGTTCATCGCCAGCGTTTCGCGTCCGTTCTGCCAGAGCTGCAATCGGTTTCGAGTCACTGCGGAAGGAAAACTGCGTAACTGTTTGTTCAGCCTGGAAGAGACGGATGTGAAGTCACTTCTCCGCACCGGGGCCGACGATGAATCGATCGCTCAGGCCATGCTGGAGTGTGTGGCCGCCAAAAAGGAAGGCCACGAAATTAACACGGCCCGATTTCTTCAGCCCGCCAGGCCGATGTATTCGATCGGCGGGTAACCACCGGCTGATGTCATCCCAACCCGCTGCGTCAGCGAGGGATCTTCGTACACCACACTGCGACTTCCCAACCCGCTGCGTCAGCGAGGGATCTTCGTGCATAACACCGCTGCTTCACAACCCGAAACGTCAGTGAGGGATCAAGTGAGAGGCCGCGAATCAGCAGTCGGTTGCGCCGCCGGGATTCGGGGGATTCATATTCCACAGATCGGCGAATTCTTCTAGAACACGAAAAATCGTCTGTTTTGGGGGCTGAAACGAGCCATGCCGCAGCACGCACGCGGGCAGGTTCCAGTTGTTTCCCGCAGAATTATGCACGACAGGACAACGAAGGATCGAAGTCGATGTCATCTTCCCGCTGGCTCTTTCTGAATACTGGATTGATGATTTCTGCGGCCGTTTGCGGATGCGGCGGAGGAGAAACTCCTTCCGCACCAACCGCGGCCACGCAGGCCCCCGCTGAGAAGATCGATGTACCGACTCCGGAAGAGGTTGCAGCCGCTGCTAAGCCGGCGGGAGTAACCGCATCAATCGACAGTCCGTCTGCCGCGAAGAGCACGGATCAGAAGACGGCAGAGAAATCGAATACACCCGGAATGACAGCGGACGGCAAGCAGGTCTTTCCGGACGACGAAGCGACGAAGACCCTGAAGGAAATCCAGCAGCTTCGTATCGCTGCGGTACCGACCGAAATTGAACAGGCCAAGGCCGCACGCAAAGAACGCAACGATCGCATTGTCGAGATGGCAACGCGCGTCATCACGCTGACGATGAACGAAGAGACTCGCAAGCCACAGTTCTATCAGGCCATCGGCCAGCTTCTGGAAGCTCGTTTTCAGAATGCACTGGTCGGCGGGAAAGAAGACGCCGACGCCTTGTATGCGGACGTTCAGGCTCTGAATGATCGTGACCCTAAGTCCATTCCTGCCGCGGAAGGCGTCTACTACGCAGCCAAGTTTGCTCACACGAAAGCAGGCATGCTGGGTAAGTCTCAGCCAGTCTGGTTTGAAACACTGTCGCGCTGGGCTCGAGAATTCGGTGACCGGTTCCCCGAACAACAAAAGCGAGCCACCAGCCTTTTGTTCGGTGCCGCACGCAGCTGCGAAATGCATGCTCACGCGACCCAGGACAAGGAACTGTCAAAGCGACTAATGACCGAATGTCGTCTCTGCTACACCGCTCTGTCTGAGAAGTTTCCGAAGTCGGAACAGGGACAGGAAGCAATCGCTTCTCTGCGACGACTGGAACTGACCGGCCAGCCACTGTCTCAGTTCTCCGGCCCAACCGCTGAAGGCGGATTCGTGTCGTCGGATGAGTTTCCTGGAAAGCCAACACTCATCTACTTCTGGGATTCTGAAAGTGATGAGTTCACCGAAGAAGTTCTTCCCGCCATCAACAAGATTCGAACTCAGCTTCCTGCTGAACGCCTGCGAATCATCGGCGTTGCTCTGGACGAAGAAGAGTCGACTATGAACTCCTACATGGAACAACACGAAGTTCCAGGACAGCAGATCTTCTTCACGAACGCCGAACAGCGATCGTGGAACAGTCCACTGATTCGCTTCTGGGGAATCGCCGAAAGCCCCAGCATCTGGATCGTCGACAGCAAAGGCGTGGTCCTTTCCACTTCCGCCAAAGTCGACGAACTGGTTCCTCTGCTGCAGCAGGCCCTGAAGAAGTAAGCAGAGTAAAACGATTGTCTCAATCGTTCTTCACTGACTGCTACCTGAGTGAGCCGCAAGGCGCTAGCCGCGGGTTAACGTCAAAAAACGTATCGAAAACAATCGACTGGTGGTTTGTCACATCAACAATTTGGGTTTAGCCGTCATTCCCGAGCCGGCGGGAACCCAGAACGTTGAAAGCTGGGTTCCCGCCTGCGCGGGAATGACGAACCGTTATTCGCTGTTTTGATGGAGCAATCGGCTAGCGCCTCGGGCTCAGGCTTTTGGCTAAAGGCTTTCTTTCGACGTTGCCAGGAACTGCACTTCCTTCTCTGTCAGTGCGCGGCGGAAGATCATCAGGTCGTCGAGGTCGCCGACGTATTCAATGCCCAGCATGATCACGACGTGCTGCTTTTCCCAGGTGAACTTCATTGGCTGTTTGAGTTCTCCCTGTGACTTGCCGTTCAAATAGAGAATGGCGGTCGCTGGTGATTTGTCGGCGGAGTTGATGTTCTGAAATGTGAAGGCCACATGAGTCCACTCCGTCTTTACAAACGGCGGCTTGTGCACTGTGACCATGGGACGCTTTTCAATGGGCCATTTGTCCCATTCGATATTCTCCGGGTTCCAGAAGAGCAGATCGGAGAATGTGCCAAGCCGAAAATCTCGAGGCAGGTCTTTGTCGAAGTCGACAAAGAAGGCCCCATCATTCCATGCCTTCTGAGTGATCTGAAGTGGATCACAGTAGCCGGCTGGCAGATCGGTATCAGGAGTCAGCTTCATCCAGAACGAAACACTGCCTGACCAGTCCTTGTCGGCGTAGTGCATCGCGGTACCTGGATAACAAAGCACCTGATCAGTGCGTCCGGTGAATCGCAGACAGTCACCAAAACGCCCTTCGCCAGGAGCGATCTTCGCATGCTCCCGGTGAATCCCCGGCGTCAGCGTCTTGCGAGCCAGCGACTCGGCCGTCAGGATGCTCCTGTCACCTTCCGCAACCTTCGCATCCGCAGCCCCGTCAAACGGTGCATGGAAGTGAAGCACTTCGCGAAGCTGGTCGGCAGTGACATCCTGTGCCACAGTTTGCGGAGAAACAGCGACCAGAAGCATCCCTGCTGAAAAGGCCAGGCAAAGCGTTCGCAAGGTGGGCATGGAAGGAATCCGCAATTCAAATGGGAAGGTGGGGTTGGCGAAGAATCAAAAGCAGCACGGTGTCAACAACGGAGGCTTCGTCCAATCTGTCACACACAGCCAGCAGGTCCGAAGCCGAACCTGCTGGCGTTCAAAACCAGTGCCTGAGCTTACTTCTTGACGACCCAGATATTGCGGTAAACCACTGGGTTTCCGTGGCCCTGCAGATAGATCACATCCGGACCAGGACCTTCGGGATTCTTGCCGGGTGTGCCGTGAGTCAGTTCCAGGTTGTCGTGAATCAGGATGCCGTTCTGACGAATCGTGACGCGAGCATTCTTCACTTTCTTGTCACCTTCGAAGACGGCGGCTTTGAATTCGATGTCGTAAGTCTGCCAGCTCAATGGCGGGAAGCAGGCATTCACTTTTGGCTTTGAGATCGAATAGATCCCGCCACACTCGTTGTTTTCACCTTCGAGTCCGAATGAATCCAGAACCTGACATTCGTAACGGCCCTGAACATAGACGCCACTGTTTCCTCGCTCCTGTCCTCGAGCCTTCGGACGGAACGGCGTACGAAACTCGATGTGCAAAGTATGGTCGCCGAACTTGTCTTTCGTTTCACAGTCCGCGGCCAGAAGATCCTTCATCGTGATCTTGCCGTTTGCGAACTTGTCGGCTGATGTACCATCAAACAAAACAATCGCACCTTCCGCGGGCTTCGCGCCAAGCGTTGGGCTCTTGCGTTCGACCTTGTCCAGAGTCGCAACCTTCTCGCCGGATTCAGAGTGCAGTTCGAGCTTTCCGTCGGTAATGATTCCGTAACCGTGATTGTCGCTGGCAGTCAGCTTGGTCTGACCATTTTCTGTCTTGCCCTTCGCACGAATCTTTGTCGCGCCGTCCCAGCCATCGCCCGGCAGTCCACCTGGGTAAGCAACTGCGTCGTATTCGTTGTTACCAAGTGCAATGACCTGAACGCCGAACTTCACGTCCTGGCCGTCGACTTTCACCTTGCCGGTGTATTCGCCCTGAACCTTGTACTCCGGACCAGCTTCTTCCGGTGTCAGAAAGATATCATCGGCAACAACAAACTGTGCTGTGCAAACCGCCAGCGCGGCGCAGAGGAGCGTACGAAACAGCTTCATGTGGGAATGTCCTGAATGCGAATCGACGGGCAGGCGAACCGTCCGGTAAGAAGTTCCATGCCGAGCCAATTACGCAACGCTCAGCATCACTCCATGATTCTGGACCAGACGTTCTCCGGATGCAAACGAGCCCATGTTTTCTCGCAATTCGACGACAATGTTACAGGCGGCTGGCCAGTCGTTCGGCCAGTCGTTTCAACGCCGGACTGACGTCATGCTTGTCGAGGTGCACGTTCAGAAGGCTGAAACAGTCCTGATTGGCGAAGGCCGCTTTGAAGGCCTTTTCCAGGTCGCCTTCCGTGAACACTTCGAAGCCCCAGCCGGCTCCCAGAAGCTCCGGCATCTTGTGATACTGCCAGTTCAGGATGTCGTTGAACGGACCTTCCTGAATAAATCGCTCCGTCGAATAGCCCTTATTGTTCAGCACGATCACAATCGGATTGAATTTCTGGCGCACGGCGGTGGAAAGTTCCATGCACGTCATCTGGAACGCTCCGTCGCCGACAAGCACCAGAGGTCTCAGCTGGCGATTGGCCACCTGGACTCCCATGGCCGCCGGGATCGCAAAGCCCATTGACGTGTAGTACGCGGTGCTCAGGAACTCTGTGTGCTGAGTAATCGACAGGTCCGCCGCGGCGAACAGTGAATCGCCCGTGTCAGAAACGACGACGACCTTCTGGTCCAGCACCGAGTTGATCTTGTGAAACAGTCGCTTCATCGTGACCGGTGCAGCAGCCGTTGGCTTCCAGGCAGCGATCTCAGGCTGCGACACTTTTGGGGCGGCACGTCGAGTGGCAAACTTTCGATCGGCCAGCGCATTCATGAAGTCGGCGAAGATGACATCGTGAAAATGATGATGACGAATTCGCAGCTTCTCGCTGGTGGCGTAAATGCACTTGCCGGGATCCAGCTGAGCCGTAAAGCCGCCAAGGTTGATATCGCTCATGAACGCACCGAGCAGAATGATGCAGTCGCTGTCTTCCACGTACTTGCGAACTTCCTCACGCCCCATCGCACCTTCGTAGACGCCCAGGTAAAGAGGATGACGTTCGCTGACGACCGACTTTCCAAGCAGCGTCGCGCAGATCGGAATGTTGTTCTGTTCGGCAAATCGAACGACCTGCTCCTGCAGTCCAAATCGATGCAGCTCAATCCCGGCGATGATGACCGGCTTCTTTGCAGCGCGAATATTCTCCCGAGCTTCCTCCAGCGCTTCCTTCAATGCTGACGCATCACTCGTGAAGTGTTCCACGAGAGGCGTATGCTGATGTCCGGGACGTGCATGCACCTTGTCGCGAGGAATCTCCAGGAAGACCGGTCGCTTGTACTTCACGCACGCGGCCAGACAGCGATCAATTTCCCGGAACGCCGTCAGCTCGTCTTCCAGTGAGGCCGATGCCACGGTGATCTTTTCGAAGACTTCGCGCTGAGTACTGAAGTCGCGGACTCGATGATGCAGCAACGGATCCGACCGACGTTCGTTCATTCCCGGCGAGCCGCTGATCACGATCACGGGGCTTTTTTCTGCATACGCACCAGCGACTGAATTGCACAGGCTCAGCCCGCCGACGCAGTAGGTGACACACACAGCACCGATGCCGTTGATGCGTGCATAACCATCGGCAGCGTATCCGGCACAGGCTTCGTTCGTCGTGCCGATGACATTGATGGGACTCTCTTCCAGCATGCCATAGAACTGAAGAACGAAGTCTCCCGGAATCCCAAAGACATCCCGAACGCCATGATCCTGCAGCCGCTGAATCAGATACTCACCAATCGACGGCGATTGAGCAGCGTCCGCTTTGGAGGCCTTTGGTGAACTCTTCTTTGCCTTGCCACTGGATTTCGCTGACGCCATGGATTTGTCCCTGAGGATGCCTGGTGTTATTTGACGTTGTCTTTGTCTTTTTTGTTGTCTTTGGAACCGCTGGATTCTTTGCTGAGCCTGTCGCGATAGTCCTGAATTGTCCCGGCCGGATCAGCGTCAAACGCCTGCTTGCATCCTTCGCAGCAGACATAGTACGCCTTGCCGTCGTGTTCGACTCGAATCGTTCCAAGTCCTCCCGTGACGATGCACTGAGGACCTCCGGTGTTTCCCTTGGCCAGCTTTTCACCCGCGCGAGTCAATCCGATTTCTGAGAGTCGCTTCCAGCTTGCAGTTGAGGAAGCTCGTTCCTCAAACAACAGCGTCATACGGATCTCACTAATCGCTCGAATCGTGCATCGTCGCTGAGCATCCTGGCTGGAATTGGTGGCAAAACTCCAGACCCCGGAAACATCATCCGACTTAGTCTGATCGTTCGTAGACTCTTCAGGGGACAATTCAAATTTCAGCCCTGCGGAATCTTCTGCAATCAGAATCTGCTGTTTTGCAGATGTGTCGCCACTGTCTCGAACCATCAATGTCAGAGTTCGAAACTGCTGCCCGGGATCCAGTCGAAAGACCAGACCGGAACCTCCTTCAGCAAACTGCCACGCCACCTTGCATTTTTCGGACCAGGCACCGGCACTGGATCCTCGTTTCGGCTGAGCAACGCCGCGCCATTCGCCAACGAAGCTGCTGAACCCGGACAATGCCTGAATCACTTTTTGGCGTTCGGCGTCGTCTTCATAAATCGTCGGACTGCCGGCAACGAACAGGGTCACGCAGGAAATCGCAAACGCACAAAGCCGAGTCCGCTCCAGCATCTGGTGGACGATTCCGGGACCTGAAGTGACACATCGGATCGGTTTACCGGACATCGTTTGAACAGACATTGCGGGCTCTCCGTGAGTGATGCGTTCCGGACCAGCAGTGACGAATTTCGCCCCAACAGGAGCTGACGTTCTGTTCAACCACGAACAAGTTCGAACTATTCGCTGATTCGGACAAACCTTCGGCTTTTCAACTCAAATCGCGGCAATTCTCCCACACCAGCCGGACGAACATCAACCGCAAACCCCAGCCTCTGCCTCAGAGCACTGCCAACTTTTGTTAACAAATCGGCGATCGTCTCTGCGGCGGCCGGAGTTGGTTCGATCGCCACACACAGCGTTTGCATCTCGCGAACTGTTCGAAGTTCGATCTGGAACTCGGCCACTTCCACGATTTCCCGCACGACCGCTTCGATGCTGGAAGGAAACACATTGTTGCCTCGCACGATCACCATATCGTCCGATCGGCCCAGCACTCCGCCTTCCAGCCATCGCAGTTGTCGACCTGCCGGATCTGCGGACGAAGCAACGCGCACTAGGTCGCGCGTTCGGTAGCGAATGAGTGGACTGCCGATACGTCCCAGGTTCGTAATCACCAGCTCACCGGTCTCTCCCGGAGCAACGGGTTCCAGCGTGTCCGGATTCAGGATCTCCGGAATACACTCCGTCTCAAGCAGATACAGGCCACCTGGGCGATCTTCACTTTCAACAGCCAGCGATCCAATTTCTGTCATGCCCCAGTGGTCAATGACACGAGCTTCCCAAAGTTCTTCCAGCCTCGCGCGAGTTGCTGGGATTGTTCCGCCAGGCTCTCCTGCAACGATCAACATTCGAACAGAAGTCTCCTTCAGATCGATGCCTTCCTGAGCCGCGACTTCTGCCATTCGAAGCGCGTAGGTTGGCGTGCAGCAGACGACTGTAGCCTCGTTTTCGATCATGGCCTGAAGACGCACGGTCGTCGACATACCCCCGCCCGCAATACAGAAGTTGCCATAGCGCAGAGCCCCTTCGAAGGCGGCCCAGAAGCCGATGAAGGGACCAAATGAAAACGGAAAGAACAGTCGATCCCATTCCTGCAGGCCGGCCAGCGTGTAAATCTGTCGCCAGCAGAGCATGAACCAGTCCCAGCTTTCAGCCGTATCCATCCATCTCACCGGTCGGCCTGTCGTGCCTGACGTCTGATGCAGGCGTCGATACTTCGTAGACGGAAACGACAGGTTGGACCCATACGGCGACTGAGCCATCTGGTCGGCCACGATGTCCTGCTTGGTGCACAGAGGGATCTTCCTCAGGTCATCCAGACTCGTGATGTCTTTCGCCGCGATTCCGGCGTCTTTGAAACGCTGAGTCCAGAAACGATTTCGAGGAATGATGGTCTGCAGAAGTTCCTGAAGTCGCTGAAGCTGAACGGTTTGAATCTGCTCTCGACTGGACCAGATCTGCTGAAAGTCGGCACTCACCGCTGATGTTTCCTGAGTCTTCAAAGAAGTCGTTGTTCACTCCGCTGAACAAACGTCTCACCAAATTCGCGGTCCGCTCCCCTGAACCGATGCACGACGCACATTGGACCACGACGCGACACTCGACGCAAACCAGTATTCCGACTGCGAAAACTGCTCTCAGCGCGCGGCACAGCTTCTGCCAGAATTTGGCCCAATCACAAACCAGCGAACGCCCTCAACGCCCCGGCAGAGACTCCTCATGTCACCGACACTACTGACCATCATCATGCTGACCGCGAGCAACGTCTTCATGACCATCGCGTGGTACGGCCATCTTCAGGACTTCAAGAACAAAGCCTGGTGGCTCGCTGCCCTCGTCAGCTGGGGAATCGCACTGTTCGAGTATCTGATTCAGGTCCCCGCAAACCGGATCGGCAATCAGGTCATGAACGTCGGGCAGTTGAAGATCCTGCAGGAAGTGATCTCCCTGTCGGTCTTCGTCCCGTTTGCCTGGTTCTACCTGAAAGAAAAGCCAAACTGGGATTACCTTTGGGCCGCCTTCTGTTTGCTGGGCGCTGCGTTCTTTGTGTTTCGCAGGAAGCTGATGGGCGTATGACACCGGAACGGATGAATGTTGCTGCCCGAATCGCAAACGATCGGTCTTGAGTTCGCTTCTAAATTGACACCCAGCAAAAGCAAATGGCCCCCTTCCAAGCCACGCTCCAGATGGGTGCGAACGGGCATCCTCAGTTCCACAGTTAGCCATTACCCGCCAGAGTTTCTCAATGGCTATTTGGAATCGAGTGGGAAATCGAAGGAGTTTGCGCCTGGCTTAACCTCCGCGGTTAACGTTCCAGCCGTGCGATACTTTCGAGGAACCTGAAGTGGAGGAGGGCCGACTGGCTTCCCGTTCTCATCGACGGCCGGCTCTGGTGGTTCAATTTCCACGACATGCGTTCCGGGAACTGCGCCGGGTTTGTCCATCGTAAAAAACAGCTCGTACTTACCCTCGGCGTTTGTGGAGCCATAAGAAGGCGATGCTCCTTCCTTCTGCGGCACAAACCGAATCGTCAGCCCCTGGGCCGGTTTGCCGTCGAGCGTCACAACTCCCGTGACGGTGCTCAACTCCGGACCGTCGTCTGCACAACCACTCAGAAACAGGGGCAGTGATAAGAGGAAAGACGATAGTCGTCCTTTTGTCAGCATTGCAGTGCCTTCGAAATACCGCTTGAAACAGTTCGGAAATCGTCGCAGTTCGCTCTGCCGGAATGTGCGTCACCGATCTGCGAAGCGCCACAACACCGGGATCAGAACTCAGTGATGACCTGTCCGTCATTGATGGCGGCGAGCTGCTGATAAAGCCCATATGGGCCGTTGACATTCGAAGGCGACGCGACAAAGTTCGTGTTTGTGTGGTGAATGTTCTCACTGATGAACCGCACTGAACCATCACCCAGTAGAAACTGAGCACCGCTTGTGTGCAGGCTGTGGAATGCACGGTGCAGTGTTGAGCCACTCACAAGCGGCCCGTTCAGCTTGTGCCGTGTGGAACGCAGATGATTGTGCGCTCCATTGTTGTTGTACGCGTTGTTGCTGCATTGAGCACCGCCGCCGGTCGTCACATGTCCCATGACATACTGACGTTCAGAGCCAATATTATTTCCGCCAGCGTCCGTCGTGTTCTTGATGAATCGAACTTCTCCCACCACGATGACGTTGGATGTGCCATCGGTGACGTCACGAAAGCTTCGAGCTTCGTTCACAATGAACAACCCGTTGTTGCGAATATCAACATTGACGTTTGTGCCACTGATGGCACATGGAGCACCGTCGAACGCACCCATCACACCCTGATAGCTCGTCAAAGCGGCAGCAGCAACACCAGCTCCAGATCCTGCGCTGCCTGCATTGTTCGGAGCAACATTCAGCCGGGCATCGGTAGGACAGTTATAGACTGGAATCGGAAGCGCGCAGAGTGCCTGGTTCTGGACGGCTTGCCCGCCTGGGGTCGTCAGTGCATATGGTGTTGTGTTGAAGTTCAGCGCTGAAAACGCATTGCCTTGTTCCAGATACGGCAGCAGGTACGCAGACCATGCCCAGCCGCTGGAGATGCGTTCGCTGTTTCCACCAATCGGGTCAAGAAATCCAATTGGGAAACGATTCATGACATCGTGGTAGTTGTGAATCGCGATGCCAAGCTGTTTCAAATTGTTTTTGCACTGCGTCCTTCGAGCCGCTTCACGTGCTTGCTGCACAGCGGGCAACAGCAGAGCCACCAGGATCGCAATGATCGCAATCACTACCAGCAGTTCAATCAACGTAAACCCACGTCGTTTTCCAAGCATTGCAGGACTCCTGAAACGATGAGGAAGAGAATGAACAAAAGAATACTGCCTGTGGCGTGTTCTTTTGTCAATTCAGTTCAAGCGTCGATGTGCAATCTGTAAGCAGGGTTGACTTCATTCTGAGCATTCCGGAAATCCCAACCCGAATCGTCAGTGAGGGATTTTTCATGGTATCTCGATCCCTCGCTGACGCGTCGGGTTGGGATAGACGGAACCTATTTCCGGACTGTTCCTTAGCGAGGGCGGTTTCGGGAAGATCGTGTGGTCCAAAACCGCGATTCCGCAGTCAATTCTCAGCCGTCGATGGAATCTGGCGCGATGCGACGGGACTTCAAAGGGAGTGCAAAGTTCCCGAACGTGACGGATAACTGGCGACAATCGATTGAGCACCGGTACGCTCTGTCACAGAATGCGCACATTTATCCAGCAACTCGCCCCCGCCAGCGTATTGGTGAGTCGAGAGCTTGCTGACCATGTCGCCAGGGAACCGACTCGGCCCAGCCGGTGTCAGGCCTTCGCGAGATTTCAAACTGTGAAACTCAACCGCTCAGGATCCGGAGTAAGTTGATGCGACTGCTGTCTGCTATCGTTGCCGTTTCTTTTTGTCTGCCGGCTTTTGGACAGGAAACACCAGCAGCAACGGAATTTCAGTATCCGCTTGCCGTTGTCGCACGGCCTGACGGAGTCGTCTTTGTTGCGGACCTGAATCTGCCTGGGATCTGGAAGGTGGAGAATGGTCAGAAGAGCATCTACTTCCAGGCATCGAAAAAGTTTCGGACGCCGCTGAATCGTATCCGCTGCCTGGCGATTGACCATCAGGGAAAGCTGCTGGCTGGTGACTCAGCCACTCGCGAAGTCTTTCGATTCGATGATGCCGGCCAGCCTCAGCCACTGACAAAGGGCTGGATCGGTATTCCCATGGCAATCGCCGTTGCTCCTGACGGAACGATCTACACCGCAGATTTGGAACTGCATCGAATCTGGAAGATGCCGGCCGAAGGTTCTGAGAGTCCGACTGAGTTCGCGGTAATCAATTCACCTCGAGGCCTGACGCTTGATGCGGAGGGCAATCTCTGGGTTCTCTCAACATCCAGTAAAGATGGACAGATCCAGAAGGTGTCGCCCGATGGCAAGGTGGAATCTCTGATTAAAGATCATCCGTTCAACTTGCCTCACAACATCGTTCGCATGGACGACGGCACATTCTTTGTCACTGACAACTACGAACATTGCGTGTGGCATGTCAGTGCCGATGGAAAGTCGGAGAAGTTTGTCGTGGGAAGTCCATTGGATCGTCCTGTGGGTTTGTGTCGCAACGGAGCCGGCCTGCTGGTTGCTGATCCGCACATCAAGACCATCTTCTCGCTGGGCACCGACAAGTCACTGACCGTGCTCATGAATTCCCCAGTGCCTGCACCTGCCGCACCTGCTGCGACGCCCGCGGCTGCACCTGCTGCTCCGAAGTAAGACCGATGCAGCGCAAGTCGACCATTACAATTCCGGATTCAGAATTCACCCTGACGTTTACTCGCAGCAGCGGCCCCGGCGGCCAGAACGTCAACAAGGTGAATTCAAAAGCCGTCCTTGTCTGGGATGTCACGCATTCCCCATCGATTCCGAAAGATGTGCGCGACCGATTCCTCGCGCGATACAGCCGACGAATCTCCAAAGAGGGTACTCTGCAGATCACAAGTCAGCGATACCGCGATCAGGGACGCAATGCCGAAGACTGTCGCCTGAAGGTCATCGAACTTGTTGAAAGCGTGAAACATCCGCCCGTCCAGCGGAAAGAGACGAAACCGTCTCGAGGTGCCAATCAGCGTCGCCTGGTCGACAAGCGAGTGCGCTCCGACCGAAAACAAAATCGCCGCCGACCATCCTCAGACTGAATGGGCCACACCGCTGTTCGGTTTTGCCATCCGCGGCTTCTTCATAGACTTATCGCAGAGTGATCGAACTCGCCGGCCATTGGCGAGTTGATCTTGTTCCGCTTCTGCAGTTGCCACGTTCCAGCCACGGAAGACACGACTCATGCTGTTTCCAATTCGCCGATGGTACTCCGTCGTTCTTTCAGTGATTGCGACTTCGACACTGCTGAATTCTGGAGCGGACAGTTTCGCAGGTGACTGGCCGCAGATTCTGGGACCACAGAGAAGCGGAGTCGCCGCGTCCGACGAAACGCTTCTGAAAGAGTGGAAAGCTGGCGGACCGGAAGTTCTCTGGGAAACTCCTGTTGGCCCAGGCTTCGCTGGTGCCGCGGTCGCAGGGAACCGAGCCATCATGTTCGATCGCGAAGCCACTCGGGAACGAGTTCGATGTCTTGATGCAGCATCCGGCAACGTGCTGTGGGAAAACGGAACGAAGACCAGTTATCAGGGCGGCGTGTCTGAAGATAAAGGCCCGCGCTGTGTGCCGTTGATCTCCGGTAACTTTGTGATCACTCTGGGTGTCGAAGGACTGCTTCGTTGCCTGAAGCTGGAAGATGGAACCGAAGTCTGGAAGCGAGACACAACGGCGGACTTTCGTCCTCTGGAAGGATACTTCGGAGTTGGCAGCACACCGGTCGTCTACAAGAACCTCGTCATTGTCAACGTCGGTGGCAAAGATGCGTCCATCGTCGCTTTTGATCTGTCCACCGGAGAAACCGTGTGGAAGGCGTTCACAGACAACGCCAGCTATTCATCTCCGATCGTTGCTCGCTTCGGAGAGAAAGACCTCGCCGTGGTGGTGACTCGACTGCACGTTGTCGGTCTCGAGCCGACGACTGGCAAGCAGGTCTTTTCAATCTCGTTTGGTGCACGCGGCCCGACTGTGAATGGTGCGACACCTGTTGTTACAAAGAATCGAATCTTCCTTTCGTCCAGCTATAACATCGGCTCGTTGCTGCTGGAGTGTGACGGCGAAACCGCCAAAGAAACCTGGCGCGATGAAGAGTTTCTGGCGACGCAGTACGCCACCCCTGTTTCGTCATCGACAAACGACAGTGTCTTCTTTGCCGTGGACGGCCGACAGGATGCAGGTCGTGGCACATGCAGTCTGAAGTGCCTGGATCTGGCGTCGCACAAAGTTCTTTGGGAAGAATCCGCTTTTGACTATGGAACGCTCCTTCGAGTCAACAAAGACGTCCTGTTCCTGACATGTACCGGGGAACTGATCCGGTTTGAAGACAACGCCGGATCCTTTAAGGAGCGAAGTCGTTCGACGGTCCTTCAGCCAACCGACCGCGGCTATCGCCTTCCAGCCATCTCCGGCGGCCGCCTCTTCATCCGCGACGACGAGACCTTGAAGGCCCTCGCCATCGGTCCGACAAAATAGATCCTGACGCCGCAGGTGATGTAGGTGTCGCCTGCCGAGCGGCACTTCGAAAGATTTTGTAGCGGAACGGCGCAAGCTGTCCGGTGACTTCATTTCATAGCGCACACTCACCGGAGGGCTCGCGCCCTGCCGCTACGAATACTACGTTTCTGTCGAGAAAAGCCCACGTGTGCACTCAGCAGAACAAATGCAGCCGCAAGATGAGTGCAATGGTCGGACAAAAAATGATTGACAAAAAATAAGGCGAGCGGGCGACGTCAGTCCCCTGATTGCGTTTCTTTCCTTTGCGATTCATGCGCAACAATCAAGGCGAGCGGGATGCGTCAGCTTCCCGGTACTGCACCCACCGTAATTCCCACCCAGGCGGTAATCCAGCACTGCAGTTTTGAAACCGCAAATGTCCGCGTACGGTGGAGAAAATCCCAGAGTCGTTGTTCGCTCCGCCGAACAGAACGCCCATCTCGCCCACCCAATAAACGGCGGCACTTCGTCCAGCCCTCAGTCGTGGCAGTGACGGCGCCTGTAACCTCACGGCAAGACGGCAGAAAGACCATGTAGCGCCATGATTCACAATGGAACCTCTCCCGTTTCCATGGAACAAGTTAAGCCCCGTTGTCAGAGATTTCAAAGAGCACTGCTCCGACTTCCATTGGAGTGTTCTCTCGTGCAACGCGTCGCAAAATTCCGACATTCGCCGACTCAATGTCTAATGTTTCCTCACCAACCCCATCTGGACAATAGTTCGCGACCTCGGCGGGATTCATTTGACTCAAGATTGGATGTTGGCTGACTGGAGTTTTGCCGACCGAAGTGCAAATCAGTTGCCCCACGACAACGGCTGCGCCATCCTCTACATGCCATTCGCCGATGCGCACATCCGGGATCCCGGAATACGGAAGACATACAGTATTTTGCTTCACCGTTCGTACTCCAGAATGTCCGTGAGACGATTCGCGTGTCTCTGCGCTGCTATCGGAACGGCGTTAGTATAGCAGATTTCCCGCTTCAGCAGCAGGCTGCCCTTCGTGAACCTGTCCGTCGAACGAAATGACACGGTCGGCAAGATCCTGCAGCTCCTTCGCCACCGTGGATTGTTCCCACGGCCTCTTCAGGTATTCGCTTAACTGGTGAAGATATTCATCAGCGAGTTCAGGGCCGCCGACATCCCAGGCCCTGATCATCGAATCGCAAAGGATCGTCTCTGACCCGGCCAGAATCGCGTCGTGTGCGCCATACAGTTGCTCAAGCTGTCTCGACTGAGCTGGACACTTCCCATACCGAAAATGCGGTCCATAGCGTTCCAGCAATCGGAGCGACGTCGTTGTCTGCCATTCTGCACCCTGCACCGGCTGGCTGACATGTTGTGACACCCATGTGTCGACCAGTGTGGTTGAGACTGGAGTGTTCAGAACCAGCACTTGCCTTCGTTCGTACCCCGAACGCACATCGATAGACACTTCAATCCGAACAATCATCATCGCGATCAGACTGAACATCGCTGTCAAAAGGCTGGCCACTCTAAAAGGCGTCACAAACTGGCGTCGCGGGTTTGCACATACATCACTGATCGGAGGCTTCGACACCGTCGTTGTTTCCTTCGGTTTCTACCGGCTCGAAACGCTCCATCGTTGAGCGGACTGTGCCTACGTTCCGGCATGCGATTTTCGATTTATCGTTTTCGATGGCAGATGTTGTTGCGCTGGCCTGAGTGTGTCAATTCTCCGGCGCGGCGATCTCTGACTGCGCGACTGAGATAGTCACGAAAGTGCACAAAAGGACGCGAAAGCGAAAATGCGTGGTGTGAGTTTATTCGCCAGGTCGCCGACGTTACAGAACCAGCTTTTCTGCCGGGAAGACAGGGCCTTCGACGCAGGTTCGGCGGTAGTCCCAGGAACCATCGTCTTCGCGGACTTTGGTAACGCAGCTGAAGCAGGCGCCGAAGCCGCAGGCCATTGGGGTTTCCAGAGACAACCAGCAGGGCACGGAATACTGGGCACAGATTTTTGCGACGGCTTTCATCATCGGTTCCGGGCCGCAGCAGTACACGTGAGTCGATGCCTGTTTCTGGTCCAGTCGGCGAGTCAGCAGGTCGGTGACGTAACCGTGGTGGCCAAAGGTTCCGTCATCAGTCGCAATCTGCAGATCGAGGCCTGGCAGACGGAACTCGTCCAGGCCCGCAAGGTAGGCCTTCGATCGAACGCCGTAGCACAGCGACACGGTTTCGGGACGCTGTTCAAGGACGCGTGCCGGGCTGCCGTAAGATTTCAGTCCCAGAGCTTCACGAGTGACTCCGAGGAAAGGAGTCTGGCCGATGCCACCCGCGACGCACAGCAGGTGTTTGCATTCCGGGATCGGGAAGCCGTTGCCGAGCGGACCCCAGAGCTGCACAGAATCTCCGGGCGTCCACTGACTCATCAGCGACGTCATCTTGCCGACTCGAACAAAGCCGAAATCAATTCCGGAAGTTCCATCACTGTCCTGCCATGTGTCGAACAGCGCGAATGGGCGGCCGAGCAGTGGATCGCTTCCGTTCGATGGTCGAATCATGAAGAACTGACCTGGAAGAATCGTCTTCGCCATCTCCGGCACGATGACTCGTACGGCCCATGTTTCTTCAGCCAGCTTGCGAATATCCTTCACAATCGCCGTATGCTGACGAGCACAAAGGACCATTCCTGGGAGGCACACATCGGTCGCGGTCATTTCAATTTCCAGCAGTACTTCAGGTCTGAGTTTCAATAAGTGGAGCTGACACCGGCATGGTCGTGACCAGTTCAGACGTCTGTCCAATGGCACGAACTCGCTCGATGGCGTCTCGCAGAATGATCTCGGCACGTTCGTCAGACTGACGCTCGGACCAGAGATTCAAAACGAGTTCCGGCAGCCGATTTCCAAACAGGACATCGGTCAGCTCTGCAAGAACGGTTTTTGAGATCTCTTCCCGAGTCACAATCGGACGGTACACAAAGGCCCGGCCACGTTTTTCGCGGACAAGCACCTTCTTGCGGATCGCCAGCAGGTTCAGGGTAGTCATCACGGTCGTATAGGCAAGGTCTCGGGTGAGACGATTGCTGACGTCCTGAACAGTTCCCTCGCCGATTTGCCAGAGAATATTCAGAAGTTCCAGTTCGTACCGTGTCAGGCGGTATCGAGTCACCAATAGTTCCTTGCTCGTAAGCGGATCTAACGAACAGGCCGTATGGTGGTCGATTCGGGCCAGATCGTCCAGCAAAGTGAGCCTGAGGCGCTAGCCGATCATTCTCGCACCGGTCGTGCAATCACACCCGAGTCTCCAGGGTGCTGGCGTCGTGTTCTCCGTTTTTGATAGCGGCCTGCGTTGTGAAGACTCGGCTAGCGCCTCGGGCTCATATGGGGGTTGTTTGCTGCGTTATAGTCTGTCCGCTCCCAGAGTCCCCTGGAGTTCGCTCAGATAGTCAGGTGCGATGACTCGGTTCAGTTGTTGCTGAGCGTACTCCAGTCGTCCGGCGATGTTCAGGATCTTCTTCTCTTCGGCGAACTCGTTGTTGTTCAAAAATGTCTGAAGAGCCTGAACATGGCGCTGCCACAGAAGTTGTTCACGTTCCTGGCGAGTTCGCAGTCGCTCGGTGTACCAATCGGAACTCAGCAGCGACTCAAGCGTGAACAGTTTGCGGAATTCCGGATCGTGGACCGTTTTTCCTTCCCACGTTCCATGCACCATGATGTGCAGCAGCGCTTTCAGTGGCGGACAGGCGAGGTCGACGGAGCCATCTTCAAAGTACTGAGCAGCGATCTTCTGCTGGTTCTCTGCGATATACAGAACGCCGTCTGCGAAGGCCGCTTCATCCTGAGCCTCCGGCTTCAGAATGGCGGTGTCGAACACTTTGCTGGGATTGTCGAAGACTCGTCCCGCAAATCGGCGAATGAAGCGCGATGTGATTCGCCAGCCAAGACGACTTGCCGGAATCACTTTGCCGTTTTGAGTGTAATCTTCCAGACGCTCCAGCAACTGCTCTTCAATCAGGAACTTCGCGGAGCGTTCCTGAGGACTCAGGCGGCACCAGATTTCAGGGATCAAAAGGCTGATGTCATGGTCGACTCGAACGGACGTTCCAATGTGGCCGGCAGGAGTTGAAAAACCGGCGAGTCCCGTCAGCAGGTAGCTCACCAGGGCATTGTTCAAATCTGTCATCGGGCGAAGACAGTTGAACGGTCCCTTCGTCAACGCTCCTTCACTGCCCGCGCTGGTTGTCGACGGACTCTTGCCCGACAGCGCGCTG
>JAEUII010000136.1 GCA_016795145.1 Planctomycetaceae bacterium
CTGTCGATGTCAGCCATCCCAGGCGCGGATGGATCAAACAGGTAGGGAGCATCCTGGCGAAACGTCTCAAATCGATGGTCTCGGTTGCGATACAGCACTGCAGCGCAGAGTGCCGGAACGAACAGCATTTTGTGAGCATCCCAGACGATGCTGTCGGCCAGTTCAAGCCCACTCAGGCGACCACGATACCGCCGACTCATCAGCAGGGCACCTCCGTGCGCCGCATCAACATGCATCCAGACTCCAAACCTTCGACACAATTCCGCGACACCTTTGAGATCATCAATCGCGCCGGTTGGCGTCGCGCATGCACAAGCGGAGACGGCAATCACCGGAATGTTCTGAGCCTGACATGTCCTGAGCTCCGCTTCCAGCTGATCGAGACGGATGTGTCGTTTGGCATCGAGCCCAATCTTGCGAACCTGACGTGCTCCCAGTCCAAGAATGCCGGCAGATCGAGTCACGCAGTAATGGGCATCCGCGTTGGTGATCAACACCGCTTTCGATGGAACGCCTTCGTCCCATGACTTTGGGAGGCTGACATTTCGAGCGGTGAGCAGTGCAGTGAGATTCGCCAGTGAACCACCGTGAGTCAGCAGTCCGGAACTTTGCTCTGGTTGCCACCCAACTTTTTCGCACAGCCGTCGGACAAGCGTGTGCTCGACCGAGGTCGCCCATGGCCCCATTTCATAGATCGCCATGACCTGGTTCGTGACAGCGCTCACGGCGTCAAAGAGTCCCGCGAGCGGAATGGATGGCGGAACCTGATGTCCAATGTAGTGCGGATGATGAAGGTTCTGCCCGGAAGACAACATGGCTTCCATCAACCGTCCGGCGGCTTCCGAAACCTCTTTGTCAGAGGGATCCGTGATCGGGAGCTCCATTGACTGGTCGGCCATCCCAAAGTTCTGGTCCGGCTCTCTCCAGTTCAGAACTCGCCCGGATCCGTTCGTCACATCACTCAAATGGCGTGTGAGTTTCTGCCGCCAAATCTCGGCAACTGTGGAGAACATCGAGGGCGAATAGGCAGCCTGAATCAGAGGAGAAATCGGCGTATCGATAGGTGCGGACATGTCGGGGCCGGGCCATGTTCCAGTGAGGGGAGCACGTGATCAACAATGACAACAGCCCGGAGTCTACCAAATCTGAAGGAATGCCCAATCTTTGCCGTTACTCACGCAATGACAGCGAGTGAAGTGCTGCTGCGTCGACATCAGAACTCCGGAATCTGTTCACCGCCACTGCGAGTGGCAAGGCTTTCCAGCAGAGTCTTTTGACCATTCGGCATATGGGATGCTTCGTACGCGATCATGCGGACGCTGCCATCAGCCATCAGGAAGTTTGCACCGCCCGGATGGTTTGACCACAGCGCGTGAAAGAAGCAGTTGTCCATGACGTTGCCAGGGCCATAATAGGCAGGCTCCGGGCACTTGCCATTGATGCCGTTGCTGTAAAACGTACGCTTCCCGATCATTGGGGAAATGGTGTCCTCAATGCAGCATTTCGAATCCCACCAACCCCATTCTCCATCTGCCGGCGGTGGTCGTTCTCCCAGCAGGATCGTGTTAGTCATTCCGTCGGTGACGTCCGAAATTCGTACTTTGCCAATTGGCTTCGAATCTGTGTCATCAATGATAATGCCATCATTCAGATTTCGATAATGAGCATACACGCCAACGTACCACGTGAAGCCATAGGTTGGGATCTTGTACATCGGACCTCGAGGATCCGATGGACAGCCAAAACCTGAAATGGCATCCTGCGCGATCGCTCGATCGTAATGCATGTGCCCCAGAATCTGGCGACACCATGATTCAAACGAACCACTGTCCCACTTCCAGAGATTGCCGGTTGGCTCGTTGTTGATCTGAGTCACGCCACGAGGACGAACCGTGTTCCTCGGAAAGTAGCCCCAGGTATCATGGAACATGTGAATCGTCAGGCCAAGCTGCTTCATGTTGTTCCGGCACTGGATGACTCTTGCTCGTTCCCTGGCCTGTTGAATGGCAGGAAGAATCAGTGCCATCAGGACTGCGATAATGGCAATGACCACCAGCAGTTCCAGGATCGTGAAACCACCGTGGGCAGTTGTTCGCGGAGCAGTCAGGCAAGTTCGTGATGGTCTCATGGATGTGCATTCTCCACCGATGCCTGCGGCCCGAAATCCCAATGCTCAAGTGCATTGTTTAACGATTCCAGCAGAGCGGGAGAAGGCTTGTATTCCTCAAGTTTTCGGAAAGACCGAAGAGCCTGGTCGGCTTTACCATTTTCGAAATGAATCCGAGCAAGAAAGTACTCGGTCCAAAGAAAATCCGGACGCTGCGCCAGGCAGGATTCCAGACAAACCTGAGCCTCGCCCTTGCGTTCAAGCTTCCAGAGACATACAGCTTTCAGAAACCTTCCGAGGAACAACTGAGGATTCTGTTGTGTCAGTCGATCAGCCGCCTGCAGGGCCTGCTGATAGTCTCGTTGTTGGGAGTGTCTGACGATTTCCAGCAATGCGGACGTTTTTTCATTGGGTGGACTCTGATCCGCAAGAGTCGTCTCGCGTGCCGCTTCTTCGGAGAGGCCCGCTCGTTTCATTCGAGCAGCACGCGTCTGGTGCCATTCTCTGGTCCCCGCAAGGTCCTGATCCTCCAGCAATGTGGTCAGATCAGAATTTGATGTCGTTGCAGAAGTGTCGTCTGCGGCCGCAAGTTCGGCGGCCAGCAACACAAGCCTCCGTCGCTCTTCGGTCCAGCCAGGATCATTGGCGACAGTGTACGTCAGAGAATCGCGAACTGCATCTTCGGCATACGTGAGCTGTGGCTGAGCGAGATCCGGCAATTGCATTCCCAGCAAGAACGCTTCATCTCGCCGAAGCTCAAAAGTTCGCGGCGCGACATGCCACTTCATCTGACGTTCAAGCGTCGCGCGGCGAGCATGGTCGAGCCATCCCGCAACGCTGGATCGGTGTTCGGCAAAACTCGGTTCCAGCTGCACCAGCATCCAGGCCCGAAGGAATCTGCCCTGAGCCAGTTCGGGGTCATCGGCTTCCAGGGCAGCCTGACCGGAGGCCATCGCTTCTTCAACCTGTTGTTCCAGCGAGGTCAGCCGCTTGTTTTCCCGGTAAGCACTTGCCCCAAGAAAGAACCCTCCAGCCAGCAACCCCACCGTCGTCACAGCGGTGAATCGAGTGTGTCGACGCAGCCATTTGTGAGCCCGTTCCTGCAATGAAGGCTCGGCGGCAAATCTCAGCGGCAGATCCGCGAGATGTCGTTCCAGATCCTCTTTCAACTGATCGGCCGACCGATATCGCAGGTCAGGATCCGGTTCAATGCACTTTCGAACGATCGCTTCGACGGCCGGCGTGATCATCGCATTTCGCTGGCGCATCGGAGGACGGTTGGTTCTTCGATCGGACAACATCCGCCGAGCGATCTCTTCAACGGTCCCGCGATACATTGGGAACGGATGTTGTCCGGTTAGCAATTCGAAGAGGATCAGCCCAAGAGCATAGATGTCGCTGCGTTCGTCCACCTTCGTCGCTTCACCAAGCACTGTCTGGAGTTGCTCGGGAGACATATACGGCAGCGTTCCACCAGCCGTCCCTTCGGCATTGCCGCCCTGATTACTGACGGCCAGATTGAAGTCCAGCAGCATCGGACGTCCATCATCCGCAAGAAGAATATTCGCGGGCTTCAGATCTCGATGAAGCAGGCCGCGTTCATGTGCGTGGTGAAGGGCATCGGCCAGCTCGGCCGTCATTTGCAGAACGGCGCTGACGAAAGGAGTTGCAGAGAGTCGCTTCAGGAATGTGGACACGGCCATCGGCTGGTCAGGCGATATTCCAGAATCGGTCGAACTTGCGGCGTGACTGTCGGGCTCCGTCAAGATCTCAACACCAACTGCCTCGGTGACGGTCGATGGCTTCCCGGAGCTTGTGAATCTCAGTGTTCGAAGGCAGGCGACTGACAGTGTATCAACAATAATCTGCCCTGAAGTCGGGCAGGTTTTCATACCATGCAGCGATTTCCACAAATCCGCAAACGTCGCCGCGCCAAAGTAGGGCATGCAGACGACCGTCATTTTTCCGGATTGATGGGTCGAGTAGACCGGAACAATGTGCCCATGCTGCAGTTGAGCAAGCTGGTCAGCGTCGCTGAAACGGCTTCGGGAAACTTTCAGCACCACAAAGCGACTTGCGAGATCGCTTTGACGAGCAAGATAGACGCGACTAAAGCTGCCTCGACCAAGTTCCGTCAGCAAAGTGAAGCCGCAGTATTCCGACGGCACTTCGGGAAAATCCGCCGAACGGTCACTGGCATCTCTGGTCGTTGAATTCCAGAGGGAACGCGAGCCGGCAATCGATCCGGATGTTGACTCGACCAGCGGCCAGGATACCACAGAGATCCCAAACTGGCTCGCATATTCGGTCGGTGAAACGTTCTCGCCAATCAACAGCCTCGCTCTGTAGTCTTCGAAGGCAACCTGTGAAACCATCGCCGCTTGCTGAAACGCTTCGGGGAAGTCCACGAGATACTGACTGAGTGCTTTGCGACACCCCCGCTCAGTCCGCAGATCGATGTCGACGCGAATCAGTTCGATCAGGATCTCAACGCTGCCGTCACCATTCCGAGGAATGAAGTCAGTGAGGTCCGGTGCGTCCACGCTGGTCGTCCATGCACGCTCGAATGCTTCAACGACCGATTCAAGTCGTTCTGCTCGCGTGCTGCTGGTTGCCGGACGTTCCACGTTACACTTCTTCTTTCAGCATCTGCTGAAGTTGTTCTTTGAACCCCTGCAGAATGCGTTCGACAGATCGCTTGGATCGACCACTGCGAGTGGCAATCTCGGCGACTTCATATCCTTCGATTCTCAGTTGAATCATCTGGCGAACCGCTTCAGGCTGCTGTGACAGAACTTCATCGATCGTCATTTTCAGAAGTTGCAGCGATTCTTCACTACTCCCACCAGCCGATTGAGCCAATGACTCATCGCCGGCCGATGTGACACCAACATTCCGCTTCGCCGCCCGATGAAACGTCGCAGCAGATCGAATCTTGTTCAGGCCAATCACCAGGAACAACTTCCATAGTTCTTCGCCGTCGGGAACGTCATAGTTCCCAGACCGTACTCTTCGAAAAAACGTTCGGAAGACCGACTGAACGATGTCGTCCGCATCCAGTCGCGGAGCCAGATCCTTCCCAACCTGCTGCCGACTGAGTTGCATCAGCCGTTCAGCGTAACGAAGGTAAAGCTGGGTCGCGGCATCGTCACTGCCTGCTCGAAGGCGACGGATCAGAGATCTGTCTGATCGAACATTGTGAGTCTCCGACGAAGGCTGGGTCGCATCCGTCATGTGGTCTCCGGGATAGCAGCGGTTTTGAAGCTCACGGTCCGCCAACTATTTTCAAAAAAGGCCGTCCTGCGAAGCAGCGCGAGTTTTCAGGCGCGGAACCAGTAGGAATGGTCACTCTGTACGATGCTCTTTCTGGACCATTTCCAATCGGTCCGGCACAACAACTACAACACTAAAAACAAACTATACTCCGAACAAACTCACGCGGCGTGCTTCAGACAAATGCCTTCGACAGATTTGCGGGACATCACTGCCCCGCTCTGAGATAACTGTTCATGCGATCACGTATCGCCGTGAATCCCGGGATCGAAAATCTGGTGTTTCACCTCCAATTCGATCCGATTGTCTGTGGAGTTCTCGTGGAAACCTGCGATACTTTGAATCAGAGGTGAGACTGAGTCTCACTTTCTAATGTTCGAACAGTGCTTTGACGTGATCTCTGAAACAGACGGGTATCGACGTGAGTACGTTACGACTGGCAGACCTGAATCCTGGCGAATCCGCGACGGTCACCGACATCTGCGGCGATCTTCGAATTTCAGCCCGTTTGATGGAACTGGGCTTTATTCCCGGATCCGTGGTCACAGTGTTGCGACGCGCACCATTTGGTGGCCCGGTCCAGTACCGCATCCGCGGTGTTTCAGTATCAATGCGACCAGCAGACGCAGCCAGTATTTGTGTTGAGATGCGTCGGGCAGCGAATGTTGCAACTTCTGGTTCCCGCACTTCCCTCGAACTCGTTGCTCACTAGTTCTTTGGGGTTTGTTTCTTCCAACTCAATCTGCCAACGCTGCTCCTGAGTTGCCGACAGACGCCTCTTCCTCCTGCTTCTGCCGCTGATCGCCGTGACCTCCCACACTTCATCAGGTTCCACCGGGCAGAGAACGTTTCGGGTTGCTCTGATCGGAAATCCGAACACAGGCAAGAGCACCCTCTTTAATGCTCTTTCTGGCCTGCGGGTCCGCACGGGAAATTATCCCGGGGTTACCGTCGAACAGCGAATTGGGCGAATCACCTGGGATCAGCTCTCAATCGATCTGATTGACTTGCCTGGCACCTACAGCCTGGCCGCGAAATCCCCGGACGAAATGGTCGCAGTGCAGGTGCTCACCGGGTGCGGCACAGAGCCTCCGCCGGACCTCGTGATTTGTATCTGCAACGCGGCAGCACTTGAACGAAACCTCTACCTCGCAACGCAGGTGCTGGAACTCGGCCTGCCTGTGATCCTGTGTCTCAACATGTGGGACGCAGCGGTGCGATCCGGAGTCGCAACGAATTGCGAAAAGCTCTCCAGCTGCGTTGGTGTTCCCGTTGTTGCCACCTCCGCCAGTCGACGTGAAGGGCTTGAAGATCTTCAAAAGGCGGTCGTGGCAACGCTGAAGAAGACGAACAACGCAGCAGCAGCAACTCCCAGTGCCGGCTCACGTGTCTTGTCTGAAATCCTGCAGTCAGAGATTTCGAGATTTCGTACCTGGCTGCAACGCTTTGACATTGGCAAAAAGCCATGCTCCGAGTTTCTTGCATCCCGAGCCATTCTCGACCCAGGCGGTTCGATCGAAGAGCTGTTGGTGCAATCGACTGGTCAGGCGTGTCGAGACGAACTTGCCGCGATCCGCAAGCGACTGGATGAGCAGCATCAGACGGTTCCGGCGGCTGAGGCCAGACAGCGCTATCATTTCATCGGAGAACTTTTGTCGAGGGTTCAGACTCAGTCTCCCGAAAAGAGTTCGCGACTCTCGGACCGTATTGATGCGGTGCTCACAAACAGCATGTTTGGGTTTGTGATCTGCCTCGCCGTGCTCATGCTGGTGTTTTCGACCATCTACTGGTTCTCAACACCGCTGAGCGATGCCGTTGAGGCGGGACTCGGCGTGATCAGCGGGGCGGTCGAATCAACACTCAGCCCCGGTCCGCTGCGAAGCTTGCTGACCGATGGAGTCATCTCCGGAGTCGGATCAGTCATCGTCTTCCTTCCACAGATCTGCCTGCTGTTCCTTTTCATAGGCCTGCTGGAAGATTGCGGTTACATGGCCCGCGCGGCGTACATGATGGACCGGATCATGTCGTTGCTGGGTTTGAGCGGACGCTCGTTCCTGCCTCTGATGTCATCCTTTGCCTGCGCTGTTCCGGGCATCATGGCGACTCGAGTCATTGACGACCGACGCGATCGCTTCGTCACGATTCTCATTGCCCCACTCATGAGCTGCTCCGCTCGCTTGCCGGTGTATGTGCTGTTGATTGGCACGTTCATTCCCGACCAGAGGATTATGGGAAACCTGATCCCTCTGCGCGCTGCAGTGCTTTTTCTGATGAGCAGTCTGGGGCTGATCATTGCTGTCCCCGTGGCATTGATTCTTCGCAAGACAGTGTTTCGCGGAGAAGGGTCTCCGTTCCTTCTTGAACTTCCCGACTACCGCGTTCCCGCGCTGCGAGTTGTCCTGCTGCGTGTCTGGGAGAGCGCATGGTCGTTCGTTGCTCGGGCTGGAACATTGATTTTTGCGACCAGCGTGCTGGTTTGGCTGGCAGGATCATGGCCCGGAGATCATTCAAAGCTGTACGAGCTTCAGGCCCAGAAGGAAAAACTGGAAGCGGCCGGTGATGAAAATGCCGAACAGGTCGAAGCGATTACTCAGCAGATGAATCAGCTCAATGCGGAGTCGTTACGCAACAGTGTGCTCGGTCGAGTCGGGCGGACTGTCGAACCGATCTTCCGACCGCTGGGATGGGACTGGAGAATTGGAGTCGGCGTTCTCGCCTCGTTCCCGGCGCGTGAAGTCATTATCGCAACGCTGGGAACGATCTACAGCCTGGGTGGCGATGTGGATGAAGAAGACGAAGGACTCAAGGACTCCATACGGAACGCCACATGGCCGGATGGAACGCGAGTCTTCAATATTCCCGTGGCTCTTTCCGTCATGGTGTTCTTTGCACTCTGCGCGCAATGCGTCTCGACACTGATGGTGATCAAACGCGAAACCAACAGCTGGCGCTGGCCAGTGGTCTGCTTTGTGTACATGACCAGCCTCGCATGGATCGGCGCGTTTCTGACATACCAAATCGGCATGCGACTTTAGCAGCTGGACGTTCTCTTCACCCAGACCTCGCCGGACGTCGTTTGATGTGGCCTCGAACGAGCATCAGTAAGCTCGGGGGCGGGCCGAGGTACTATCGCCGCCAGACCGCCCAGGAAGTTGTTCGCCAGGCCGGAGCGTCTGTCTCAAACTACCGCGTCTGAATCTCCAAACAGCGAATCAATGTCGTCATCACCAAACAAATCCGGCGATGCCAATCGAGTGCTGGTTGTTCCAGTCCCGCCTCCTGATCCGGTCACTTTGGTGACCTGAATTCCTGCGATCATCGGATTCTGGACACTATGCAGGAACTTCAGATTCAGCAGACCATCACTGACGATTTCGAAGGACTTGACCAGCGCTGTGTTTGGTCCCGCTTCGGCAAAGATGTCGAGGTCATCCAATTTCAGCACACCATCTGCGAGCACGTCGAACTTGCGACGCCCCACACCAAATGCCCCACTCCAGATTTCAGCAAACATCAGGTCGATTCGGTAACTGCCGCCCGCACTGAGTGGAATGGAATACTCCAGTTCCGGCCCGCTGGCCGCGTCAAATACCTGAGACTGAAACAACGCCTGAGGCAATCCCGTGCTGCCAACGTTGATGGCACTCCGAGTTGAATAGACGAGGCCCGTATTGCGGTACCGAGCATCGCCAACAAAATCAGGACTACCGGGCAGGGTCCCGCCGCCGGCATTCAGCTTCAACAGACTGCTGACATCAAACGTCTGAGTCGTCGTGGCCAGCCCATCGCTCACGGAAAGAGTCACCATCGTCGTGCCCAGCGACGTCCCTGGCGTCAACTCCAGACGGCGGTTATGGACAGGTCCCACGATACGCAGTCCGCTCACCACGGAAGGGTCATCTGCGAAGACTGTGAATGTCAACGGATCGTTCTCCGCATCATGGACCGACAGAGGAA
Source organism: Planctomycetaceae bacterium (assembly GCA_016795145.1). Taxonomy (GTDB): domain Bacteria; phylum Planctomycetota; class Planctomycetia; order Planctomycetales; family Planctomycetaceae; genus SXXK01. The sequence continues at coordinate 9,338 of JAEUII010000136.1, forward strand.
TCGAGAGTGTGCGTCCGGCGTTGACGGTCTGATCCGAAATCGACGCCACGATCGGCGCCGTATTTGGCGCGGTCTCAATCTCGGTGACCACGATTCCTGCGATCGAAGGGTTTCCAATCTGTCGAACCAACTCAAGATTGATATCACCGTCGGCCGTCAGCTCAAACGCTTTCACAAGGGCCTTGTTCGCCCCTGCTTCTGCGAAGACATCGAGATTGTCGATTCGTAGCTGACCATCCGCCAGAACATCGAATACTCGAGCACCCGTGTGGAAGGCTGAAGACTGAATCTCCGAAGCCAGTATCTCAACCTTGTACTTTGCACCACGCGTCGCCGGGATTGCAAACTTCAGATTACGTCCACCGGCAGCATCCCAGAGATTCGACTGAAAGACGCTCTGCGGGTAGTTCTGAGCCGCCGACATATTGATTGCAGACCGAGTCGTCGTGACTCGACCCACGCCGTTCTGATATCCGGTGTCCTTTACAAACGAGGCCGATCCCGACACCGCCGGCCCGCCCGCATTGATTCGAATGACGGGCCTCATTCGCTGTGATGTAACAAAGTCTGCGATCTGCCTGCCGGAATTCAGTCCTGCCTGATTGTCAAATTCATAGTGAATCCCGCCGTAAATTCTGCTGCGCCCCGCCTCCTCAGCAGCGTCAGTCAGACTGCCATAAGATCGACTGGCGACACCGTCCACTTCTGAGGGCACAGTGAACGTGATGTCGTCTGTTCCGAAGAACGCAGCCAGCGCCGTCGATGCCGCGCCGCTGAATGTACTGTGGCCTGACGAATAACTTGGAAACGCCGGCGTGTTCAGAAGTGGCAGCCAGGAGCCATCCGGCGTCGTTGCCGCATTGCCGTCAGTGTCGGCTTCTCTGATTGCTGTCACGGGACGCCAGAGTTCGTATTCATACTTGGAGGTCCAGCAGGTAATCGCCGCATCGGCAAGGCACACATCCAGCACCGCAAACATCCGAGCATTCTCGAGAAGACTTGTGCCGCGGTTTTCTGCGATGACCTGAGCGATCATGTTCCACTGACCTGGCGGAGTTGCTGTTCCCGGACCTCCCGCCCAGAACTTCGCAATATCAGTTTGATCGGCCGTTCGAGTTGTACTGTTCGCTGAACCCAACGACTGCACTTCTGCCAGGTCCTGAGCATATTGAACACTGTCGAGTGTCGGCGGTGCAGAAGGAATGAACTGACTTCCACTGGCAACACCAAAGGTCGTAACGCCCGGCCACTGAGGAAGTACGGCCGCCTGAAATCCGTTCGGCGTTGGCCGCCATTCTCCGGGGTCTGAACCTGGAGTATAGGTCACCACAGCACTTGCACCGTCATTCGCACGCAGCAGCAGAATCTGTGAAGCGACTGCTTCGCCAAGTTGCACGCCCTTAGTTTCCCCGTTCCCATTCGGAATAGCATCCAGAGCCGCCTGATAAGTTGTATTCAGTTTCGCAGCCTGCGCCGGAAACAGATGCAGCAGCGTCTTATGCGCCGCAGCAGCAACAGCGGCATTGGGTGACGCGTTGCCATAGCCTGACAGTTGAACAAAATACGGTTCGTATTTGGCTTCGATCGAATTGACGGCATCGAACACCGCCGTCTGCACAATCGCCATTGCTCGTGATGCCGCCGGCGGAGCAGTCTTGTCCACACGGATAGCGTCGAGAAGAACATTGTTCCAGTCGATCACGGCGTCGCTGGTCAGGAGTTGCCGAGTCTCCAGCGATTCGGCAGAGAGTGACGGTCCTGAGCCTTTCAATGATTTGGGTCGTCGTGGCCTGGCTCGTCGCAATTCCGGAATCAGCATTTCAAAAAACGAACGGGCCACGGAAGACTGTTGCATGGTGATCCTCTTTTTTGCGGTGGGGGAAAAGCAAAAAGCCGGCAGACCAGAGCAATCCCGAACGGGACACGGCCACCACAAATACGGGATTCGCAGCCCGAATCCAGAACAATTCCGCCGCAAATCCAAAGAACCACCGCGGAAATCGACCGCACACCCAGCGGGGCCCGCCACGGTCCAACAATCCCCAGCGCCCCGGACTCGTCATTCGCTCAAAGCCCGAATGACCCCTCATCAAAAAGCGGCTGAAGGGAATCGAACCCTCACCAGGAGCTTGGGAAGCTACTGTGCTACCACTACACCACAGCCGCAACAACCTTCGAAACAGCCAATTTTCACAGTCTATTTCGGCATCTGCGGCATTGCAATTGATGATGTTCGTTTGCTTTCGTTTGCACTCAGTTTCAGCCCGAAGTGGGTAGTAGTGGGTCGTGAAACCGGTGCTTTCCAAAAGTCCCCCAAATTGCGGAAATCCGAGCGCGGCGAATTGCGGTTTTGAATTCAGCATGTCCAAATTATTTCCGGCCCCGCCGGCTCGACATCGTTCGAATCAACGCAGGCAAGTCCGTGACCATTCAGGCAAGCGACGGGTAGGGACCTTCGATCGTGGCCAACGTGGCGTGGATACCGCTTTGCAGTCACGTGTTTTGCCCGGCAATATTCGAACACGCGGGCCTGTGAGATGGAGCAGGGCGAGTCAGTCGCAGCGATGTCGACACGGCCCCGAGTAAGTAAGAAACACACTTTTGAAAAACCCGGCACACGACATATTTCGGCCGGTTACCAGGGGCGCGAAGGCGGCGGGCGGTCAGAGGACCCGAACGAGACAGCTCCCCGACCCCGCGGACCCCACGGCGGCGGTCTGCGGCGGCGGAATGAAACCGTTCCCGCATTCATCAAAACAAATCCGTTAAGCCCCCGCGGCGATAGTGGTAACCGCACTGCTTCGTTTCAAGGGGACCGGTTGTCGTCAGCAGTCAGCACAACCCTGTGAACTCCAGTGTCTGACGGGGGTCAGCTCACAATTTCACGAATCCCGTAACCATGCAACACGCCCATTTCCCTCAAGCCATGAAACTTGACACAAGTTATAGGCGTCAGTACCGTCTTATAGGTCAATTGCAGACTTCGTTTCTGGCAAGCGGCCTATGCGAACAACTATTTAGGAGATGCTGGATGATTCGGACGATGCAGATTCCTGCGGCATGCCTCGCTGCGCTATTGATCATCGCGGAGAATGTGCATGCGGGAATAATCTGGGATTACAGTCCGGCAACTACTGGAGCAACCAATACTGACTGGGCCAACCTTCTTTCGTTTCAGAGTTTCGCTGAATCAATAACCTTCGGCAGTGCCGTTCAGATCTCAGGCATGGATATTTATTGCCTTAACGGTTTTGCTACCCTCGGCGATTCCGTCACCATCAGATTGTGGGCGGATGCATCGGGTCAGCCGGGCGCTGTCCTCTCAAGTTTTACTGAATCTGTTGCGGTGATTGACTCGGATGGTGCTGGTCCCTCTAACGAGCGAGTACATGTAGATTTTACATCTCTACTCAACCTTGATGCTGGAACACCCTACTGGATTGGCATGACGGGCACAACCAAAGAACTCACGCAAACAGGGCTCAAAAATCCTAATGCGCCTGGTGATTCCAGAATGGCTCAGTTCAATGGAGGTGACACCTTCAGTCATTTCACGCCCACTGGTGTCGGTGATATGGCTTTTCGGCTGGAAGGTTCTTATGTCGCCTCCGTCCCAGAACCATCCTCAATGGCCATGTGCGGTATTGGTGCATGTGTTGCCGGTTTCCGTGCAGTTCGTCGCCGACGCGAAAAGAAACAGGAAGCCCCGTTCATCACGATGCACCGAGCACAAGTCGGCGCTCTGCATGAGCGGCTTCCCAGTTGGCAATAATGCGGTCGAACTGGGCGCCTCCCCAAACTTGCTCGCCCTTGTTCAACCGCTCTCTGGCTTCGTCCGGGAGGGCAGCTGAAAAGCGATGCCAGAACGGCTACAGCAGTGCGAGAATTCCGGATGTGAGGTCGTCGTCGACTGTGGGATCGCAGAAGGCGACGCTGACTTCGTAGCCGCCCTGGGGATACGCTTCTTTCGTTGGCACGTACCAGGGGCCTCCGTCGCCGTAGGCGGCGGTCGCGACGAAACGTCCGGCGGCCAGTTCCTGAGCTCGCAACTGGTATTCGATGAAGCACTCGCCGGGAAGATGAAGCAGGTCGATGTCGTTGATTCGCAGATGGCTCAAAATGATCGGTGTCTTCTGTGCGAGACGCTGCAGCCAGGCGAGTTCAAACGCTGGTCGGTTGCGACCAACGACCGGGTTGGCTTTATTCGAAATTGCTGCCGCGAGCGTTTCGGCATTGAGCGTGCTGTTCGGCTGCGGCAGCAAGTCGGATGTTGTCCATTCGGCGTTTTGCACTGCATCCTTCTTCAGGTCTCTGTCCGCGGCCAGCATGCCTTCGTAGATACGGCGAGTCAGAATCGGACGCATTTCCTTTGATCCGTCGTTGTACTTTCCTGCTGAAACGTTGCCGGCACAACCGGTGAAGTACACATGGGTCGTTCCCGGTTCATCAGCCTGTCGCTGCTTGCGGGCCAGGCCGACAAAGTCCGTGGTGACTCGACCATCACCGTAGTAGCTCATCGGGTGAGTCGCATAGTAATGACAGCAAACAAGCTTTCGGTCGCCGTTGTAGAAGGCCACCGTCTTCAGGAACGGATCGATCAGACCTTCTGTCATGGCTCGAAGTGCCGCATCCGTGCACGAGCTTCCTCGCATGCTGATGATACGACCATCTGGCCCGACATTGATTCGGCGGTTGCTCGCCACTTCCAGTACTCGTCCCTGCCCGTGACCAATGTGAGTCACTGGCTCCGCTTTCGGGATCGCTTCACGGATCGCCTTCTGAATGTTCTCCAGACAGCGATCGAAGAAACTCACATCCAGAGTCGACGGGAGATCGCCCTGCTCAGCGATGATCTTCTGAGTATCGAGGCATGCAAACGGAGCGTTGTGCTGGTGAACGCACTGCACCGCAGCTCGATCAGGAGTGGTGCCAGCCGCCTCTGCCATCGCTTCTCGCCATTTGAGGTGGGCGGAATTCAGAATGCCGGTCCAGTCGACAGCGCAGATGACGATGGGCTTGCCGGCACCGAGCAGAACGAAACCTATCGCTTCCGCCGCATCGTCAACCGCTTCAATCGGTTTGATCCAGCCACCGCAGCAACCGTGACCCATGGGCGGCGTCACATCGATGCGGAACGGAGCAATGCTCAGTTGCGAGGTGCTGCCCCAGTGAGCCGCCTGAATCGCGTGCGGCCATGCTCCTGCCAGCGATGCCGTCGCCAGCGATGCTGCGGTTAGGCCGGACTGAGCAAGGAACTTTCGTCGTTCGAGCTTATTCATGGTGATGACCCTTCCAATGCTAAGCGAATGAAGAAAGTGCTGGCCGCCATTAAGTTCAGAAGACATCGTCGCGCGAGGGCCAAAGCGAGCCCGTGCGTCAGCGACCTTCGATGCGATAGAGAGCCTTTGCCGTTCGCAGGAACAGAGCCTTTCCCGCCACTGCAGGAGAGGCCATGAATCCATCGTCCAGTTTGTTCTGAGCGATCTGTTCGAATTCATCACCCGCCTTGATGACCGTGCAGGTGCCTTCCTGATTAAAGAAGTAGAGATGATTCTCCGCGGCAAGCGGCGATGCGGAATAATCTCCAGGCAACCGCGCAAACCACTCCTCTTCTCCTGATTCCGCATTCAGGCATCGAGCAATTCCTTTGTCGCTGACGAAGTACAGATTCTGGCCCACGACAATCATGGAGGGCTTCTGGGGAATCTGCTTGTCCGACATCCAGGCGATGTGGCTGCTGGTCACGTCGCCTTCCCCCGTGAAGCGAACGGCGAGCAGTCGTGACTGCATGTAGCTGGTAGCGATGTAGACGCGATCGCCCTGAATTACGGGGCGAGGGACCGTTGAAAATCCGAGCTGACCATAGGCTGCTTTCCAGATTTCTTTTCCGTCGCGTGCATCGTAGCCGTAGACCCAGTTGGCCGCGGGGGAAATGAGCAGCGGTCGATCATTGACATCCACAAGCAGCGGTGTGCCATAGGCCTTTTTCAATTCAGGCGTGGGATCCATCTCACCTGTTCGCTTTGTTTGCCAGACCACTTCGCCGTTGTCTCGATTCAGCGCGACGATGGACTGAGTATCCGTTCCGTCAAGATGCACGATGACCAGATTCTCCCAGACAATCGGTGAACTGCCGGGACCGTTTTGATGTTCCAGTTTCAGCGCATCGTTCTTCCAGAGCACCTTGCCAGAATCACGTTCGATTGCCGCCGTTCCGTACGTTCCGAAATGGCAAAACACGAGACTGCCGGAAATCACAGGCGTTGGGGAGGCGTAGCTGTTCAAAGCATGTTTGGGCTCCGGCGTATCGATCGAGAAGATCGGGACCGTCTTTTCAACGGCACCTGTTTCTCGATTGATACAGATAGCTTGCAGATCCAGTCGCCCTGCCAGCTGAAGTCCCTGGGAGTTCTTGATGGCCTTCAGCCGTTCTTCCAGTTCCTGAGGTGACAGTTCCTTCGTGATTGCTGTCGTTAGCCAGATTTGATTTCCGGAGATCACGGGCGACGAATGACCTTCCCCGGGAATCGGCGTCTTCCACGCCACATGCTCGGTCTCGCTCCATGTCAGAGGCAGTCCGACGACGTCGGTGTGTCCCTGCCCGTCTGGTCCTCGAAACTGAGGCCATTCATCGCCGGCGAAGGCCATTGCAGGCACCAGAATGATGCAGGCCAGAGAGCGCGAAAGGATCGAGGACGCAAAGCAGCGGATAGTTTCAGCGAAAGTCGGCACGGCAGGAGTCTCAATGGAAGTTGAGGGGAAGGATGAACACGCGGGAATCATCATTGTGGCGAACGGAAACACTTTTGGAAACCGACTCAAGTGGCATGACGTCCACTGAATGAAGTCGCCGATGCTGGTAGGTTCCGCCTGCCGGGTGCAAGTTGTGAAGGATCTTATGTTCGACATAACCAGGCATTCGTTCCTCACGGCGAGCGGAAGGTGTCAGCCTTCCGAGGTTTTGTTGGTTCGTGGTTATTTCTTGCTTGTGATGTAGTCGCAGTGGGGGCAGGAATCGCACTCGGTGGGCTCACGCCGCACCGCTCGCCTTTGGGGTGGCTCTGAATCGCTGCGAACCTGAAGTCACTCGTCTGCGGAAACAACATTGCGATGCAACATTCGCAAGCTTGTTCCACGTCGACGATCGAGCAAATGGTGAGTCGTTGGGTCGCTGGTTGCGGCGGGGCCGCAAAGTGCCGCTCGGCAGGCGGCACGTACAGTAGGTCTCGCCTGCCGGGCGAGACTTTCGCCGCCAGGCGAACCTTTGTTCTGACTCGCTGCCAACCTGATGTCACTCATCAGCGGAAACAACGTTGCGATGCAACATTCGTACGCTTTTTCCACGTCG
>JAEUII010000175.1 GCA_016795145.1 Planctomycetaceae bacterium
ATGCATGGATTAACCCTGTGAAAGCAGGGCCACGCCTTCGGGTGGAACATGCACAGGTGCTGCATGGCTGTCGTCAGCTCGTGTCGTGAGACGTCGCGTTAAGTCGCTTAACGAGCGCAACCCTTGTCCTTAGTTGCCAGCATTCAGTTGGGGACTCTAAGGAGACCGCCGGTGTCAAACCGGAGGAAGGTGGGGACGACGTCAAGTCATCATGGCCTTTATGTCTAGGGCTGCACACGTCATACAATGCGGCATACAAAGGGCAGCAAACCCGCGAGGGGGAGCTAATCTCAAAAAGTGTCGCTCAGTTCGGATTGCAGGCTGCAACTCGCCTGCATGAAGCTGGAATCGCTAGTAATCGCAGATCAGCTATGCTGCGGTGAATATGTTCCTGAGCCTTGTACACACCGCCCGTCAAGCCACGAAAGCGGGGGGTGCCTGAAGTCGCTGTGCTAACCGTAAGGAGGCAGGTGCCTAGGGCAAACTTCGTGATTGGGACTAAGTCGTAACAAGGTAGCCGTAGGGGAACCTGCGGCTGGATCACCTCCTTTCTAAGGATTTTCCATCTCAGACTTCGGTCTGTAGATACTCAACCACGATTCACCAAGATCTTGGCTCACAACTCAATCTGTTTATACAAAAGGGCGATCAGCAGTTCTCTGCGGGTCGCCCTTTTTCGTGCGCGCTGCAGATGCTAGGGCTCCGTTGAGTTCTGCATAGGGTCCTGGGCTTGGCGAAGTTTTGCCCAAGGATCTTTGGCAAGATCCACTACCACTACTAACCCGAACTCTCTGCCTTCAAGGCGAACTACGTCCCCATGTGTGGTCGCTGCGACCCCGGCGCTTTTGAAGCAGTCTTTTGGAAGGTTCTTTAGCCAGGTACATCGTCACCAGTTCCTGCAGCCGCCGTTGGCAAATGAGCGATGCTTGATTGCTTTTGCGATGAGCCCGGACGGTGCTCCCGCTGACCCGAACGATTCTGCTCGATATTCAGGGAAAGCACTCTTTAGCCAGGGAGTTTTCTCTCTGGGCAGCGGCTCTGGCACAACACTCGTTGCGAAATTCCATGGTTCAATGTGTCTCAGGAGTTCATGGTTGAGTGCATTGCGCAGTGGTGATTTGCAGAACATGTGGTTTCGAAGCTGGACCTACAACAATCGACTGCCACTCCGCAAAGAAATCTCTGTTTCAGTCATTGGGTTCTGAGGCGTGAGTTCACAAGCGAGCATCGTCAGGATAGAAATTCTCTGTTCTGAAAGTCCCGCTTCGTTGCCCGTCTGAATTGGGTATGCCATGAGTCTGTTCCGCCTGCTTGTTTTGGTCCTTGCCCTCGGTTCGCGGCTAGTCTCGGCCGCTGATATCTCAAAGGAAGCTGCGGCAGTCTTTGAACAGTCGGGAGTGCGCGGTGGGTTTGTTGTGCATCTGGGTGGTGGCAACGGGCAGTTCACGGCTGCTTTGAAGAAAAATGCTTCGTTTCAGGTGCAGGGATTGGAGTTCACGCCGGAAGAAGTTGGGGCTGCGAGGGCCGAGATCCAGAAGACGGGACTCTATGGCGATGTCTCAACGATCGGATTCTCGGGATCGGAACTGCCGTATGTCGACAACATGGTCAACCTGATCGTGATTGAACAGCAGGGAATGGTCAGTGACGACGAAGTCCTGCGTGTTCTTGTTCCCAACGGCGTGGCTTTGAAGAAAAACGCGGACGGGACCTGGTCAAAGACGGTGAAGCCGTGGCCAGAGTCGATCGACGAATGGTCGCATTATCTGCACGACGCATCTGGGAATGCGGTGGCTCACGACGATGTCGTTGCCGCGCCGAGGCATTTGCAGTGGGTTGGTAGTCCTCGATGGTCGCGCCATCATGATCGTATGGCCAGCATGAGTGCGCTGGTGTCCACGAACGGCCGCATGTTCTACATCATGGATGAAGGAAGTCGTATCTCCATCCAGCTTCCTTCCAAATGGAAACTGATCGCGCGAGACGCCTTCAACGGAACAATTCTCTGGAAACGAGAAATCTCCGACTGGCAAAGTCATCTTTGGCCTCTGAAGAGTGGCCCGACTCAACTTTCCCGAAGGCTGGTTTCTGCAGCGAACGAAGTCTATGCCCCGTTGAGCTACAACGGACCGCTGATGGCTCTTGATGCAGGCACAGGAGAAACACTTCGAACATACGAAGACACCGATGCGACGGAAGAAGTCATTCTCACAGGCGACAGGCTGTTTGTTGTCGTTCGAAAAGGAAAAGCAGAACTCGCGGATTACGCGCCGGCGAATGGCCGAGTCGGTGATCAGGGAAAAGTGAATCAGGAGTTTTTCTGGAACGAAGAACCTCGGGTCGTGATGGCCTTTGAAGCATCGACCGGAAAAAAACTGTGGGCGAAGCAAACTCGAATCTCGCCGCTGACGCTCGCAGCGGATTCTGGACGGCTTTATTTCCATGATGGAGAAATCCTGCACGCGTTGAATCAGGAAACCGGTGAACTCGCCTGGGAAACAACGCCCGTTTCTCGCCGAAAGCAATTCACCTTCAACTTTGGCCCGCGACTCGTCGTCCACAATGACGTGGTGCTTTATGCCGGCGGCGACGGCAAGATGGTCAGTGTCGACACGAGCAGCGGAAAGCAGCTTTGGGAAGCCGAACATCCAAATTCCGGTTACCAGTCGCCGCAGGACCTGATGGTGGTTGATGGTCTGGTTTGGTGTGCACCGATGACCTCCGGGAAGGACACGGGGATTTTCAAAGGGCGAGATCCGCGAACTGGTGAAGTAAAGAAGGAATTTGCTCCGGACATCGATACCTACTGGTTCCACCATCGCTGTTACATCTCGAAAGCGACGGACAACTTCCTGATCCCTTCGCGCACGGGCGTGGAGTTTGTCGACTACAAGAAAGAGCACTGGGACATTCACCACTGGGTTCGCGGTGGCTGTCTTTACGGAGTCATGCCGTGCAACGGGCTGACGTACACGCCGCCGCACAACTGTGCGTGTTATCCGGAAGCCAAGTTGTTCGGCTTCAATGCTCTGGCGCCTCTTGCGAAGACTCGTCCAATTCCCGGAGAAGTTCCGGAAGCGGGACGACTTGAGCAGGGGCCTGCTTACGCAACTGCACTCGCCGGTGTGAAGGAGTTTGACGGCAACGATGACTGGCCGACGTTCCGGCATGATGAAGGCCGCAGCGGAACGACGCGTCAGAGTATCGGCGCCAAAGTGCAGTCGAAGTGGGACATCAAACTGGGCGGCCGGCTGACTCCGCCGGTGATTGCTGACGGTTGTGTTTACGTTGGCCAAACCGATGCTCATACGCTGCACGCATTGAATGAAGCCGATGGAAGCACGAAATGGACATTCGTTGCGGGGGCTCGTATTGATTCGCCACCGACGGTTCATCGGGGGCGAGTCGTCTTTGGCTGCACTGACGGCTGGGTTTACAGTCTGAAATCGGATGATGGACAGCTCATCTGGCGTTATCGAGTTGCTCCGCTTGATCGAAGAGCGATGGCGTTCGAGCAACTGGAATCACTCTGGCCCGTTCACGGAAGTGTGCTGATCAAGGACAGTGTGATCTGGGCCGTGGCGGGACGTTCCAACTTCCTTGATGGCGGCTTGCGACTGGTTCGACTCGACTTTGAATCAGGGCGGAAGCTGTCTGAGACCATCATGGACGAAACTAATCCAGAGACGGGAAAGAACATGCAGGAGAAGCTCAAGATCCTGCAAATGCCTGTTGGGCTGCCGGACATTTTGGTGGCTGACAGCAAGTTTGTTTACATGAAGTCCCAGAAATTCGACCTGCAGGGAAATCGACTTGAGATTGGTCCTGTGTCCGGCGATTTTGTGGAACAGGGATCTGCACAACGTGGTGAAGGCGTTCACCTGTTTGCCCCGATGGGATTCCTTGACGACAGCTGGTTCCATCGGTCGTACTGGGTTCTTGGCAGAAACTTCGCAGGCGGGCATGCTGGCTACTATCAGGCCGGCCGGTTCACTCCTTCGGGAAATCTACTGGTCAATGGTGGCGGGTATGTGTTTGGTTACGGTCGTAAACCGGAATACTTCCGATGGACGACAACGATGGAGCGGCAGCTCTACGCGGCGGTTCCTGAACCACCACCCGTTCCGGAAGGGTTCGTCAAGAAGGGTAACGAAGGTAACGCCGCGCCGACCGGACAGTTTGCTCAGTTCGTGAAGGCTCCGGCATTGAATCCGGCGGGTAAGCCGATCACGGTGGAAGCCTGGATGACGGCAACAAATCCGAACGGTGTGATTGTCGCGCGGGGTGGTCCGGCGGAAGGGTTTGCTCTGACACTGGAGACGGGCAAGCCAACATTCCATGTTCGGTCCGGCAGTACGCTCAGTTCAGTGTCGGGGCCGAAGCGCATTGTTGGCGGCTGGCATCACCTGGTTGGTGTTGTCGATGAACAGCTCCGTATGACGCTGTATGTAGACGGTGAACTCGTTGGCGAAGGCAAAGCCAGTGCGCTGCTGACGAAGGATCCGGCGCAGGGGCTGGAGATTGGGGATGACGTGGGCGGTGCCGTCGGGGAATACGATTCTCCCAACCAGTTTGTCGGCATCATCGACGAAGTGCGACTCTACTTTCATGCGGTTGATGCAAACGCTGTGGCGGAGCGATTCAAAGAGGCTTCGGAGATGAACGCTGACCCGGCGCTGGTGGTCAGCTTTGATGATGGTACCGCGCGGGATATGTCATTGAATCGTAACAATGGCACGCTCAGTGGTGGCAAGGTCGTGGCAGGCAAGTTTGGCCAGGCCATTCAGTTCAGTGGAAAGAAAGGTGCCGGTCAGAAGAAGGGCAACGCCAACGCTGGCAATGCGGGGGGGACCATTATTGAGCCAAAGTGGAACGTGGATGTTCCGATCTACGTGAGAGCGATGGTACTGTCCGGCTACAACCTGTTCATTGTTGGGCCACCCGATCTGATTGACGAAGAGGCCACGTTTCAGCAGCTTGCCGCGAAAGACAAGAACGTCGAGCAGCTTCTGGAAACTCAGGACGCAGCGATAGAAGGTCAGCAGGGTGGAAAGCTGGTGACAGTGAATTCCGAAACTGGCCAGATTGAGAACACTGTGGAACTCGACACGTTGCCATCCTGGGATGGACTAGCCGGAGCACACGGGAAGCTCTTTCTGACAACGCTGGATGGACGAGTGATCTGTTTCCAGTAGCCGGGGTTCGGGGCAGCAGGCTTCAGCGTTAGAGTCTGCATGGGATGGCGTTTCGCTTCGCACTTCGCTCGTGATCCTTCTTTTTGACGATGAGTCGAGCCAATGAATCGGCGAACAACGAGTGTCGCAGTCTTAGTGACACTTCTGCTTTCAGCGGCGGCAGTGGCTTGTAACGTCCCTGTCTTCCGATTTGCACTGGAACGCTGGCAGGCGGATGCCTGTGAACTGGTCATCTTCCATGACTCAGGCTTGAAGCAGGACGACGAAGCATTTGTCGCCGACCTGGAAAAGTCGTCACTCGCCAAAGGCGGAACATCGAACCTGACTGTGATTCGTCAGGACGTTCACGGTGACATGGCGCCGGAAACCGAACGACTTTGGCAGTCGATCCAAAGTACGGAGAAGCCCGAATTGCCCTTTGCGGTGGCTCGCGCGGCGAAGGGCAAAGATAAGATCGTAAATCACTGGCGCGGGAAACTGACACAGCTGCGGGAAGCCGGGCTCCTCACATCGCCAGTCCGTGAAGAGCTGGTTCGACGACTGCAGAACGGGGATGCTGTTGTCTGGCTGTTGATCAAGTCACCGAATGAGGAACTGACCGCAAAGGCTCGTGCGCTGCTGAAGCAGCAATGCGAAAAGCTGCCGAATGAGCTGGAGTTGCCGGAAGGAATTGGCCTGCCGGGATCCGAGCTTTATTCCGAGGTTCCGCTGCTGCTGCAGTTTTCGGTTCTGGAAGTGGATGCTGCAGACGCGAAGGAATCGTACCTGGTGAAGCAGCTGACAGGCTTTCAAAGTGAGGCCGCTGCTGCGGGTCAGCCACTGGTCGTTCCGGTGTTTGGTCGTGGTCGGGCGCTGGAGGTCATTCCGGGTTCTGAGTTGTCAGCCGACCTCATTCATGATCTGACGGAATTTCTTTGTGGTGCGTGTTCGTGTCAGGTGAAGGAACAGAATCCTGGCTTTGATCTCCTGTTGACCACCAACTGGAACACCGCCTTGTTTGGCGAGGATGCTGAGTTACCTCCGGCACCGCCGACGGTTGGCAATGGTCAGAAGAAGTCTCCTGAACTGGTCCCGATCCCGAATGGGCGGAAGAAGTAGGGTTACCGTTTTCAGTTTGCAGTTTTCAGTTTGCAGTTTTCAGTTTTCAGTTTTCAGTTTGCAGTATTGAAACGACACAACCACCTGCGGTCGCTGGGGCGAGGCAGGTGGTTGCGGTTTGTTTTGGGCGAGACCAGAAGACTCGCTGATGTTTAGTACTGGTTTGCGTACTTTTGTGGGTCCTTGTTGAACAGTGTCATCGTTTCGCGGGATCGGAACAGGTAGAGTCGATCACGGTACCAGAGTGCGAAGTCGAGCATACCTGACTGTTCTTCACCACTGTTGACCAGAACCACAACGTCGTTACCTCCAGCGGCTGGAGCGTAGCGTGAGGGATCTGATTCGAAGGCCGCCTTTGCTTCAGCCGACGAGAACTCGTAAGTCTGCAGACCAAACGTCGCGGAGTATTCTGACTGAGCATCAACGAGGTCCCGACGGTCACGCAGAGCAACCGGGCAGAATCCCTTGAACCCTGTGCGATCCGCACGAGACTGAATCAGTCGCTGCTGACGCAGGCGACGTTCCTGTTCAGCAGCCTGTTGCAGTCGTTCGGTTTCTGCATTCTTCAAAGGAGCTGGTGTCTCGGCCGACGGAATCATCAGGCTGTCAGACTTTTGTTCCGCATTGGGAGTCGTTGCAAGTTCTGACGGTGCTGTTGCTTCGTCTTCAACTGGTGGAAGCTGCTGCACCGGAGCATTGTCCAGATCAGGAACGATGAGCATCGGGTTCTTCGTCGGATCCACTGGCTCCGTTTCTGTTTCTTCGACGGGCGGCAGTGCAATCGCCGGAAGATTTGGATCAAAGTCTTCGACTGGAGGAACCGGAGTCCCCAGCATGTCATCTTCTTCAGCTGGCGGGAGCTGAACGGATTTTGCTTCTTCGAATGCAGGAGTCGATGGCTTCACAGTTTCCGCTGGTTTGACTTCAGCAGCCGGCTTTTGATCCTGCTGGAAGACTTCCAGTTCGTCGTTATTCAGTCGCACTCCTGTGAATGGGTTCTCTTCCGGCTTCGGAGCCTCCTCTTCGCCTTCGGTGAATGGCTTAACAGGTGGCTGCTCCACAGGGGCATCGTTTCGCGGAGCAGTTGTTTCAGGAGTGTTCTTCAGCTGCGGAGTAACGGCTGGCTGAGCAGGAGTCTCCTCTGCCTTCGGTTCCGTCTGCTGAGGAATGACGAGCGAATCGAGGTCGAGTGAATCTGATGGCTCCGCAGGTTCAGATCCTTCAAATGGATCCTGGAAATCATCGTTTGGAGCAGCCGGAGCCGGAACCTGCTTCGGGACGGTGTTCGCTGGATTAACGGCCGCACCAGGGATCGCAGCCGGGGCTGGTACCGCCTGAGGCATGAACGCCGGAGATGATCCGGGCTGAACAAACTTTGGCTGAACCGGCTGAGCGTTTGGAGCAGCAGTCACAGGAACCTGTGCAGAGGGAGTTCGATTGGCACCGTTCTGTGCTCCAACAGTTGAAGCCGTCCTCATCTGGTTCTGAGGAGTCGTTACGTTCGCTGCAGGATTGCCAATCGGAGCGTTTTGGGCGGTCGCCGCACCGGGCTGAGTCCTTGGAACGGGCATTCCTTTCTGCATCGGCACCTGTTGCGGTCGAGCAGCTGTCTGTGGTGCCGCTTGTGCAACCTTTTGAGGAGCGTTTGCTGGTGCTCGGTTTTGTGGCTGTGCGTTGTTCGGCTGGCCATTCTGTGGCTGGCCATTTCGCACCTGAGCATTCTGCTGCGGCTGGCGGTTTGCCGGCACCGGGGGCACAGCTGTCTTAGGCTGAGCGGTGTTGTTTGTTGGTCGGGTTTGTGCAACGTTGCCGGCAACATTTCCTGACGGAGGTGCTGGTGCTGGTTCCTTAAAGTCAGGTGGAACGGGTGGCACGACGGCGGCTTCGGCTTCCTTCTTTTCCTGGCCGGTGATTTTGCCAACGAACTTCTGCAGGAAGTTCTTCTTTGCCGGCGGAGTCGGTGCCTTGGGGCGAACGGTGTTTGGCACCGGCTGCTGAGCGTTCGGCAGTTCGTTCTGCTTCATGGGAGGCATTGGCTGCCCGCTCTCGTTGAACAGCTTCTGGAGTTCCTGCTCAACAGTTCCTGCTGGTGGAGGAGACGGTTTTCCCTGCTGCTGAGCGGCCTGGAAGGCATCTGCAACAGAACTGAATTGAATCGAAGAAGTGGTAACAGCCGCGGCCAGCAGCGCGCGACGAACGAATCGGCGAGTCTTCATGAGTTCCATCCCTGTTCACTCAAGAACTACTCTGTTCCGGGCAGACCCAAAACAGCTCGACGCCTTCCGACAGTGATTCAGCACAATGTCGAGACGCCGCTGTTGTCTATCGTCGGTTCCGAAAAGTCTGGTTGTTCCAGTTGGTCCGGTTTTGCGGTCGTTATGACAGACAGGATGGCTACGATACGCACAACCGGAATCACCCGAAGACTTGCTGCAGTTTTCCTGTCTTAGCAGTGGAGCAGGTTTTGGGGATGGTTTTGAACAGTTGTTGCTCGTCGTTCGGCAGCAAATGCTGCTGCAGGGCGATGCCGCGACTGTGGGTACCCCGTGCATCACAACCCGACACGTCAGTGAGGGGTCCTGCACAGCAATGCTGCAGTCATCCCTCGCTCACGCGGCGGGTTGGGATTCATGCCGCGGTTGCTGGCAAACTCCTGCATTTGTCCGAAGTTTTTTTGAGTCGCAGTTGGAAGAGAGTTATGGCAAAGGAAGTCACTGTAACGTCCGGCAGTTCAGCCACCGTTTCAGCGGGGGAGGCAACGATCGTGATTCGCGTTGATCCTCGTCCGCCCAGACGCTGGTTTCGACGTGTCGGACTTGTGTTGCTCTGCGTGTCACTGTTGATGAATGTCTGGTTCCTGGTGGATCCGCTGGGATACGTTCGCCCCGGGATTCCGGAACAGCATTTTTCGGGTGTTGAAGGTTCAGCGAATCGTATCGCCATCATCAATTTCGAAGGCACGATCTCGCCGCCATTCACAGAACGATGGCTGCGGCAGATCAAGCAGGCCGCCAAAGATGAGTCGGTGAAGGGAGTGATCCTTTCGATTGACAGTCCCGGCGGATTCGTTGCCGACAGTCATCAGTTGTACCGCGAAATTCAAAAGCTCTCCAAAGACAAGCCCGTCTACGTTTCCATGAAACGCATTGCGGCGTCCGGAGGTTACTACATTGCGATGGCTCCTGGTGAGAAGGTTCGGATCTTTGCAGAGCCGACAACATGGACCGGGTCCATTGGAGTGATTATCGCCCGATACAACGCCCGGGAGCTTGCCGAGAAGATCGGAGTCAAAGTTGAACCGCTTGTGACTGGTCCTCTGAAGGATACTCTGAATCCATTTCGTGACATGACCGAGCGTGAGACGCAGGTTTGGGATGCCATTCTGAAAGACGCGTTCGATCGCTTCGTGGGCATCGTCGATGCAGGACGACCACAGCTGGATGATGCGGCCGTTCGAGCACTCGCTACAGGTCAGGTCTACACGGCTCAGCAGGCGCTGGACAACCATCTCGTCGATCAGCTTGGCTACGTCGAAGATGCGCTTGCAGCGATGGCTGAAGAACTCAAGCTGGGTTCTGATTATGAA
>JAEUII010000179.1 GCA_016795145.1 Planctomycetaceae bacterium
CCTGGAGCAGTGAAGTGCTCGGAGAGCATGTCAACTATGTTTGGCAGTCGCTCGGGCCAACAGTGTATGAAGGGACAGCCGGAATCTCAGACTTTCTGGCTGAGCTGTTTGTGCTAAGTGGAGAGCGACTGCATAGAAACACGGCCCTTGCTGCAATGCAGCATGCGTTGGAGCACAGCAGAGAACCGGGCGATCGCTTTGCCGCTGGTGTATTTTCGGGAACATTGGGGATTGGCTACGCGGCGATTCACGTGGGACTGCGGTTAGGAGCCCAGGAACTTGTCGACAACGGCCATATCGCAATGAAACGCGGGGCGACAGTTTTCCATCCCAAACAGGAAATTGATGTGATTGGAGGCAGCGCCGGTGCGATACCACTATTAATCGAGATCGGCAGAAAGTTTGATTCTCTTGAATACCTGGACCTCGCTACACAGCACGGCGAACTATTACTGAACCGTTCAACTCGCCGGCTAATCAAAGGGACAACCGGATCAAACGCGAATAGCTATGAGCGATATTGGTCGAATCCTTCGTTTGGTCGAGATGGACTCACAGGATACTCACATGGGAACTCCGGCTTTGCAATTGCTTTGCTGGAGTTGTTTCATTTGACTTCAGATGAAAAGTACAGGGTCGCAGCAAGAGAATCGCTGGAGTTTGAGCGCAGATGGTTTGATTCGACTCGGCAAAACTGGTGCGATCTTCGGGTTGCTGCGGGGACTCCACCTGTTTCCTGTTCCTGGTGCCATGGTGCTCCAGGGATCGGCCTTGCGCGTGTGAGAATGCAGGAATTACTTTCGGATGATCCGTCGATCGAAGCTGAAATCCAAATCGCCTGTTCTACGACTCTTCGCTCTCTTGAAGACCATTCCGCAGTTGGACGCAATTTTTCCCTGTGCCATGGACAGATGGGAAACGCAGCAACGTTGATGGCGGTGAAGTCGGCTGAAATGAGGGCCGCAGGGGAGGAAACTGTTAAGCAAATGCTGACGTTTGCGCTGAACCAGCATGCGAATTCCCATCTACCCTGGATTTGCGGGACTCAGGACGGTCGCATGACCCCCGGTTTGATGCTTGGGACTGCTGGTATTGGATCCGCTTTACTGTCTCACTTTCACGCCAACTCGGATGGAACCGGGATGAAATGGCTCATGCTGAGGTCTGACCAATGAACCTCGGCTGGGTCAGAACCGCAAAATTGAACATCTGCAGGGTACCCTTCATTGGCATGTTGTCATAGTATAATTCAAGGCGGCATACTAAGAAGAGTACTCTCTATCTCTGTGATTCCGAGAGCACGGGGTGCCGATCCGCAGTAATCCAACAGAATCCAGTCCCGTTACAGTTGAATACAGCACAGTGTTCACGCACACTGTAGTGTCATAGCTTGTCTCCTCCGCAATGCTATCCATTACATTCCAACACAGGGACGACTTCAGGAGCTTCCACAGCCCATCTCCCGAGATGATCACCAAAGGATGCACTCTATTCGCCTCGCCCAGCGACAGTGTAGTCGCTGCAGGGTCAGTATTTTCCACGTTGTCTGGTCTCGTGAATACTGGTTGCGTCCTTCGGTGCTACAAAACAGGCGTAAGCACAAATGTTGTCAGTAGATCACAAATATGTCAACGAAATTCGTCTGGCAACTGAGTTCGCAAAGAGGCGAGATGTTAATTCTTCTGTGCCACTGCAACAGCTCAGGGATTCGCTGCATCGAGCAATGCGTTTAGAGGCTTCCACAATTCCCCCATACTTGGTGGCGGGGTGGAGCATTCAGAAGTCCGAAGGGTTTCAGAATCTGGAGATTCGCGACCTGATCCTTGGCATTGCCCGAGAGGAAATGCTGCACATGATGGCCATTATGAACATCATTGCAGCGCTGGGAGAGCCTCCGAAGATTGCCACAAATGACATTGTCTTGTGCTGGGGTGAGGATCAATTGCCGGTTGGTGGAGGCGTGATCCCAATGCTTGCTCCGTTTTCGGAGACGCTCTTGACGACGCTGTTCATGAAAATTGAAGAGCCGGCAGATCCCGTTCACTACGTCGTCCGTGAGAACTTTCTGGTGGCCCATCAATTGGACCATGGCACGATCGGCGAATTCTATGCTGCTCTGATTGAGTTGATTCGTTCGTTTGAGGTGGATCCGTTCCTTGGTGGAGCGCGCTACCCTCAGGTCAGGTTGGATGCTGACCCCCGAATAGGCCTTATCGGGCATGCGCCGATTGATGATTTTGAAGTCAATAGCAGTTCTCAGGCTATCAGGCTGCTTGAGTGGATTGTTGGCCAGGGGGAGGGTACACCGAAAAATCCGCTAGACGGAGATGGGTTGCCGGCGCACTACTACCGCTTCGCAGAAATTTACAAGAAGGGGAGATTGGTTGCAGCCAATGATGATCCGCTCGGGTACGTGTATGATCGCGTGAGCGCTCCGATCATCTGCGATTACACAAAAGTCTCTCAGTTCGCCCCTAATCCCAAAATGAGAGACTTCACGGAAGGCTCCGTGGAATGGAGAGGGCTGAAAAAATTCAACAACTCCTATACGACAATGTTCAAAAACCTTCAGGAATTCTACAGCAGTGGAAATACTCAATTCATCACTGACTCAGTTAATTCAATGAATACGATGGCTGATGTTGGAAATCGCCTCATCACAGGAGTTCATCCCGCGGTCTGTCCATCGTTCGAGTGGCTTCCCGTGTAATTTCTTCCCCAAAATTATGGAAAGTAGCTATCATGAGCCTTGCTGATGTTGCCTGTTTCAAGATCCACCCAGCCATAGGTGTCGCAAGAATTGCAAACAACGAGAGCTGGTTCGAGTTTTTTGATGCTCATGCGAAGGCGTTTTCTCCACCGCAGGACTACATGTCGGTGGACGCATCCGACAGCAGTCATCCACAGAAGCCACGGATGAAGCGGCAGGCTGTTCAGTTCAAGGTATTCGCTTACAAGAGTAATGGCGACCTGATTGGAGAAGTGAGCCAGCTGTTCCCGGATTTGCGGGTGCATTGGACGGCCGAAGTCGGCAATCGAAAAGTGCATAATTACACATCGAAGCGTGGCACGGGGATTTTGGACCCAGTGAACGCGAAAGCAACGGCATCACTGCCTTCAGACACAGCCAGTCTCGATGGTATCAACCCATGGGATCCGGGAGCGACGGTCCATTTGGGGTCTATTAGCGGTACAGGATTGTTCATTCCAGCGAAGGGTGGGGTGACACGGAAATCCCAGAATTCGCAAATCGACCGTTATCCCGCCAACGAGTCCGGGGCACTCGAGTGTAGCGATTCCACCTGTGACGGTTCGATCTCGGTGACACTGTTTGACCAGACTGGAACTCCCGTTAACCTCCCAGTCATTGGCGCATGGATTGTGTCGGCTCCGTCGAAGCATTGTCTGACGCTCACGCCAGACAAGGCGGAGGAAATGGCAGAGAACTTTGGGGACTTTTTGCCGAGCAACAACAATGCAAACCGAGATTGGATCAAATCCACTAAGGCGCTCCTGGGCATCGTAGGTGACATTGCCGACCCGACTGGTCTGGACATCCCGATGATGGAAACCATGAATGCGGATTACAATCCCGGAATGGAAGTCAATATTGAAGGAGTTGGTCGGCTCGAAAACGGCATTCATCCGACGGACTTTTTCTATTCGCGTGGGACCGGTCACATTGGCGCCAATGAGGTCAGGATTCAGCCAAAGAGTGAGCGTCCTAATGCCACTCAACCTGGTCAGATCACGAGTGGGCTCTGTTCCACGTGGCAGGGAGACATGGTTGCCTGCCTAAACTACTGGACAGCGGAGAATCCGAATCGAGCGTTCGACTTGCATGGCGATGAAAAGATTGTCATCTATCGGGAAAGCAATCCCAACGCGACAATGAACACTCCCGAAGAGATCAACGCGAATATGGATTTCAGAGGCATCGTTGAACACGAATCTGTTGGCAACGACATTCGACTGAACCTCGTGTACGATCCCAACCGGCCTTAATCTGATGACTCGTCCCGTAATCTCTAAGGCAGAAACCGCCCCGAAGCACCCTGCTTTCCATGTAATCAAGCATGGTCAGAGAGTGTTTTTGTTCGTGGTAGCAACCGGACAGCTTACCGATCTCAATGATTTGGCTGAGCGCGAAGGGCGGGCGTTTTTTGCCAATCCGTCTGATTATGAATTACTCCCTCCAGAACCTGGGAATGAGTGTTTTCCGCATCCTGAGGTCAGTGCACCCCCAAAGTCTGTTTCACTTCAATCGCTCTCGCTGGCAATTGCCAACAAGTGTAATTTGGGCTGTGCATACTGTTATGCAGAACAAGGGACGTTTGGCGGACGTTCGGACAATATGTCGGTTGTGATGGCTAAAGCAGCGGTCGACCGACTCTTCAAGGATGCTCCACGCAATCAAACAATCACACTGGCGTTTATGGGCGGCGAACCGTTGTTCAACCGTCAGACGCTGCATGAAACCACAGTTTACGCTGCGGAGAAGTCTGTATCCGAAAAGCGTGAAGTTGCCTTCACGATGACGACAAACGCTACTCTCATTCGACCGGAAGACGTTGAATTGTTTCAGCGATATCGCTTCCATCTGACGATCAGCATTGATGGGATCGGCGAGTCGAATGATGCATTGCGTCCTGACCGATCAGGGCGAGGGACATACGAAAGAGTGAAGGAGAAACTCCAGGTCCTTTTTGCCGTTCCACAGCGGGTATTTCAAGTCTCAGCCAGAGTGACAGTCACTCCCAGAAATATCAATCTCACTGATACTTTCCGGGGACTGTTGGAACTGGGATTCGATTCGATTCAGTTTTCGCCATTGCTGAAGTCGCCTGGCAGTCAGGATGAGATGTCTGTCAATGACTTTGACGTCCTGTTGCAGGAGTTGGTGGCCTGCGGCGAATTGTTTCGAGAAGGATTTCGAAATCGCCAGCTGCTTCCGCTTCTCAATGTCCTGAATACGCTTAAGCGAATACACGACTACCAACCGGAGAACTATCCCTGCGGTGCTGGTGGCGGCTATATGGGTGTCTCTGCAGATGGCAACTTATATGCGTGTCATCGGTTTGTCGGTGACGAAGTCGGTCATTTGGGTAACGTGACATCCGGTGTCTTTGCGGAGGCCCAGGAGCACTGGCTGACCGACCGGCATCTGAATGCTCAGGGCGCGTGCAACTCTTGCTGGGCAAGGAATCTCTGTAGCGGTAGTTGCCATTATGAGGTGATCAGGCGAGGCAGGCCTGCCTGTGATTACATTCGCGGATGGATTTATTATTGCCTGATGCTTTATGTTGATTTGCTCGAAACCGACTCCACGGCATTGACACTGTTGTTGGGCAATTCAGACCGTAACCATGGAGACGTCGCGAAAAACGATGGCACAGGAATTGGATACTGATGTTGTAGTCATTGGTGGTGGACCTGCCGGAGCTGCCTTTGCTCGGAAGCTGGCAGAATTTGGACACCAAATAGTCATTCTTGAAAAAGCTGCGTTTCCGCGTCCACATGTCGGCATCTGTCTTTCCGATGCGACAGAAATGCTGCTCGATCAGTTCAATGTGAGAGACGCAGTTCACAGTGCCGGCTTTTTTCGGCGAAAATCCGTGCTTGTCAAGTGGGGTACTGATCAGCCATTGATATCTGATCAACCGGGGCTTCACGTCGACCGAGGCGTCTTTGATCGTATTCTCCTGGAAAGCGCCAGGCGTGCGAGTGTTACGACCATTCAACCTGGGCGTTTCTTGACGGCCAGGCGTCGTCTTGGCGGATGGCAAGTGATCGTGGAGAATGGTCAACGAACTATCAACCTTCAGTCCCGTTTCCTGGTGGATGCGTCCGGGCGGGCCAATGCCTTTCCGGGGCAGCAAGTTCGCTACGCCCCGCCACTGTTTGCCTTGCACGCCACGTGGCGGCTTTGCAATCGTCCAGACTATGATGGCATTATGGAGTCTGGCAAAAACGCCTGGATGTGGATCGCGTGTCTTGCGGGGCAGGAGGCCCAGATCTCGGTGTACACTGATCCTGCGCTTCTGGCGAGTCGCGGAAAGCGAAGTGTCGGGTCGTACTACGAATCCATGCTGGATGAATTCTCACTCATTCGGCATTTCCATCGAGATGAAATTCTCGGGGAGATTCAGTGTTGTGATGCGTCGAGCAGGCACTCTTCTCACCCTGTCGGGGCAGACTTTCTCCGTGTAGGAGATGCAAATCTGAGCTTGGATCCTATGGCTTCGCAGGGCGTGCATTTGGCGCTGACCTCTGGGATACAAGCGGCCATTGTGGTCAATACGATTCTCTGTTTTCCGGAACTCGCTTTGATTGCCCAACGTTTCTATCAAGAGCGTCAGGAAGAGCGAGTTCGCCAGTTTCGACATCGCACGGCATCTGAGTATCAAAGGGTCGCCTGTTTCAGCAGCGAATCATTCTGGCAGGAACGTGCCATTAATGCCGTGCGGCCACCTCCAGTCCATGCGGATAATCGCTTGCCTTTGACGCCGTCGCAAACCCTTGAACTGAGTCCCCACGCGCAGTTTCTTGAAACGCCCGTCATGAAGTCGGATCGCATTTCCCTCGAACCAGCCCTTCACCATCCTCGCCTGGATCGTCCAGTTGCCTTTGTCGGTGAAACAGAGGTGTGTCCACTGTTGCGAGGGCTGAATGGAAATCATACGGTGGGCGCAATACTTGCTGCATGGGAGTCAAAGATCCCAGGAAACCTTGGGCTTCAGATTATCCAATGGTTGTGGGAGCATGAGGTACTCGTTGCTCGATAGCACACGACGCGATTGGGTGGCCAATGGAGAAGGGTACCCATTGCTGGATTCTCTCACTTGCTGCAAAAAACTACGATCGTCATTGGATGACGACCGTGGATACCGAATCAGCGAGCTTCGCCAAACGATTCGAGTCATTCGACGAGGAACGTCACTTCCTGAACTTCTGGCTCACCAGAACTGGGGTACGCTACTGGTACTTCCAGAGTGACTTTCCCGCCACCGGTTGTGGTCATCTCGAACTCCACCTCCATCGCACCAATTGGCATGTGCCCATCGATGAGGCGAGTGATGTCGTTTCGTACCACAACCGCGGCAGGACCATGAACCTTTGGGGTTCCGATTTCCGAGCCGGACGGCACTGAGATGGCGAATCGAACCTTTGATCCGCGTGGAACCACAGATTGGCCTACACCGTCGATGATGTAAACTGACTGAATCATATACAGTTACCTTTCAAGTACTGGTCACACCGGCACGATCGGCCGTTTTTTTGTTGTAACAACCGCTCAACAATGGCGATTGCTAATCAATTTGCTGACCACTCTTGAAGGATGCAGCCTCTGTAGCTACCCTGTCGGTCG
Organism: Planctomycetaceae bacterium; assembly: GCA_016795145.1. Classification (GTDB taxonomy): domain Bacteria; phylum Planctomycetota; class Planctomycetia; order Planctomycetales; family Planctomycetaceae; genus SXXK01. The sequence continues at coordinate 7,370 of JAEUII010000179.1, forward strand.
AATGGTCAACGGTCAACGTTGATAATTCCGGCCCCACCTTGCAGTACAGATTGCTGGTCAGTCTGCAAGATGCGGGCTCTTTTTTTGTGCTTTGTGTGGTCTGTCACGAAGCCAAACGCTATCGGCTTTACTCGTCCTCCTTCTGATTCAGCCATCCATCAAATGCAGCCACACCGCGTGACTGCAACAAGTCTCGTTGAGCCAACAGCGGGTCTCGAACATCAACCAGCAGATCGCGGTGGCTGGAGTATCCCACTACTCCGCGATTTTGAAGCTGACCAACCACGATCCCGGCGTGAATGCCAATTGAAGCCGCGAAACGCTCAATCGCTACGCGCGAAGGCGAGCCCTTTGTCGCCTGAAGAAAGTCGTTCATCGACTGAGCGGGAACCAGTACGTCAGCAGCCCAGCGATTTGCGGATAGCTCCTGTTCAGACAGTTCGCCATTCGCAGCAAGCATTTCCGTATCGAGCACAGCCTCGTGCTGCTCCAAAATGTGATGCACTTCATGCAGCAGTGTGAAGGCAAAATAATCAATGCGACCAAACCGCATCGACAATGCAATCACCGGCTGAGTCTTTGGCTTCAGCCAAAATGCGGCCCCATCAATCCGAGTCTTCGTCAGGTGCTGAACGACCACCAGTCGAACTCCCGCCCTGGCAATCAGCTCGAGGACTTCCACAGTCTTTGCCGGATCGCCGAAGCATTCTCTCAGGCCTGCTACTGCACCGCGAAGCTTCTTCTCAGAGTACTTCGCCAACTGCGGCAGCTCAGTCGCCAACTGCCAGGCTCTCTGAGCCCAAACATTCTGAGCAGGAACACTCACTTTCGCCCGTGCACAGAATTTCGGAGGAACAATCGCTTCGACGCTGACTACTCCGAAGAATTGGGCAACTTGCCTTTCTGTTTCGTCCACCGAACTACACTTAGCCACCCATCCTCGTTTGACCATTTCTCGTAACGGGACTTGTGAGTGCAACTTTGCCCTGCGGGCGACCTCGGGGCAATCCTCCACATTGACAGACTCAACAGCGATTTGGTGCTCCAGCTGCCGCCGCAGCCAATCCTCAGCCGTGCCATGCTCTGCGCCAAATGCCGCGGCCAAACCTCGGGCAGTCGCCATTGTGATTGATTTGGTGCCAGCAATAATCTGATTGATCGTCTGAACCGGTCGCCCCATGATCTCGGCCAGATCATTCTGCGACCATCCCGTCGAATCGAGCAACTGCTCGATTGATCGCCCGGGCGATTCTGCTCTTTCATTTCCCTGTGTCATGAAACGAATTCTACACGATTCAACCACTGCACACAACTTCCGCACCTTAAAAAACACCGGATCACTGAATTTTCAATTCCACGCAGTAAATCCCATGGGTGCTCACTCACAGGAGTGGCTTGTTGCTTCTTGCCAACACTGCGGCCACCAGTAAGAAACGGCAGGGGTTTCAGTTGCTCTGACCCCCAGCGCAGGAACTGCCGGACGGGGCCAGCGCAACGAAAATTGCATCGATAATCTCCAAGGCTACCGACGCGAAATTCCGCAAGTCTCGCGCGGTCCAAACGCGGGTTTGGGGGCTGCAAAATCAACACAGCTTCCCCAACCTCAACTCCTCTCTGGCAAAATGTCGTGAATGCATCGTTTAGTGATGCCACTCCGACACTAGGGGGAGGAATTCTACTACACCAGAGAACTAGCCGATAACTAAGACTGAACCCCGCGAGAATGCGGCAATCTTTGACTGAGCCAGCACAGAGTGACCTGGCAATTTGGGTCTAAGGAGAGACTTCATGAAACTTGCACGTTGGTCCCTGGTGACGCTTGGAATCAGTCTCGGAGTCATTTCCGGCTGCAGGTCCACGTCCTCGATTATGTTCTCCAGAAATGAATCAAACACTGCCTGGTGTCAATTCAAGAAGGTCGACGGCGTTCCAATCACGGTCAAGATACCCACTCATCTCAAGCTGTACGTCTATGACAAGTACTTCCTGGAAATTGACAAGATCGCGGGAAGTGAACGACTTGCGAAAGCAGACATCCCGATACTGAGAGACTTCGCTCATGAAATGATCTACACCGAAAAGGTGGTCATGGTCGACTTCAAACGACCAGCCGCTGGTTCTTCCAACCTGAAAGTGGATTTTACGGAAGACCAGTACATCAAAAATATGCAGCAGGACATCACCGACGAGACCCTGCAGCGAGTCAATGAACTAGTGGCCACGACTTTGCCTAGTTTCGTTGAGGCTTCTGGTGGCACTGAGCCTCAGAAAATTGAAGACCGAATCAAGGAAGTCAAGTCGATTGTCGCTGTAGGGATGTTCGATGTCGATGATCCGAACTTCGAAATGCTTGTGCAGCAGTTCCTCCAGGATCACGTAAACTGCTCGGCTGGGTGCCCCGCAGGACAATTCCCCGTCGGACAGGTAAGTCCAGTAGAGAATGCTAATGCAGGAGGATTCGCAACAAATCTCTAGTGCGATTCCAAAACACGCTTGCTTCACGTTATTGCTAATGTCACTCTTCGGAGGACTGTCCGGGGCACAACTCGCCCCGGAGTCTTCCGGATGCGAAAAGGCAGCTTTTGCGGCGTTTGTTGGAGTAAAAAGGTCATGGCGAAAAAGAAGGCATCGATCTCTTCGGGCAAAGCAGCGAAGTCTGCCAGTGGTGGACCCGGCAAAATAAAGAATGCTGAAAAAAAAACACTATCGAAGAATTCTCCTGCAAACTGGGGGGTCGAAGCCTATCAGGATCGAAGTCATTATGATGCCGTTACGCTGGCCCTACAGCATCTGAGAAACTTGACTCGTGATCCGGATAATGCCTATCGCAGGGCATGCTCAGTATTGGAGGAATACCGAGGGCGAATTTGCAAACTACCAGGGTTCAAGTCGGTCGAGGTTGGGCTCAAAGAGATCGGAACCAGCGTCACTAGAATTTTCGCAATCCGAATCATTGTCAGTAAGAAACATGATCCAACAAATCCAGATGGCTGGATACCGCCACATATTGAAGGTGTACCCACCGATGTGCTTCAGGAGTGCGAGTTCAGTCAGGCAGCACCAATTCCCGGGACTAAGATAGACGTTGCGCCGAGTGGCAAAGACGGGACACTAGGCGGGTACGTACGGATGAGAGGCTCAAAACAGATTCGTTACCTGACGTGTGCTCATGTTATTGGAAGCACTAGTGCTTCTAATGTGCTTCAGTTGAACAATGTGGTTGGCACTATCACCCCCTCTCCCCAAACTATGGAAAAATCTGCGAGAGTAGATTGCGCGATAGTGACTCCAATGCCACGAGCGGCAGGAATCCAGCCCATTTCAAATGGCCCGAACACCGCGATTACAATTGCCTCAGCAACGCCTTCTGACATGAATCGCGATGGTCTTGTCTGGAAACGTGGAGCTGAGACAGGGCTGACTTACGGAACGCTGACATCGATCAATAGTGGATCATGGCCAATTGCGGGGGCCGGCAATGCAACGAATCAGTATATTGTTAAGGGGCGATCTCCTAACGAGCCTTTTGCAAAGCGGGGCGACAGTGGTGCCTTTGTTTGTATTGGAAATTTCGTTGTAGGACTTGTTCGGGCCGTCAATGATGCAACCGGACAAACACTCGTGATGCCCCTGGACTATCTCGCTAACGGTACAACTCCACCAGCAATCGAACGGTTTGATCTGTTCTAACGGTGAAGTGCTTTAGTGACGGATATGGAAGCTTGGGCAAGACGCGAAATCTAAGCCAGGAGGGTGAGAATCATGAAGAGTTTCTACTGTAGGCAGGCAAGCTATCTTCTCCTGATTCCTGCTGCCGTCGTGCTGGCTGGCTGTCAGGCGTTGCATTGTCAAAAAGAAAAGACAGCGGAAGCAGCCGCAGCCCCGAAGGCAGTGGTGGTTGGAGGGCTGGTATCAAATCCTGGGGAGTACGTGCTTCGGGAGAATGTCGAAACTCTTGCTGATGTGTTATCACTTGCAGGCATCAGTGATTCCACTGTAGCAAGAACTCTACCGCAGCCACGAAATTCAAGAATCATCGAACTGGGCGAGCAGCTCATTACAGACACTACAAACTTGTTAGACGCAGCGAAGAGGATTCAGAGTTCCGTTCCAGAGGGAACAAAATTGACCGACGCGGGCCTGAAAGAAGCACTTACTACTGAAGAGACTGCATTATATGAAATTAAGGAGAATTTCAACAGAGCATCTGCAGAAATGATGAAGCTCCTCCCCACTGATTTGGTGGGAATCTACCGAGACAAGGTGGCAAATATCCACGGTCAACCAACAGCTGACCGCCCCGAAACGCGTGCCCTGTACACGTTGATCAATGTCGGCGTTTCTGAGCAGGCGTTAAAGGAGCTTAAAGTGGCAGTCCTTGAATTTCAAACGATGCTAAACCGTGTCTTGGCTAGCTCACGCGGAGAATTTACCCTAATGGCAAGCAGCAGCGTAGCGTCGGGTGCCAACTACATTGCCTTGTTGAAGCGAGAGGGAAAATCCTACCACTTTCCTGTGAGCTACGTGAAGACAGGGTTCGCAGGTGAGATCGCGCTAAAACACGCCGACCGGGTTTCGGTCGAACGGGTTGGGGATACGGTACTTTCAGCCGAATCCGCAGCGGGCGGAAATGCCCTGCTACTGAGTGGCTGGGTGCGTTCACCAGGCCTTCACCCTCCCGGTGAGCCGCTACTTCAAATTGTCAATACGAACCTGAGGGGAACAAGACTTCAGACTGACAAATTGTGTGTAATTGTAGAGCGTTCTGAGCAGATCTTTGTTCTTCCATACGACTCGATCAGCAATGAAGATAGTGCCTTTGGATCCATCTCAACGCTTGCGAGCGACCGCGTTCATGTCGCTCCGTATTTTCAAGCACCGCTAATTGCTGAAACTGTCGTCGGAAAAGCAGCAGAGGACGCTCTTGCCCTCAGAACGGCTCGCATCGTCGCTAATCGCCCAATTCTCACACACGAAGAAGAGAAACACGTTCGTATGCAGAAGGCGTTTCGATCCGCAAGCGCGAAAGTCGGTCGATTCATGCGGCCTTGATACGTAATTACTTGCACATTTGGCGCGAGTGTCGCATGGTAGCCGCCAGTTGGCGACAGTAGGAAGACTTCTTCCGTCCGGTCAAGTTCTGAAAACCTGTCTTCAGTCCGCTCGGTTTAAATCAATCAAGGTGTCCCAATGAGATTCTCAAAGCATGGATGGCTTTTCGCCGTGGGCCTTTCTGCTGTTTCAGTTAGCAGCACCTGCTCTGGGCAGACAGGCGATGTACCTCCCGCCCCGACGCCTGATGCCAAAGCCGCTTCTGTAGACACAAATGTGTCTGATAAAGAGCGAATGAAAGCGGCTGCGGATCAAGCAGAGGTCAGCGGGAAGGCGGCGAGTGAAAGTGCGCAGCGTGCATCGAATGGTGCACTGACGGCCGAAGCAAACGCTGCATCAAAGACTGCCCTTTGTGCTGAGCAGGAAGCGAAAATCGCTGCCGACGTCGCATTCGCCTCAACGCCAAACGACCCCGATGCTACCACAAAGGCTCAAGCTGCAGGCGCTGCGGCAAAAAAGGCAATGGATGCATCAAAGAAAGCCTTAGCCGCTCACAAAGCAGCAGCGGACGCACTGGCACCGGGCGTTCAGAAGGCAGAGCAGGCTAAGGCGGATGAGCAATTGGGGGCGGAGCTCAGGGGCGTTATCGAGGCGGAGTTGGACGTAGCAATGGACACTTCAGTCTCGGCAAACGATCGAATAAGTGCAATCGAGGTTCTTGGAGCGATTGCGATCGCACACGGAGAACTTAAGTACGACCCAAGAAATCAGACAGGGACCATTTCTTCGCACATTGTTAATAAACTGACGATGGACTTTGGAGTGAAGCCTGTATCTATTGCTAAGTACCAGGTTTTGTCAGATGTACTCTCGGCGTCCGGAAAACACATCGTTGCAGGTGATGAAGCTGCGTTTCAATTAGTGATTCATGAGTTCTACCGCTCCATTCAGCATGATGAGATAGCAATTCAGTATGTCAGCTCAACAGCACTTGCGGAAGTGCTTGCGCATGCAAGTATCGACGCTGACGAATACTTGGCAAGAGACTTCCCCGAGCTTGTCAAGAGTGTCAAGGACACAATCAGCATTCACAAGAACAGTCATGTTCGACTCGGACTGTTGACGGTTCTTTCGAATAAGGGAAATGCAATACTCAATCAACAGCAGGATGTTGCTTCCGCTGCCGCAGAACGAGAATTGGCCAAGGAACTGGAGAAGTCACTCAAGGCTGCGACCGACACTCTAAAGGCAGCAAATGAAGCCGTGGCGAAAGCGCAGAAGCCTGTAGACGAGGCAAACGCAACCATCAACCAGCTCAATGCAGACATTCTGGCCATCGATACCGCTATTGCGACATTTGAGGCCGCCAGGAGTCTCGAGGCAGCAAAGGAAATGCCAGATGAAGCGAAGATTATGGCATTCGATAAGAAAATCGCAGACGCTGGGGAACAGAAGGACGTATCCATTAAGGCGAGGGGCAACATAACGTCACTTCGCGATAACGACTTGATCCCGGCAAAGACAAAGGCGGATGAAACACAAAAGACGGCGATGGAATCGCAGAAAGTAGCAAAAGCAAAGTTTGATGCGGCAGAAGCCGCTGCTGACTCAAAGTCTAAGGCGAAACCAGTGGCTGAGGGGGCTCTTTCCGAGATTCTTGCTGCACTGAGAGAACTTTCGTCTCAGTCAGCTCCCGTGGATCGAGTTAGCGTAGAAGCGCGTTTTGCCCTAACCACACTTCTGAAGGGCGAACTGCTTCCGGATGCGAAGAAGTTGACATTTGCTGCCGGGCCAATGCCAAACGATCGCCAGCCGCTCGCCGCATCCGATCGTCCGACGGCAGGAATGATGAACTCAGAGCGAATGGGTGTCACACATACCCGGTCATTCGATCCCGCTCAGGATGTGACAAATCGTTCAGACCGTGGATCGCGAGTGGCTGCTCCTCCGCAATCATTGCGAGTTCCTAGACCGGATTATAAATTTCCAAAAGATCCGCGAGAAATCAGAAAAGCAGCCGGAGCGATCAAGGTTGAAGGTCCAGCGTTCGTACCCGGCACCAAGCCAAACGCTGCAACTCCTGCAGGGCCTGTTGCGGCGCCTTCAAGCTCCTCGTCAGGCGGAGAAAGCTCCGGTTCCGGTGGCTGATTATCGATTGTTGGGTCCTTCAACGATATGGACATGCGGTACATCGGCGATGACGAATTCAGAGTACCCGGCGGGGAATTCTTCGATCAGAAGTTGCCTGAAATAAAGACGGCGTCACCTCTTTAGACTCAATCACCAAGAACACGCGCGGCGGCATCAGCGAATTCTTTCAGGAAATTTGTGTTGCGCTTTGTCGTGTAGTAACAGACAACTTTCGGTCTTTCGGTACCATTGAGTTGCTCCACAGCAGCTTTGAAAATGGTCTCAGAACGCTCCGTGACCGAATCGGATGCGTGATCAGGATCCGGTATTACGTCGTAGAACCCGCTAATCACTTGAGGCGATTGCAGCTTTCGGAAGTGCTCCAGTGATCGTTTCCATGAATCCAGATTAGATTTGTCCATTGGTCTATCCGCAGTTTGCCAGTTGAGTACAGTGATCTTCGAATCTATGCCGTTCCAAGAATCGGTGAGATCGCCGTTTACCATCGGAAAAAATGATCTGGAGTCGGTAGGTTTGACCGCGTTATGATTCGGGTCGTACATATCATTGAAAAGAATGACTTGGCCTTCTGCATCCACACGATTGATCAGGTCAATGCACTTTACTCGGTTTTCCGCAAGAATTACACTAGGGCTCTCACCTTTCCCGAGGGGATCGTGACCCATCGCCCGAATTTCATCATGATCAATCAGCCAACGTTTAGGCTGAATCAGGTCGTGGATTCCATTGACTTGTTTCTCGAAAAGCTCGAAGACTTCTGAGTGTCGAAGGCTGCAGCAGATTTTTCCAGGACTTGCATTCGGGAGAGTTGCGTGAAAGTAATTGACCGAAACGATGTCATTCAGATCGACCGCGTTTGCCTTAAATCGAATTGAGATATCTTTCCTCTCGTGAGCGAATCCATTAGCCGTGACTTCGCTGTCTCGCCATTGATCGAAGTGTTGTCCTTCGTCGAGCAGTTTTCCCTGTGTCTCATTGTAAACAGAGATACTAAGCACTTCCGCTGGTTCGTTGGGGACTTCGGTATCCTGTCGCCGAATCATGTTTGGCCCAAGAGCCTCTTCCAGGCGAACGTCGGAAACAACTGCTTTTCCGGTGTTGCATTGAGGGAAGCCAAACCACAACTGAGCTTCGTTGCAATGAAAAGAACTCAATAGGACGGCGTATCGAGTCGCCGGCTGCGTTTTCTTTACCTTGAATTGGACGGCCTCGAGCGGAACGTATCGGTCACCGTCAAGGCCTCTTACTTTCGCATAGAAGTGAACCTCCTCTTTAGAATTCGATGGGCCAACGCCACACGTCGTTAGCGTGAAGCTCAATCGGTACTGGTGTCGCGGATTCAGCGGAATCCCTTCCTGGCCAATCTCAATTCTGTTTGCCTTTCCCAGATCGAGCTCCAATCCGTTCCAGTTGAGGTCCTGATCCAGAGGTACCTGCGTCACTGCCGATTCGAAGTCTTTGTGAATGATCCAGTCCGAGCGCAGTCGTTCCGTCGTCCCTGCAAACCTGCCATTGCGGATTTGATTGTCCCCGGATGCAACTCCCAGAACCGTGCCATCGCCAGCATCAATGAGCTTTAAACGCTGCCTCTTAACAGGCGTTGCCTCTGTTAGATGATAGGCGCACTGAAGGATTTTCTCCGACCCACCAACTGGCATGACTTCGGGAATGAGTTCAATCCCGTGGTTCCTGGCCGCGGCCTGGATGTCAACAAGATTCTTGCGAATCCTTTGTGAAGTTGGACTCTGATCTGCTGGATCAAGGATCGCTTTGTCGCCAAGCTGGAAGCTCGACAAAACCACAACAGTGTACCCATGTTCCCCTAACTTCTCGAATAGAGCCATCAGCTCTTTCGCCGTATAGTTGGTTGCATCACCATCGAGAACAGGATCTCGAAGCAGATCGACGTAGGCGAAGAACCACTTTTCAATGCCCTGCGCACGAACTGGTTCCGGAGCGAGCAAGGTGACACCGAGAAGAACGAAGGTAATAAGGCGATGCATCGAGTACGGTTCCAAGCAGTTGGTGATCAACAAAAACTGCAGAGCAGGTTCCGAAACCTCGAAGCCAGCTCTGCCGCGATTGATGCCACTTACGGAGAATTACCAAAGTAGAAAGTAGTTGGTCTGACCGTCCGGCATCGGACAGGAATATCCAACCCTGCCGATTGTCAATTACAAGGCACTGCTATGAGTATCGACCAGCTTGCCATCGGCGTAGATACGACCGGCAGTGACGGTGATCTTTCTTGGTTGGCCATCGGCTTTGCGGGAGAATGTGCGGAATTCGAAGGTTGGCTTTTCGTTCGAATCGACTGAGATTTCCGCAAGGATCTCAGCAGCGATCGCTTCTCCAAGGGTAAGGCTGCGAGTATTGTCAGTTCGCCAGTGGACTCCGCCCATCGACCGGCCCATTGCGACGTTTTGAGCAAGCTTGTTCAATTCGCCCTCAATCGTCAGCTTGCAGGCGATTTCAGGTTCAAGCACACACCGATCCGTTTCCGAAGAGTCCTTCTTCTTGAAGTATCCCGTTTTGTATGCGGTGATCGGAGATTTAGGGAAAAATGGCTCACTTCTCTCGACCAATGAGGAGAACGCGATTGGGCAGTCCACTCCGTTAATGGTCTCAAACGTCTTGAAATACGCCTTGAGAATAGTGACGCAGGCACCGGCGACAGTCGCGTGGCCAGCTCCATAGGCCGGATGCGTCGGGCTGCCGGGGGTGAAGGCCATTGGAAGCAAAAGTGACTTATACCGCTTCTCAACTGCTTTGGCCGCTTCCGTGGTGGCAACGAAGCCAGGCAAACCGTAGGCTCGCTTCTTGCCGTTCACGCCTTTCACCTGCACGTGGACTCGACCACCGTAGGCTTCTGGTCGAAGTCGCAGATTGACCTGCCACTTTTGGTTCCACACGACCTTGAGTGCTCTTGTCGCCACTTCGGAAACCAGAGCCAGGATATGCGGGCCCCCGAGAACTCCGAAGCCCGCTTCGCGCGCCTGCAGGCGACCGCAATCGCCATAGGGGTTGCCAGGAGTCCATTTGGCATCGCCGGACAACAGGATCAGCGTGGCATTGAAGTAAGCCTGATGCAACGCATCCTTGTTAACGAAACGAGCAAGGTCTCGCATCGTGCTGATGTACCGCGATTCTCTCTCAAAGAACGAACCATCAAACTCATTCGCCTTCGGATATGCTTGACCGTTCTGATCTTTTCCTGTTCGCTGAGCGTAAATCCAGCTGTCGTAGTCCGTCAGGAAGTTAAGGTCGGTTTTGTACGGTCGCTGCTTCTGATCAATCGTCTGAGTACCAAACCCAACGGGACGAACAAAGAATTGACTGACCTTCGGACCAATCTCCTCACCGGGCAGCCCCAGCCGAAAGACATTCTGCGGCGTGATGGCACTCATCTTCGTCGCGGAACCTGGGACATCGACGCCAGGAGTCAGTCGACCAGCATCGCTCGAGTCCGCGATGCCTTTTCGGAAGACGCTATCAATTTCCTTCGCTGCCTTAGCAACTTCCGGGCTATCGAACTGATTGAACGGGCAGTCACGAAGCAGCGCCATCCAGTATAGCTCTGTCATTTCGGCGGCAGTTGAAACTGAGTCCACTGCGGGAGCCGGCGGCATCGAATAGGCCGCGGGATGATGAGTCAACTGGTCAGCAGCCAGTCCGGCCTGAGGATTGGTCAACTGAGCCGAATTGCCAGCCCCCAGCGGAACGTCCGCGAATCCACCGCCATTGCCTCGTGTCGCTTCTACCAGCTTCTTAAACGCCTCCGGACACACTTCGCCGAACTCATTGTGCGGCAGCGTTTTGGTGAAGCTGCCAACACCGACAACTTCGTCTTTGCCAATCTTAAATACCCGATCCGTATCACCGTTTCCAGACATCTTGCGATCCTACGTCTAGTACTTTTCCCGTCAATGAATGGCAGAAACACGCCTGTGCCACAGGCACTGCCTCCCGGCAATCATCACTTTCTGTCGTTACCGAGTGAAGTACAAAATCTCCCACTACCTGTGGAATTCACAAACATCCTCAGGAAAATTCTCTCGAGTTCGCCAGGAGTCGAAGCCTACCATGGTGTGCCCTTCATTGCCTTGCCGGATGCCCCCCTGGATGATTGTCTGGGAACGAGACTTAGCCGACGTCTGTAGTTGGGCTCGTTCAGCGAAGATCCCTGCATCAGACACGCGCCTCCAATGCTAAACGGGGCTGACCAGATCAGTTTGTGTACGAATCTCACCATATCACTACGCTGATTAAATCAACCACTATTGCTTGACTTGGATGAATCTCACAAGTAGCGTGGAATACCAGTGCCCACCAGGGTTAGCGGAATCCGGCTTCAAATCGGGCATTGCTGTGTCAGTCATTGCAGAGTTTACGAAGAGGATCAGAGCTTTTGATCGCGGAGGGCGTGGGAGCAGCTCCAGTATTCTCATTTTGTTTAGATCTGTTCCGATTAGAAGTCCACCGGCGTCCGATTCGGGCGCCCTCAATCCTCCAGGCTGCCGCAGAATCCAATTCGTGGGAGATGTCGATATGGCGAAAGACGAGACCGTTTTGCCCGCAACCGCAGACTCCGCCCCAAAGGTTGCGTCAAAGTCAGATCCAATGCCGGCGGCAGATCGCAAGGGTACAGTGACAGCTTTCCTGTCTCGGCCGCTTTCGGTCGGTAACGGTCTGCTGATCCTTGTGATTGCAGGAGCGATCGTTGTGTTGCTTGCTCTGGCAATCGGCCCGACGCTGACGGGGAGTCTGACCGGCATCAACAACACGGAATATGCTCGAGGACTGATCACATTAGTTTTCTCAGGAGGTACGATGCTGATAGCGATTCTCCTGACCTTGTTTGTGATCACATCAGAATCCACTGAGGCTGACAAGCGATTCACGCAAGGCAAAGAAGTCCTTACGTTGTTGATTGGCGTCTTCGGCACAATCCTGGGCTTCTACTTTGGGAAGGCTGAGGCGTCACAGGAAGGACCGAGCCCTGCAGTCGAGATCAGGACTCCGGAGGCGGCCCCGCAACCGCAGAAGGCCGGTGACGCAACACCAGTCGCTCCAGATGCCGGGAGTGACAAGAAGTAGTTTCTCAATGGCTGAGGGCCTTCTTGACACGAAAATGATGAGTCGAAAACACAAGAGTAAAGTCCAGCAGGTTTTCACCAACATTCCATGTGCTCAAGACTGCCCCCATCCCCTAAAGACGTATAACGCAAGCCATGGCCATGCCGGAGTCTTCTGTGAACGGGAATGATGTTGCTGAACTTGACCGCAAAATGCTCGATCGACGTCTTGATGCATTGGTTTCGAACCAGCACCGGAGCAGGGCGATTCTGGTCGTCGCCAGTATCGCAAGCATCACGTTCGTGTCTGTGGCATTCAACGCCTATGTGTCATGGTCGGCGAACAGTGAATTAGGAATTGTAAAAACCACTCTTGACGCCGAAAAAGAAGGATTTCGACACGACTACGCAAAAGCCTATCTCGACCGCTGGATGAAGAGCACATCCGGTACGGTCTCGCTTTTTGGGGCTACCTTCACGTCGGACGATATTGTACTGCTAAGCGGTATTTCGATGGTGATTATCTCTATGTGGCAGCTGATCAGCCTACGTCGAGAACAGCTTGCGATTGAATCACTGCGATGTGACTTTTGCCCCGAATGCACAAATGACTTTCAGCGAGCCATGGCAAGACTGATTTTTCATACCTTCTACAGCACATCACTTTTCACGACTGTGTCTGAGAACGGCGACACCAGGTCAACAGCAGCGGAGATCAGGTTTCGGCGCCTGTTTCACCTGATGCTATGGCTCCCATTTCTGACGCTGCTCGTGATCGTTTCGCTGGATGTTTGGTCGTTGCTTTGGCCACACCCGATGCGGCAGGGCGGCCAACCTTTGATCGGAAACCTCTACCATGAAGGTCAGTTGGACCTGCTCCTGTTCTGGTACATGGCAGGTGCGGCGTTTCTCTTCGTGCTGTTCCTGATCATCAAAGCATCCGTGAAGTCCGCAAATGAAACTGAGCGGATGCTGATGGATTTGAAAGCATCTGCAAAGCAATCGCGAATCCTTCTGGGAGGTACTGAGACAAATCTGTGACGTTGTCACAAGTCACTCTCCAGCACCGGTGTTGCTATCCGGACAGGACGCCGACCTGTAGTGTGTCGACACCGTTTTCTCCCAACGTCCGTTGCTGATGGAAATGCTCGCAATTTCTTGTGGGGTGGGGAATCACCGCAGATTCTGCTTGCCCACACGGGGTGGCACCACTAGGGTAATTGCCCAGCGGCAGTTCACTTTTCCACTCTGTACCGAGGTCACTCGTGAAAAAAACTAGTCTATTGTGCTGTTTTGTGGCAATTCAGGTGGTCTGGGCGTCAGCAAACGGCTTTGCCATTGCTCAAGACGGCACGGGGGTTCAGATCCCGGGTTCGGGTGGCTCTGGTCCGACAAACAGTGGACCGACACCGAACGATCCGACAAACTGGGGCGATCCGCCTCCTACCGCGGTGGGCCTCTGTGCCTATGAACTCATCGGGGCGTCAAATGGTGTCTGGTATTACACGACCTGCACATGTGTAGACGGAACCCCCACAGCTCCTTACAGTTTCGGTCAGTCAACGAGTAAACTGACGGCATTGGGATGTACTGCAACGGGATGTTCATCTGGTACCACGCCAGCTTCAAATTCGATCACCGAAACGTCGATCGAACAAGTGCGAAACTCGATGCTCGGGATTCTTGCCAACCCCACGACATCTCGAGCCAAACGCACACACGTGCTATCACTGGTCGACAATATCCTTACGGCGGAGTTTCAGTATGAAGATCTGGTCAACCAAGGACGCACAGCCGAAGCTGACGATCTGAAATTTGCAGTGCTCGCGGAGTGGAAAAAACATGTCGCCTATCTTCGAGTAATGATCTCGGGGACTGAGTTTCAAACTGATGGGGTTTCGGTTGGCCGTAGCGATCTGCCTGACACAGAGGCTTCACTTTTGATGTCGCTGCCGACATCTGCAACATTTTCAGTCGACGACACTGAAAAGTTCCGAGTCATTCCTGATGAAGTTGTCGTTGTGACAATCCCAAGAAAAGGTCTTGCGCCCGAAAAGAGGTACTTCCAGTTGTTTCATTTGAAGCGACGAGGAATCACTCAGCCCGATCGAGTCAGATTCGGGCAGCAGATTCAGCCTGTGACAGAACCTGAAGAAGCTGCAAAAATCATCGACCTCGGCCGATTCACACACGTCATTGAATATGATGGCCAGACTTTTCAGGTGAACTCGTTTGATGACTTGAAAGCCTTGTCTGGAACGTAACCAGTACTTTCATTTGACATTGCGCATTGGTGCGAAACTGCGAGCACATCGAAACCCGATTTCGGTGTCTCGCATGTTCGCGTCGAACGATGTCCGAGCCGTCACTGGCTCTGAATACGTATTGTTTGAGCGATCGTTCGGACCTATCGTGAATGGTCCTCCTCGCACAACGCGATTATCCAGGCGATGACTGATCGGATCAAATTCCTCGCCTCGATCAGTTTGCCCGGGGTAGTAGTTCCATAGTGAATCGGTCCATTCGGCTACGTTAGAGTGCAGCCCGAAAACCGCATAAGTCGCCATTCGGTCTTCCACGGGTGTCCCGACTGATCCATAAGTCCATGCACCATTTGCCGCCGCGTTGTTTCCATTTGGAAATTTGCTGGCTCCCAGATTGCTCGCAAGAAACTCGTATTCGTCTTCCCGCAGCAATCGCTTACCCACTGCCTCGGCGTACGCTGTCGCGGCGTGCCATGACACCATAACCGCAGCGTTTTCATCCGCTTGAACTTCTTTTGGAACGTCTGCTGGAATCGACTCAAACTTCCGGAACTCCTGAAAAGAAACCTCTTTGGTATCCACCCAGAAACTGAGGACTTGTTTCTGGTGAGCAGGGCGATCTGCTTCGTCATCGCCCATCACAAAGGTTCCGGCTGGGATTTTCTCCATATTGCTGATTACAGCAGCTTCACTGATCACAGTCACGTCAGGCCACTGAAGACTTCCATCCGCGTTGACGCTCCAGTTTCTATGGTTGTAGGGCGACCGATACTTCTGATTGATATCATCCGGAACATATCGATACACCTCGTGAAAGCCGTATCCAGCGACATCAACGACAACGAGGTACTCTCCGGCGGGCAAGTCAACCGAGATCGCCGACTGCTTCTGAATGTGCACGGCGTGATCCGTATCAGGAAGCCGAGTCCGTCTGGTAAGCGGATACACCGACCACTGAACGTCATCTGACCGTACAGGCTCTTTGTCGGCCAGCAGGCATTCGATCCGAACGTCCTTTGTAGGAACTGGTGCGGAACGCCCTTGAGTCAACAGCAAACCGGTAGCCGTCAGGATTGCCAGCACAGTCACAGAACCCATGACAGCGACGGCCCTATTCCGCTTCGCCCAACGTACCGCTCGCTCCACCACGGAAACCGGGCGAGCCAGGATCGGGCGTCCGTCGAGCAATCGAGCGATGTCCTCAGCCATCTCGCCAGCTGATGCATACCGACGTTCCGTATCCTTCTCAAGAGCCTTCAGACAAATGACAGCAATGTCCTTCGACACCTTCGGATTCAAACTTCGCGGGCTCTTTGGTTCGTCATTCAGGATGGCATAGATCAGGGAACGTGAACTCGTTGCGCTAAAAAGCTTTTGCCCCGTCAGCATCTCGTACAGAATTGCACCAATCGCGTAAACGTCGCTTCGATTGGATAACCCTCGAACATCACCGCGAGCCTGTTCGGGCGGCATATAGTTCAGGGTTCCGATGATCTTTCCGTCATGTGTCACCGTCAGTTCGTTGAGATTCTCATGCCGAGCCAACCCAAAATCTGCGATGTGCGGAATTTGCTGTCCATCAATCAGGATGTTTCCTGGCTTCAAGTCCCGATGGATAATTCCCTTTTCGTGAACAAACTGGGCGGCTCGCAGTACCTGCAAAATGATCTGGCAAATCTCCCTTTCCGACAGGACTCGAATCTTCAGGAACTCAGACAGCGACACCCCTTCGATGTATTCGCAAGCGATATAGTACGAATTGCCAAACGGCCCGATTTCATAGACTCCCACAATGTTCGAGTGCTTGATACCTGAAGCAGCACGCGCCTCTTTTAACACAAGTTTTGAAGCCTGAGTGTTTGCATCAGAATGTCGGGGAATCTTGATGGCGACGGGACGTCGCAGTTCCGTATCCCAGGCCTTGTAGACGACTCCAAACGCCCCCTCGCCAAGCACCTCCTGAATTTCAAAGTGCGCTATCTTCTTCCCCGTCTCGGAAATCACCGTCGGCGCGTCGTCGGAGGAAAGGCTGAAACGACTATTGCAGGACGGGCAAACAACAGTGTCGAGAGTTTGGTCCGGATCTCCACTTTCGTCCAGAATGCGAATCTGATGCAGACAGTTGGGACATCGAAATTGCATGTGGTTACCTCCGCCGGAACTTTCTGATTATCCACCCGCCCACGGGATGATAACACCCAAACTACATGGTGAGAAATCCAGTGTGAGTATGGTCAAGGGTTCGTCCTTTGGATCGGGTAATGAACCAGCCGCAGGCCTTGTGTGGACGTTACGGATGACTGCTCGACGGTCTTACGAATCTCCTCCGGGAGTAGCGTGTCCGTGTCAGTGAACGACAGCATGCGGGCGATGGTGGCGGTGGTGAGGGCGGCGGACCAGGAGGTGCCGTTGCCGATGGTGGATTGGTTGGGGCCGTGTTCGGGGGCGGGGATGGGGATGTAGGTTCCGGGGGCCCAGAAGATGTTCTTTGCCGTCGGGAAGTTTGAAAAGATCGCAGGTCTGCCTTCGCGGTCAATCGATGCCACAACAATCGCCAGTTCTGCAAATTCCAGATTGCAGTGCTCCGACTTTCCTTGTTCCGTTGGGTCCTGATTGCCAGTCGGAATAACAACGACAATCCCTTTGCTGCGGCAGTCGGTGAAGACCTTCTCAAAGAGTGGCTTCTGCTGTACTGGGATGCCGAAACCCATCACGATGATGTCCGGATGACGTTCCGCAAGAGCAGCGACATTCTGAACAATCTCGGACGGGGAAAATGATCCGGCGATACCAGACGCGGTTGGTTCAAAGTCGAATACGGTCTTGGGGGCAATTGATCGAATCAGCAACGCGATCTTGCCGGCATGATCTCCCAGGAGATTGTCTGACGCTGAGGACAGTCCGTTTTGCATCCCCAATGCTTCCAGTTGTGCAAATGTTGGAATGCCGCCCGCGACGGCAACTCGCACGATACGTTTTCCTTCTGGTTCGTCTTTGGGAATTCCCAGAGCACTCGCCGGGTAGTCCGAAACAAACTCCGTGGGCGCATCGGGAGACATCATACTCTCTTCATGAGCAACAATGTTGGCATTGTGCGTGATCAGCTTCTGCACTTTGGCAATGCGCATGTCGAGATTCTTAAGCTGCTGCGGCGGTGCCGGCACACCTTTCGTCGGGCGTTTCAGGATGACCGCTTCCCTTTGAAAATAGTCGGCTGCCAAAACCGTGTTGCCGGTTTGTTCGGCCATCTGTCCGGCAAGATGCAGCAGAGCGGCCCAACGGGGAGTCGTCGTCAGCAGCGACTGCACTTTACTGAGTGCATCTTCCCATTCTTTCTGTGTGACAGTCGATCCTCGTATCGCCCGGTTGTTGAAATCCGTGATCCTTCCGGCCACATCGATCAGGATGCGAAACTCCGCGCGCGACAAATTCGAAATCTCAGGAAGCGGCTGGTTCTGAAGGTAGTGAATGCGAAGAATCTCTTCCGCAAGCTCATTGACGATGACTGCGTCGTCTTTCTGAACGGAATCAATCCAGACATCAGCAACGTTATCGGTGAACAGTGCCGCGGCGACAGAGCACTTATCGCCGCTCTCGGGATAATGCATGGTCACTTGAATGGCTCGGTGTTCATTGATCGATCGGACCAGCCAGCTGAGCACACCACCAATCTCAACACCGCTGACTTCCAGTTTCACTTCAGGAGTCTTCGACACTTCCGGATGAAACTCCAGAAGATCGGGCAACGCCACACCCAGGTTGCCTTCAGGCGGCTTTCCATTCATCGATGAACTCAGAGCCGTTGAGATCGCTCTGATCTCCGCCTGCCGAGCACCAATTCGTGTGGCCAGCATGGAAGCCATCGCACGCCCTCGTGAACCATCTGCATCGGCCGTTCCGAGAAACTGCACGGGAGCAATGACTTCGGGGATGGTATGCGTCGCCAGAGCACGCCGAATATTGCGGAGGTACCAGATGTTCGCCAGTAACAACAACGCGCCGACGACAACAAACATGATCAGTCGCATTTCGAGCTCCGCCGTTCCAGGGAGTAACTGCTACCAGCACCAGTGAACGGCGAGTATAACGGTCACGACAGACGATGAAACTCTTATCCCTGGAGGATGTTGGCTTATCCGTGTAGTGCAGGGACCTGGGGATCTTTAGCAAGATCCACTACACCAATTTGAACACGCTGGGCTGAAGTCCCCTCATCCGGCCTGGCGGCCACCTTCTCCCCTTGTCAGGGGCGAAGGAACTTCGATGAAGCTGCGAAGGACAAGGCTCACAATTCTCGCAGGGTCTGGATTTGGAAGTCTGCAAGCTTTGATGGGATGACGCCGGGGCGGAGGATTTGGACCGTTGGGATGCCGAGGTTTTTGCCGGCGGCGATTTCGCTGGTGGGGCTGTCGCCGATGATGAGGAGGTCGGTGGCGGGCCAGGTTCGTTCGGTCATGAGGTCCTGGATGATCGCCTGCTTTCCTTTTCGACAGGGATCGTCGGCGGCGTCGATGAGGATCTCGTCAAACCAGGGCCTGAGGCCGAGTGCCTCGATCTTGCCGTGCTGCACTTTTGGATAACCGGAGGTCAGCAGAATCTTGAAGGTCGTGATCGATGACAGAACTTCCACAACGTCATCAAAGGGCTGGAGCGGAGTCGTAAACACAAGGCTCTGATGGAGATCCGCCCAGCGTTTTAGCAGGCGGTGAGGCAATCCATGTTTGGCGGCGACTTGAGGAAACGGGATGCTCCATGAATCTTCAAAGGCCTGCTCCAACACATCCACGGCTACGGCATCTTCACCGACATTCTCCGATCGAAGTGCGGCGAACAACGGTTCGGTGATCGTACGCGGGATCGTGCGAGTATCAAACAGAGTGTTGTCGAGATCGAAGATGTAGACTCGGGGACGAGGGATCGCTTTCGTCATCGCACTATCGCTTCTCTTTGCGGACAGACTTCTTAATCTCGCTCACATCGATCTGCAGAAACTCATCCACAACATCCGCAAGTTTCTCATTGTCCAGGACAGGCTTTCGGTCCTTCGTATTTGCGACGGTGGTTCCGGGCTTCTTTCCCTTCATCGTCTTCGTCTGTGGGTTCAGCTGCCGCAATGCAGTGCCTGGGCTTTCGAGGATCCTCAGAAACTCCTCACTGTCGATACAGCGAGACTGACGCCGGCTGGCCGCTTTGTGAAGCCGGTGATCGCTGGATACGACCAAGATCTGTTTGGGGCTGCTATGCACCGCCAGCATGTTTTCGATGAGCGAATCGGCATCTGTGCCGGGTTCTGAAAACTGAACTCGCAACTTTGGAGCGGCGACTTTCGGATCCTGCTCATCCCGAGCCTCTGCCTCCGCCGCGTCAAAGACGATGACGGAATCTGAGATCAACTCCGAAGGAACCTGTCTCGCAAGTTCCGTGAGAAGGCGATTACGGGCTCGTTCCAGGCCACCCAGCGCGTAGTGTCGTCGGCCATACCCAGCGGCATGCATGAGGTTATAACCGTCGATGATCAGAAACAGCCGGGCCATGAGGACGCTCGATCCAGTGCAAACGGAGTGGCTGGCATGCAACGCTGTGAAGGATTCATGACTGACATCGACAGGGGAAAACCCCTCTTCCGGCCTGTCGGCCACCTTCTCCCCTGGCCGGGGGAGAAGGGACATGGACGAAGCTGCCGAAAACACAGCAAAGAATCCTTCACAACATTGGCTGGCATGATAGCAGCCGTCGAAGGTCTGTTTGCAATTTTGCTGCCATACTTCCTGGACGTTCTATGATCATACTACGATTGTCACGATTGGCGGTTGACGGCTGAGCTTCCTGAACCTTGCGATCAGAACTTGAGGGGATCGACTGAGGACAGTCGATCTACACTGAGCGTCACGGCTACGTTTGCAGGTGGGAGTCTTGAGTGGAATTTCGCGGGAACGCAACGTATCGCACCGAGCATCCTCTGCGTGAAGCACGGCTTTGGACATCCTTCGCCGCTGTCTCTGCCGACGGACTTCCTGTCGAAGTTCGTGCGCTGCATGCTGATGAGCCTGCGAAGTCTTCTCTTGAACAACGATTGAACATCCTGCAGGCCATCCGTTCGCTTGGCGTTCTGTGTCCTGTGGAATGGCAAGCAAAACCGTCGGGCGCATTTGTTGTTGTTGAGCGTGTCTCAGCGGTGACAGCCACTGAATTCCGCGCGTTGGCGACTGCTCAGATCCTTGGCAGGATTCGAAGCCTCTTCGTGGGACTGTCGGAACTTCATCGGAACGGGCTGATCGCCGGCAGCATTCAACTCAGCCACATCGTTGGTCGAAGAGATGGTTCGTGGTCGCTTGATGTGATGGAATGCTGGTCCGAGCCGACTCAGCACGACGATCCAGAAGAAGACGTTCGGCAGTTGTGTGAATGTTGCCGTGAGCTGATTCGAACTTTGACAGGAACGTTGACAGGGACCTTGACCGACGAACACAGAATACTTCTGACTCCGGACTCCGCGACCCTGCAGCAACGACTTCTCACGGCGTCCTTCATTGCGGATCGGTTGTCTGTTGAACAACCGCAGGTCGCCGCTGGTGGGACGCGTGCCGGTGAACACGACATCGCTGTTGATCGCACGTTCGTCACTGCTGTGATCCCGGCAAAGAACGACGCGGATCAGACATTCGTCGCGGACATTACTCCTACCGGCACTGGGCTCACTGTTCCCGAAATGCTCGGGCGATTTCGGATTCATGAACGGCTGGGTGAAGGAGCGGTCGGGGCTGTTTACCGAGGTGTCGATTCGACGACGGGTGCAACGGTGGCCATTAAGATCCTGAACGATCGTACGGCCAGAAATCCATCGATGATTCGTCGTTTCACCAAAGAAGCCCGCATGCTGTCGAAAGCCGATAGTCCGTTCGTGGCGCGACTGATCGACAGCAATCACGATCAGGGAGTGCACTTTCTGGCTCTCGAGTATCTGCCGGGCGGCACTCTGTCTTCCGTCCTTCGCGGGCAAAAGCGTCTGTCCGAAAAGCTGGCGCTGCGCCTGATCCTGGACGTCGCGCGAGGTCTCGCGGTGGCTCATCAGGAGTCGGTCTTTCATCGCGATATCAAGCCCGACAACATTCTGTTGACGGCTCGAGGTGCTCGGGCGGTGGACGGGTTGCAGAATGCGACAAGTATCGAACAGACTTCATCCGAACTGCGGTGGGTGATCTCGGAAGGAGAACCGCTGGCGAAGCTGTCTGACTTTGGCCTGGCGAAATCATTGGACCAGTCTGAGTCAATGGCCATGACGCAGGACGGCGCCATTCTGGGCACGCCGCTTTATATGTCGCCGGAGCAGTGCAGGGGACTTGTGGCGGACGCGCGGTCGGATATCTATTCACTGGGAGCAACGCTCTTTCATCTACTCGCGGGCAGGCCTCCGTTTTCCGGTGAATCACAGGTTGCGGTGATGAACGCGCATTGCAGCGATCCGACTCCGTCGTTGCATCAAATTCGTCCGGAGCTGAGCGATGCGTGTTGTGTGGTTGTTGAGAAGTGTCTTCAGAAAAATGCGGATGCTCGCTATGTGAACGGAGAAGCACTCGCCGCGGATCTGGAAAGACTGCTGCACGGTGAACCGACATCGATCGCCATTCACCCGGCGCCGCCTTCGACTCAGGGACTGGGACTCTTTGAACACAGTTTCAGCTGCGAACTCAGATCGTCGTCCGAACAGCTGTGGCCGTATGTGTCGCATACCGATCGAGTCAATCATGCTCTGGGCCTTTCGTCAGTCACCTATACGACACGACGCCACCCGGAACGAGGCGTCGAGCGTTTTGCAGAGGCTCGTGTGGCAGGGCAGAAGCTTGCGTGGCAGGAACATCCGTACGAATGGATCGAAGGAAAGCGCCTCAGTGTTCTGCGTGAATTCTCGAGCGGGCCATTTCTCTGGTTCATGAACATTGTGGAGTTGCAGCAGATCTCCGGCGGAGGAACGCGGCTGACTCAGACGCTGAAGGCAGTCCCCCGAAACTTTGCTGGACGCATGCTGTGTCGGCTCGAGCTGGGCCGAAGAACACCTCGCGCCTTTCAGAAGGTCTATCAGCAGGTTGACGAATTCCTGCAGCGCGGTGCGTCTCCGGCAACCGATGCGTTCGGCGCCAGGATTGCCATGACAGCGGGCGGGCGACGGCGGCTGGAGCAACGAATCCAGTCAGTGGCGTCTGCCGGCACTGATCCGTCGGTCACTGAAACGCTGCGACAGTTTCTGGAGAATGCGTCTGACCTCGAGGTCGCACGCATTCGTCCGCTGGTATTCGCCGAACGATTTCAACTTTCTGCCGACGAAGTCATTCGCGCCTGTTTGCTGGGTGCAAGGGAAGGGCTGCTACTTCACTTGTGGGACATTCTGTGCCCGTCATGCCGTATTCCCGCAGACGTTCAGGAGACACTCGCGTCGCTCAAAGACCACGCGTACTGTCCGGCCTGCGACCTCAAGTACACGGTCGACTTTGCGTCTTCGGTTGAGCTGATCTTCCGTGCTCATCCGGATGTTCGCCCCGCGGAAACTCGCACGTACTGCATCGGCGGCCCGGCGTTTTCCGCCCATGTCGTAGCACAGATTCGACTGGCTCCGGGTGAGCGATTTGATTTGCCCGTGGCATTGACGGAAGGAACGTATCGGCTGCGAGGACCTCAGCTGCCGTTCGTGATTGACCTGGTTGTTTCGGCGGGACGAGGAGCTTCCCGCGCTGAGTTTTCGATGCTGCGACCGCCAGTGCCGGGAACAGTCCCGGTGTTTCGCGCAGGACAGCAGGTTCTGGTTCTGCACAACACGACAGGGCAGGATCTTCAGATTCGACTGGAACGAACAGCGGGCCGAAGTCAGGCGCTCACGGCGGCCGCGGCTTCGGCGATGCCGTTGTTTCGAGAGCTGTTTCCGAATGATGTTCTGGCTCCGGGGCAGATTGTTTCAATCACGAGCGTGACTCTGCTGATGGCGGAACTCTGCACGGCGGAATCGCTCTACGCATCCATCGGTGACGGTCCTGCGTTCGGAAAGATCCGAACGAAACTCCTGGAGATTGAAGAGGGTGTTCGAAGCAACGGCGGAGCTGTCGTGAAGATCGTTGGTGAAGGAGTCCTGGCGGTCTTCCAGTCAACTCCTGCGGCCGTTCAGGCGGCTGTGACTTTGATGAAGAAGATGGATCTCAACGAGCTTCCTCTAAGAACCGCAATCGATCATGGCCCGGCCATGGTTACCACTCTGAACGATCGTCTGGACTATTTCGGAGCCACTGTGGCCCGCACCAGGCGACTTCTGGAATTCGCCGGCTCCGGAGAACTGCTGATTCCGTCCCGTGTGGCGATCGACGAAGAATTGCAGAACATTCTCCACAAGAGCGACGCTCAATCATCACTGAGAGTGCTGGATTCGTCCGACAACGTGATTACGGCGGTTACGTGGAGCCGCTGATCATTCGCTGATACCGACATAAACAGGCCTTCGTTTTTCTTCCTAATCTGCGAAATAGTCGATCGCGAAGAACCCCTCATCCGGCCTGTCGGCCACCTTCTCCCCTGGCAAGGGGAGAAGGGACATCGATGAAGCCGCCGAAAACATTGCTATTCGGTTCGTTGCGTAAGATTCATTCGATGGATTCGTTCCAGCTGCCTGTCGGCGTGCTCTGGATCGTCCGCAAACTGCTTCGCGTCCCAGAGATCAATGAAGATGCGGCCTCGCTGCCAGCCAAGTGTGGTCACCATGACAGACTCGAGTGAACTTAGCTTCGGAGGTTCATAGTGTCCCGCTAGCTGTAACTGCTCCATGTATCCGTTGCCGGTCCGCACGGGGATGATTGAGCAGCAGGACACGCCGCAGTCGAATGCGAAGCGAACAGAATCCAGAGTCCGCTCGATCGCCTGCTGCTCGGTCGTCCACGGAGGCTTGAACAGGATGAAAGCGCGAATCAGGATTCTGTCGGACGTAAGCTGTCGACAGGCTCGAGCAAAGTCGTCCGTCGTCATTTGCTTATTGAGTGCTGCAAGCGTTTCAGCATGGGATGTTTCGAGACCGAGAGCAACCTCCAGCTGCGTGTCGCAGAGCTGCTGAAACTCAGCACAGTACGGTCCGACAAGCTTCGGATGATTCTCGACGATCACCGTCTCGAACCCGCTGACCCGCTGCGCAATGGCCGGCCAGTCGGATCGCGGGATTGCTCGCGGATCAAAGAAGTTACCACTGTTGTAAAGCTTCAGGTGCGGCGTGGAAGGCAGCTGCCGTAGAGCGAAGTCAATCTGAGCCGGAATTGCGCCTTCGGGGACAGCTGATTCTGTGGTGTTCTTCCACAGGTCACACATCAGGCAATGAAACGGGCATTCGCGGTTGGTCAGGAACAGCGTTGCAACGTCCTCGACTCGGCCGTTTCTGGAATACTCCGGTTCAACAAAAAAGGCCCACGGCCGCCAGGGATCGACGGTATTGCGTGGGCCTCTTGCATTCAGAATGTGCCGAGTCAGATCGATCAAACGATTGTCTCCGGCAGGGAAGCAAACGACATCACCAAGGAAGACGCCAGGTGACTGTCGTGCAACCTTTGATCAGGCAGACAGAATTCCTGCGGCTGCCTTCGCAGCATCCCACAACCACTGAGGTTTCACGAACAGCACGAGTGAACCAGCGGCTGCGATGCCACCAGCAACCCACGAAGCTGGGCGTACAACCGGTTCGTCCACAGTCGTTGACTGTTCAAAATACATCACGCCGATCAGCCGCAAGTAATAGGCCGCAGCGATGACCGCGTTGGCCGCCAGCACGATCGCCAGGATTCGGCCGTCCTGAGTTCCTTCGGACCAGGCCGCCAGGAACAGATTCAACTTCCCGATGAATCCACCGGTTGGTGGCAGACCGCTGAGACCGAAAAGACACACGGTCATCAGAAACGCGATCACCGGCCGAGTTCGACTGAGGCCGGCGAGATCCGCAGTCGCGCGAACGGGGCGATTTGCACTTCCCGCAGCCGCGATCAATGCGAACAGTCCAATTGATACGACACCGTAAACAGTGACATAGAACAGCAGTGACGCAACTCCACTGGTCGCCCCGGCCGAGCTGCCAACAACCAGACCAACCATCATGTAGCCAGCATGGGCGATGCTTGAGTAGGCAAGGAGGCGAAGGACGTTTGTCTGACGCATTGCCAGGATATTGCCCAGGAACATCGTCAGCACTGCGATCCAAACCAGGATGCTCTTAATTGGAGCGGCGGGTTCCCATTCGGCCAATGAGACCGTGCCAAAGCAGACGGGAAGGATTCGGAGCAGGGCAGCGAATCCCACAACCTTTGGCAACACGGACAGCATCGCGGAAGACGATGAGGCGACACCCTGAAACACGTCCGGAGCGTAGAAATGGAAGGGCACCGCGGTCAGTCGGAAACTCAAACCTGCAATCACCAGCATCAGGGCAACTCGCATCATCGCATGCGGAGCCACCACAGCAGCCTTTTCGGAGATCGCTGACAGGTTTGTCGTGCCGACCATGCCGAAGAGCCAGGCCATCCCGTAGAGCACAAATGCAGATGAAAAGATGCTGAGCAGGAAGTACTTGATGGTCGCTTCTTTGGCCATCCAGTCGTTTCGTCCCAGGTACAGAAGGATGTAGGTTGGAATGCTGACCAGCTCGAGTCCCAGAAACACGCCGACCAGGTCATTCGACAGAGCGACGAAATTCACTCCGGCGAGAATCGCGAGCAGGCATGCAAATGATTCCGCTGCGGTCGAATCATCCGCCTGATCCCAGAGCACCAGCGTCAGCAGGATGCCACAGATCAACGTGAGCCCTCGAACAAACCACGCGAACGAATCGGAGATGAATGGCCCGGCGGTTGAATCCGTCATCGGTGCTCCGGCCCAGGCGTACACAGCGCACAGCAGGGACAGAATCGCGAAGATGCCCCAGCGATGCCGAAGTCCCGAAGAGGTCTTGCCATGTTCGCTGACCAGGAACGGAGCCGCAAGGAACATGATGCAGACCGAAGCAATCAAGATGATTTCCGGAATGATCAGTCCAGCAGCCTGATTCAGTTCTTTAAATGCGGGCACGGCTAAGTCTCGGAAAAATCAGGGGAACAGAAAGTCAGGAACAGGGACCGAAGGGAGCTATTCGACAGAAGCCTGATTCACCACTGGAGTTTCATTCACGTCAGCTCTCAGGATCTTGGCGACGGCTTTGACATCCGGTTCAATCAGTTCAATCAACATTGCAGGCTTCACACCAATCCAGAGGCACAAGGCAGCCAGAGGTGCCAGTGCAAGGAATTCTCTGGCGTTCATATCTGTGATCTCTTCATCACCATGATGATGTGGTTCACGCAGTGAGCCGAAGAAGACTCGCTGCACGGCTGTCAGCAAATACCAGGCACCAAGAATGACGCCTGTCGTTCCAAGGGCAGCGTAGACTGGGTTGGCTTTGAACATTCCGGCAAGCGAAAGAAACTCGCCGACGAACCCGTTCAGACCTGGCAACCCGATGGAGGACATGGAAATGAAGACCATGCTGATACCAATCACAGGCAGCTTTGTCGCAAGGCCACCCAGATCGTCCATCATGCGGGTGTGGTATCGTTCGTAGATCATGCCAACGATGATGAACAACGCACCGGTCGAAAGACCGTGATTGATCATCTGAAGAACGCTGCCCGTGATGCCTTCGGTGTTCAGAGCGAACAGCCCGAGCATACAGAAACCAAGGTGGGCAACAGAGCTGTAGGCCACCAGCTTTTTGATGTCTCGCTGAGCCAGAGCACAGAGCGATCCGTAGATGATCCCGATGACTGACAGCAAACCGATCAGAGGCAGGCCAACATCTCGGCTGGCATCCGGAAGCAGAGGCAGGCAGATTCGAAGGAAGCCATAGGTTCCGAGCTTCAGCAGCACACCAGCCAGGACAATACTGCCCGCAGTCGGTGCTTCCACGTGAGCCAGCGGAAGCCATGTATGGAATGGAAACACAGGAACTTTGATAAGGAACCCTGCGGAGATCGCAAGGAACAGCGTCGACTGCAGCTGAAGCGGCAGTGGATTGTCCGCCAGCCATGACGACAGTGCTGGCAGTGATGTGGGATTCTGAAGACCTGCTTTGGAGACATACAGGACCAGGTAGATCAGTCCTGACAAAGTCACAAGGCTGCCCGCAAGCGTATACAGGAAGAACTTGACCGCCGCCCACTTTCGATCCGGACCACCCCAAATGGCAATCAGGAAGAACAGCGGGATCAGAGTCATTTCGAAGAACACATAAAACAGCAGCAGGTCAAACGAACAGAACACACCGATCAAACCTGTCTGCAGGATCAGCAATGCCGCATAGAATTCTGCGGCACGATCCTTAATCGCTTCCCAGGAAATCAGGATCGAGCTGACGGTCAGAAGTGCGGTCAGAGCAATCATCGCCGAGCTGATGCCATCGAGCCCGAAGTACATCTCGAGGTTGATTGATCCGTTCTGCAGCCAGGGTAAGCGGTATTCAACCTTTGGAATGATCACAGAGGACGGATAGTCGCGACTAACGCTGGATGACAACGCCTGAATCTTCACGCCCCACTCGCCGTACTTGATTCCCGCCATGTAGTAGCGAGACACCAGAAGGGTCGCGAGCAGCAGAGTGACTGAAGCTCCCGTGACCGCAACCCAGCGGGCATTCGCTGTGTTCAGCGAATTACGGAACAACATCAGCAACACTGCTGTAGCTAGCGGAAGAAGCAAGCAGATAAAGAGAAGTGCGAGCATGGGAACCAGGCCACTTCATTCAACAGGGAACAGCACCGAAACCGGCGTCTGGATCAGGTCAAAATCAACGCAATTACAACAACCACGACCGCACCAAGCCACATGACTCCCGCGTAGGAGGTCACAAGGCCAGACTGCAGACGCTTCAAATAGCCACTCAACATCCCGGGGAGTGCCCCAACTGAATCGATCAGGCCGTCGATCAGGAACCGGTCCACAAGAGTTGCAATCAGAGCGATGCCTCGAAGTGGAAGCACGACCAGAACGAACAGGATCTCATCCAGGAAGAACTTGCCCTGCGAAACCAGGTACAACGGCTTCATCGCCTTTGCAATCGCCACCGGGATTCCTGGTGACGCCACATAGAACATCCAGGCAAAACCAATACCGGCCATACCGATCACCGTCGACAGCGCCATGATGTTCCAGTGAAGCCCGTGAGCTTCCGGAGCAGTCAGGCCCACGGTCTTATGGAGATAGGATGCAAACAGATGAGTCGGGCCAACAGCCAGACCGATCAATGCTGCACAGACAGCCAGAATTCGAAGAGGCCAGGCCATGATCGGAGTGGCTTCGTGCGGATGATCTCCCGCTTCTTCCGGGAATCGTTCTGGCCCCCAGAAGGTCATGAAGTACGCACGGAACGTATAGAACGCTGTCAGCAACGCAGTGGCACACGCGATCACCAGGATTGTTCCGAAGAACAGACCATGTTCCTTGCTGTGCGACGCTTCATACAGCACGGCCAGGATATCGTCCTTGCTCCAGAATCCTGCAAGGAGCGGAACGCCTGCGAGGGCGGCTGCACCAACAAGAAACGTCCAATGTGTAATTGGTAATGCGTGCTTCAGCCCACTGAATCGACGCATGTCAATGATATCACCCATCGCGTGCATCACGCTGCCTGCCGCAAGAAACAGGAGTGCCTTAAAATAGGCATGTGTAAACAGGTGGAACATTCCCGCAGTGACAGCGGGCGTCACAAGTTCAGTCCCAGCAGCACCGCAGCCAAGAGCCATGAACATAAATCCCAGCTGACTCACAGTTGAATACGCCAGAACGCGTTTCAGGTCGGTCTGAGTCAAGGCGGTCAAAGCCGCAATCACTGCCGTGGCGGCTCCAATGGCCGTTACGAACATCTGCACGTTCGGAGCCATCACAAAGAGCGGCGTACATCGCGCAACTAGGTAGACACCCGCGGTCACCATGGTCGCGGCATGGATCAGAGCCGAAACCGGAGTTGGGCCTTCCATCGCGTCTGGAAGCCAGACTTGCAGAGGGAACTGAGCCGACTTGCCCATCGCACCCAGGAACAGACAGAAGCAGATCAGCGGAATGACATGGGGAGATTTCGTATGAACATGGGAGATCACTTCCTGGCTGCTGAGCACATGCAGGAAGTCGATCGATCCAAAATTGGTCCAGATCAGAAAGATTCCCATGATCAAACCGAAGTCACCAATTCGGTTCACCACAAATGCCTTCTTGGCAGCAGCTGCAGCGGAAGGCTTATGGAACCAGAACCCGATCAGCAGGTAGCTGCAGAGACCGACCATTTCCCAGAACACAAACAGCTGTGCAAAGTTGTTCGACAGCACCAGCATGCACATCGAGAAGACGAACATCGACACCGCAGCGAAGAACCGTGGGTAGCCCGGATCGTGGTGCATATAGCCCGACCCGAAAAGTGATACCAGGAAGCTGACTCCGGTCACCATCGCCAGCATGATGGCACTCATCGAATCCGCACGAAGCTGCAGAGGAATCTCGAGAGTCCCGACATGCAGCCATTCGAAGCCAAAGACGATTGATTCTCTGGCGTACCCGTTGCCCGTTCCGTTGATCCCGGGGAGCACGCCAAACAACAAAACGAGTGAGCAGACAAATGAGACGGCCAGAGCCGACCAGCATGGCAGATGACTTCGCCCCTTCAGGACTTTCTTGCCCAGAAGCGCGGTCACAATGGCCGACAGCAACGGAGCCGCCGGTATCGCCCACAAAACCAACTGTTGGATATCTTCAAGCATGTCTGCACTGCTTTATCAGAAAGAACACCCGAAACTCAAAGACCTACCGACCACCTGCCACGGGCTCCAAAGGAGCTGGTCCGGCAACGGTGAGGGTTGGGATTTCACCATACGACGACCCGGTTGCTCCGGAACCAGTCTCCGGTTCATCCGGCTTAGGTCCTGGAACATCCGGATCACGCAGTTCACTCCAGAGCTGGATGTCCAGAGAATGTGATTTGCGATACAGAGCCAGCACAAGCGACAGTGCAAGACCTGCTTCACAGGCAGCAACCGTCAATGTGAAGATCGTAAAGGCCTGACCTTCATTGGTCTGATGAATGCGCCCGAAGGTCACCATGCTCAGCGAGACGCCGTGAAGCATCAGCTCTGCACACAGCACCATCAGGATCAGGTTTCTTCGAGTCAGAAAGCCGATGGCCCCAAGAATAAACAGGCCAGCTCCGACCAGAAGGTATCTCATGTCTTCAGGTGTCATAGTGCTCCCTCCTCACGTCGAGGAGCAATCGCGATAGCCCCAATACAGGCCACCAGCAACAGGGTTCCAGCCAGTTCGACAGCAAACAGGTAGTCACCAAAGAGTGACTTACCAAGCCCCTTCATGCTTCCCACTGGCAACTTTGCCGTTTCAAGACTGAGCTGGTTGGGCTTCGAAGCGGGCTTTTCCTTCGGCAGATTATCAGGACTGACCATCATCATTCCGGTCGGTGGAGCCGCTGCCGCAACTTCTACCTTTGCTTCTTCCTTCAAATCTCGCTTGGAAAACGCTGGCGGCGATTTGTGAAGCGTCAACGTGATCGCACCAAGCAATACGAATGACGCCAGAGTCACCGGGATGGCATTTCGAGATCGGTGGTCATAGGCAGCAGCACCACTTTGCTGAGCCAGCATGATTACAAAGAGAAAGGTTACGATCACCGCTCCCGCATACACAATGACGGTCGCAGCAGCCAGAAACGGAGCACTCTGCAAAAGGAACAGGCCACAGGTGCTGAGTGTCGAAAGAGCAAACCAGAGGGCACCGTAGACCGGGTTGCGGGCTGTAATCATCAGCACACCACAAAGTAGTGCGCCCACGGCAAACGTCCAGAACATCACTTCATTGGCAAACTCAGGTCCTCGCCCACCGACGCCTGCACAAAACAGAACAACTCCGGCAGCAGTGACCAGAAGACCCAGTCGAGGAATCCGGACCGACGTCGCTTTGCGCCCCGGCATCAGCATCAAAATGCCGACAATCCAGGCGACCAGGCCCGCGAGTGCTAATGGGTTCTTTTGAAACCATTCCATTACTTCACCTCCCCGCCAGTACGAATCACACCGGCGGTCTCTGCTTTGGCGGCACGGTCAGCGGTTGGTACCACCGTAGCAGGGCCAAGGGTCGGCAGCTGCTGAAATTCCGCAGCTGGCCCCAGTGTTCCTCGTCGAGTTCGCACGGGGTCCCGAGGGTCGTTCTTTGTCTTGTCGAAGACCGACAGCAACTTCTCGCGGTCGTACAACAAGTCACTGCGAGTTTCGCCGGTCAGGTCATAGATGTGAGTCAGCTCGATCGCATCGACCGGACATGCTTCTTCGCACATGCCGCAGTAGATACAGCGAAGCTCATCCAAAACGAAGGTCTTGCAAAACTTATCACGATCAGGCCATTCCGGCGGAGCGGCCTGAGCTTCAATCGAAATGCAGTTTGCAGGACATGCCGTTGCACACATCATGCAGGCAACGCACTTCACTCGATCCTTCTCATCGCGGTTCAGACGATGGACACCTCGATAATGAAGCGGAAGCTCCGGCTTGACTTCCGGATACTGCTGCGTGACCGGCTTGCGATCAATGACGTGCTTCAGAGTTGTCTTCAGCCCCGACAGGATCGCTGGTACGAAGGTCGATTCCCAGAACCCGATCTCAGGCTCCTCGACCCATCGCACATTCTTTTTCTTTGCTGTTTCAGTCATACTCGATCACCCTGATCTGTTTCGATCTTTGATCGGGCCCTGTTGAATTCACCTATCCACGGCGACCACTTGTCGCCACACCCAATTCCGCTCAGCTTCAGTGCGCTGCCGCGTGTCCATGTCCACCGTGGCCATGCCCACCATGCCCGTGTGACGCAGCCGCCTTTTTCCTTTTCACGTACCCTGGACGAGAACGCTCTTCCGCGCTTCGCAGGCTGGCACTGATCAGGCCCCACGCGGCGAACAAGCCACATGATCCAAGGAACAGCCACCAGAGGCTCAGATCAAACTGCTTCACGAACATCACCATCAGAAGGTTCGCCAGCGAAAGCGGAATCATCACTCGCCACGCCAGTTCCATCAGCTGGTCAAATCGGAATCGAGGAATCGTCCAGCGAAGCATGATGATGACGCAGATGAAGAAAAACGCTTTGCTCATCAGCACCAGCAGCTTCACCAGCCAGACAAATGGATAACTGCTGGTTGCTTCCGCGATGATCGGGAAGTTCCATCCGCCAAGGAACAGAATCGACGTCAGGAAGCTGATCGTGATCATGTGTGTGTATTCACCGAGGAAGAACAACGCCCATTTCAAAGCGCTGTATTCGGTGTGCCATCCACCCACGAGTTCCTGTTCGCATTCGGCAAGGTCGAACGGAAGACGATTGGCTTCGGCCAGAGACGCGGTGAAGAACATCAGAGCTGCAAGTGGCTGGAACCAGATGTTCCAGCTCATCAGGCCACCGTCGATCTGCTGCTTCATGATTGTCTCCAGATTCAATGATCCGGAGATCAGCGCGATGCCGAGCACTGACATTCCCAGCGGGATTTCGTAACTCACCACCTGAGCACTTGCACGAAGGCCACCGAGTGCACTGTACTTGTTATTCGATGCCCAGCCGCCAAGAACGATCCCGTAAACAGCAAGGCTTCCGACTGCGAAAATAAAAATCAGGCCAATATCAATCCCTGGTGCAATAATGAATCGGATGAACGATGGAACGCCTGGATCATCTGTCGGCCCAAAAGGCACAACCGCAAACGCCAGCAAAGCGGTAAAGACAGAAATCGCCGGGGCAATCAGAAACAGGACTTTGTCCACATGCGACGGAATCACTTCCTCTTTCAGCAGCAGCTTGAGGCCATCGGCAAGCGGCTGAAAGAGTCCCATCGGACCAACTCGGTTCGGCCCGACGCGGTCCTGCATCCATGCTGAGAGCTTTCGTTCCAGCAGAATGAGATAGTTGCAAACGCCGGGGATTGCTCCCACGACGATGGCGATCGTGACCAAAGTAACCAGAAGTTCCGCCATATCTCAGTATCACAAAAAGTGAGTGAGGAAGTTGTTTGTTGATCAGTGATCCGACATGCAGCGGATCCGTCTGCGTTTACTTCGCGCCAACTGGCTCTGCGGCTGAAAGAAGGACTCCGTCATTCTTCAGTTCCGCATGATCCAGTGCCGCTAGTGCTGAGACAGCGGATGCGATTTCCTTTCGGACAGCGTCGGTTTGCACCAGCCCGCTTCGCTCGCTGAGTTCCCAGAGGATTCGAGAATCCGGACGTGATCCATCGGGGCCGCGAACCGAACGCCGGACCAGCTGAGCCAGTCCTTTGTAGTTCACATAAGTGCCTTCGCGTTCCACAAAGGTTCCCGATGGCAGCACGTGAGTCGCATGCTTCAGAACGGGTGATGGCAGGAAGTCCTGCACGATAACCGTTTCCACCTTGCTGAAGGCTTCAGCCTGCAGATCAGAAATCCAGCCTGCTGGATCTCCACCCACGAGGTAGACTGCATTGAACTGACCAGCCGAAGACAGCCGCAGCAGTTCTTCGAACGGCATGACGTCGCCGACCAGGTGCTTCAGAACGGCTTCAACACCAGCACGGTTCGGACACTTCTCAGCACGGATCGTGAACTTCACCGGCTGAATCACATTGCCCTTAATGTCTTTCGGGAAATGATCGTCCTGCCCAGAGACTCGAACCGGGCCAAGAGCAAGAATCACATTGCTGGAAAGTGACTTCAGATAGCTTCCCAGAATCCAGGCTTCTTCAACCGTCATCCACGGTGACAGGACAGCAGCGATCTTGCCCTTACCAATACCGGCGGCCTTCTGCAGTGCCGTTCGAACGGCCTTTAGAACAGCATCCCAGTCCTTTGACGTGGTCTGACCGTTCGATCGAATTTCGGCAGACGTCAGACGCTGTTCCGAGTGTGTGTACTTCCAGCCAAAGCGGCCTTCGTCACACATGAAATGTCCCTGAGACTTTTCATTCACGCGAGGCTTCAGTCGGTAGACTCGATCTTCATTCTGATCGACCGTCACGCTGCAGCCTGTGCTGCAACCAGGGCACACAGAATTCTGAGTCTTCAGCCACCAGACTCGCTGCTGGTACAAGAAGTCTTTGCTGCAAAGTGCGCCGACCGGACAGAGGTCGACGACGTTGCCGGCCAGTGGATTATTGACAGGATGCCCTGGGAAGATATCAATCTCTTCGTGGCTGCCGCGGCTGACAACCTGCAGCTCGGCGGAACCCGTGACTTCGCGTGTGAATCGCACGCAGCGAGTACACATGATGCAGCGGTCAGTGAAGAGCGTGATCTGGTCGCCGATGTACGTCTTGTCCGGCTTGATGTTCTTTGGTTCGTTCAGTCGACTGTAGCCTCGACCGTAATCAAAGCTGTAGTCCTGAAGATAACACTCGCCCGCCTGGTCGCAGGTCGGACAGTCAAGCGGATGATTCAACAGAAGGTACTCGAGCGTCGCCTTTCGAGCATCCTTCACTTTCTGGCTGTCAGCGACAATCACTGTGCCGTCTTTGGCAGGCGTCTGGCAGCCTGGTACCAGCTTGGGCTGCATCGCCACTGTGCCGTCCGGCTTCTTATCGCCGACTTCCACGAGACACATACGGCAACTGGCAACAACAGACAGAGCAGGGTGCCAGCAGTAAGCCGGAATCTCGACGCCTGCCTTTGCTGCTGCCTGAATGCAGTTCAGCCGCTCGTTCGCGCCGATCTCAACTTCTTTTCCGTTAACAATCACCGATGCCATGCTGTTACCTGACTGCCAGCAGTCTGTTGAATAAAAGAGTTTCACAACCCGACACGTCAGCGAGGGATCGAAACTGCCGTGATTCTCAACAATGATCCCTTGCTCACGCAGCGGGTTGAGATCAGTTTCAACACACTGCCAGATCCCAAATTTCAAAACTGAAATTCAAATCTCTTAGTGAACCGCCATCAGTTTCTGAGCTGACGTCACAGAAGCCTTACCACTCTTAATGTACTCTTCGAAGTCACCTCGGAACTTCGAAATTGCATTCTTCACCGGCCACGCCGCACCGTCGGAAAGTCCGCAGATCGTCGTGCCTGGAATAATGCCCATCGATCCTGCAACTTCCGTCAGAAGATCGAGATCCGTCAGTCGTCCATTGCCGCTTCGAATTCGTTCCAGGATCTTCGTCATCCACGCTGTGCCTTCGCGACACGGCGTGCACTGACCACAGGATTCGTGCGACATGAAGCGACAGCAGTTGTAAAGCACATCAACCATGCTGGTCTGGTCATCGACGACCACAACCGCAGCGGTTCCAAGTCCCAGGCAACCGACCTTACCCGGACCGGCAAAGTCCAGCTTCGTGTCGAGTTCCTTATCGGACAGGAATCCCATGCTGATGCCACCGGGAACGACGGCCTTCGCCTTGCGACCCTTCCAGACTCCGCCAGCATGCTCTTCAATCAGTTCGCGAGCAGTCACACCCAAAGGCAGCTCGACGCAGCATGGCTTGTTCACATGACCGCTGACGCAGTACAGCTTGGGACCGTAGCTGCCCGGGTCGCGAGGATTATTCGGATCCGGTGGAACGCCGATCGACTTAAACCACTCTCCACCGCGGTACAGAATCTGAGTCACACAGCAAAGTGTTTCGACATTGTTGACGATGGTCGGCTTGCGGAACAAACCTTCGATCGCGGGGAATGGCGGCTTGATGCGAGGCCAGGCTCGCTTGCCTTCCAGACTCTCAATCAGCCCCGTCTCTTCACCGCAGATGTAAGCGCCGGCACCTCGGTGCAGCACGATGTCCAGGTTGAATCCCGTCCCCAGAATGTTCTTGCCCAGCAGACCCGCCGCGTAACATTCCTTCACAGCTGCATCGAGTACTCGGTAGCTGCGACCATATTCGTAGCGAAGATACAGGTACGCGTTGTTCGACTTGATCGCATGGCATGCCAGCATGATGCCTTCGATCAGCTGATGAGGATCCAGCTCCATCAGGTAACGGTTGTTGAACGTTCCTGGTTCGCTCTCATCCGCGTTGATCGCCAGATAAATCGGGCCGGGATGATCTTTGGGAAGGAACGTCCACTTCAGACCGGTCGGGAATCCCGCGCCGCCTCGACCTCGCAGCCCGGCATCCTTCACGATGTTCGCAACATCGGCCGGCGCCATGCTCAGGAATTCCTTCAGGCGCGAATAACCACCGTCGGCCTGATAGGACTTCAGCGACGTGCTGTCCGGCTTGTGAATTCGTGCGAAGAGTACTGGTTCAAATTTCGCCACGATAATCCTCTTACAGCTTGTCAATCAGTTTTGACGTGGATTCAACTGTCATGTCCATGTGGCATTCGTCGTTCACAAGAATGCACGGAGCACCTTCACAGGCTCCAAGACACTCCGCAAACTCCACAGTGAACTTGCCGTCGCCGGACTTCTCACCCGGATGCACGTGGTACTTGTTACAGACCTGTTCGAACAGTTCTTCACCGCCACGCAGCGCACAGGAGATACTGCGGCAGAACCAGACTCGGTGCTTCCCCAGAGGATTCTTTTCATCCTTGAAGAAGTTGTAGAACGTCATCGTGTCATGCACTTCTGACGGATGCAGTTCCAGCAGCTCAGCGATCTCAACAATCGCTTCCTTTGAAACCGCCCGATATGTGTCATGCACAAGGTGCAGTGCCGGCAACGTCACTGCGCGCTTGTTCGGGTACTTCGGGAACAAGCCCCGAATATGCTCACGAACTTCTTCGCTCAGAACACCCATTGTCAGTCAGCCATCAAAGGAGGAAAGTCGGACGAATCAGCGGTCGAGTTCCGCGGCAATAATGTTGATGCTTCCCAGCACAGCCACCACGTCGCTGAGCTGGTGGTTCTTGATCATGTGCGGGAACATCGAAAAGTGAATGTAGGATGGCGGTCGAGTCCGAGCGCGGTACGCTCGGGTCTCACCGTTGCCCACGATATAGAATCCCAGTTCGCCGTTCGGTGACTCCGTCGCCGCGTAAATCTGTTCGCGAGGAACGTCGTAGCCACGATTCGGCATGATCACTTCGAAGTGCTGAATCAGACCTTCGATACTGCGGTACACAGCCGGCTTGGCTGGAAGCACCATGTCGCTGTCGACCGCGATATTCACTGGTCCCGAAGGGATATTCTCCAGGGCCTGGCTGATGATCTTCAGGCTTTCCTGTAGCTCCTGCATTCGGACCAGATAGCGAGCGTAACAGTCGCCACCCTTTGAGCAGATCACGTCGAAGTCGAAATCCGGATAGGCGAGGTAAGGCTCGTCGCGACGAAGGTCTCGCTCCACGCCGCTCGCGCGAGCAACCGGACCAGCCGCGCTCATGTTGATCGCATCTTCGCGGCTGAGGTAACCGATGCCCTTGGTTCGGTCGACGAAAATTCGATTCTTGGTCAGCAGCCGGTCGACTTCGTCATACACCTTTGGAAACTCGGTGATGAACTTCCGGACTCGGTTCACCCAGTCCATGTTCACGTCGAACAGCACGCCGCCAACTCGCGTGTAACTCGTGTGGAATCGCTGGCCGGACGCCATCTCCACAATGTCGTAGATGTATTCACGCTGCTGGAAGAAGTACAGGAACGCGGTGAAGCCGCCAAGGTCCAGAGCCGTCGTGCCCAGATTCAGCAGGTGGTCATGCATTCGCATGAGTTCCGCCAGAATCGTTCGCAGGTACTTACAGCGAGGCGTCAGATCAATGCCCAGCAGCTTTTCCACCGCATGGTGCCAGGCGATTTCATTGGCCAGCGGCGACAGATAGTTCATTCGGTCGACGATGGTCACGTACTGATTGAAGTCGAGATGCTCACCCAGCTTTTCGAATCCGCTGTGGAGGTAACCGATGTACGGAACCGCATTCAGGACTCTTTCACCATCCAGAGTCAACACCAGTCGAAGCGTGGTGTGAGTCGCCGGATGCTGAGGACCAAAGTTGAGCGTCCAGACGTATTCACGCTCAGCCGATTCTGTATCCAGAGTATCAACGGGAGTCAGAGGCATCGAAGACGGCCAGACTTACAAAGACAGGAAGAAACTCAAACCCACAACATCAACCAGTTCACATCCGCTGCGCCGGCGGCATCAGCTTCCGGATCGAGTAATGATCGGGAAGTTGTGACGTTCGCCACGCCCCTTGAGCGGATAGTCCTTCCGCAAAGGAAACGCTTCGAACTCTTCCGGCATCAGAATGCGCCGCAGGTCCGGGTGACCTGGGAACGTAATGCCGAACATGTCGTACACTTCACGCTCCATCCAGTCTGCACCCTTCCAGAGTGAGTACACAGATGGCAGCTTCGCATCAGGAAGATTCACAGCCGTTCGAATGATCAGTCGCTCGCCGGTCGTGACATTCAGAAGCATGTAGACGACACCGAAACGGTCTGTCGCGCCTTCATACTCCAGATAGTCCACGGCGGTGAGGTCGACAAGCATGTCGAAGCCAAAGTCAGACTTCAGAGCCGAAAGAATGTCGAACGCCTTCGCCGCAGGAACGTCGATGCGTCGATTGTCCCGGAAACTGCTTTCGACCAGCTCTGACCCAAATCGCTGCTGCAGAACAGACAACTCAACCACGGTTGCCTCCCCTCATGCCAGCAGAAGTTGCACCAGCATTGAATCCGCCCAGCTGAACCCAGGTCGCGTCTTCAATACGGTGACGTTCATCTTCATCAAACGGAGCAGGGCCCATCGACTTGTCTCGCACCATGAACTCTTTGCCCATGATGGTTCCGGTTCGACGAACCTTCGCCTGCATTTCCATTACCGCAGCCAGCAGCTGCTCTGGTCGTGGAGGACAGCCAGGAACATACATGTCAACCGGGATGAATCGGTCAACACCCTGAACGACCGCGTAAGTATCAAACACACCGCCGGAGCAGGCACAGGCTCCCATGGAGATGCACCACTTCGGTTCCGGCATCTGCAACCAGATTCGCTGAAGAACCGGCAGCATCTTCATCACAACGCGACCCGCAACGATCAGCAGGTCACACTGACGAGGACTGAAACGCATGACTTCCGCACCGAAGCGAGCCAGGTCGTGGCGAGACGCCGCGGTGGCCATCAGTTCGATCCCACAGCACGCCGTTGCAAAAGGCATCGGCCACAGACTGTTGGAACGCGCCCAGTTGGCCGCTGCATCCAGCTTCGTAATGAAAATATTCTCAGGAAGGCCTACCGCCATCGAAAGACCCCTTTCCGCCAGGCATAAACCCATGCCAGCGCGAGCGTGCTCATGAAGACCAGCATTACCGCAAAGACAACATCGCGAAGCTCAACCGGAATTCCCATCTCACTGTAGGCGCTAACGGCCCACGGATACAGGAACAGGAGTTCGACGTCGAAAACCAGGAACAGAATCGCCACGAGATAGAATCGCACGTCAAAGGGCTGCCGAGCATCGCCGACCGGGTCCATCCCCGATTCGTACGGCATGTCCTTGACCGGCGTCTTCTTCTTTGGCCCCAGCAGGTGAGCCAGCAGCAGGTTCGTGACGACGAACCCGACCAGAATCCCACCGTAAACAAACAACGGTGGCAAGTTGGGAAGTTCCACACCAGACCCTTTCTCTATCAATCACACAGGCACTTCGCAAACTGCGAAGCGTCGTATGCCGGGAACCGTTTTTCTGCGGAAAACGCAGCCAATACGGCCGGTGAGTCATCCAGGCGGGTGGACCTCGTGCAGGAAGCGGAACCGTCCGCCATCGGTCCCTCAAGCGCATTGACTCCGCGCGCATCCCTGCACACGTGGAATATGAACAATCACTGACCGAATCAAGGCCAACCGGTTCAGCCGTGATTTTCATCTCGCTTTCGGAAATTGACGCGAACAACTTCAGGCCATTCCTGTCGCCATCCTCGTTCCTCAGGTTCAAAAATGATGTCAGGACGTTGGCCGGTTTCACTTCAATCTCCCCGGATGGGGTGATCCCTGACGACTGGTTCTGCTAGATTGGCTCGTTTTTTCTGGTATCCAGCCGCAAGCTGGCTGCTCACCTGGCCCTACCCCTGCAGTGTTTTGGGCGGCATTTCCCGCGCCACGGAGTCTCCTCGTCATGCCTTCTTCTGATTCTTACAGTCACCAGCTGGCCCACTCCGCTCGTGATGCCGCACGACGACTCGCGACCGTCCCAACATCGACGAAGAATGCATGGCTGACCCAGGTGGCTCAACAGCTCAGACTGCAGTCAGAAACGATCATCCAAGCAAACCAAAAGGATCTGGACGCCGGAGCGGCTGCCGGCCTGAGTGCCGCGATGCTGGATCGCCTGAAACTCGACGGTCCACGAATTGACGCCCTGGCCGCTGCCGTCGAACACATCCGAAGCCTGCCGGATCCTGTTGGCGAAGTCATCGACGGTCATCGTCGCCCCAACGGCCTCTTCGTCTCACGCGTTCGAGTTCCTCTCGGCGTCGTCTTCTTCATCTATGAGTCTCGACCGAACGTGACCATTGACGCGGCGGCTCTTTGCGTGAAGAGCGGCAATGCGGTGATCCTGCGAGGCGGCAGTGAAGCGTTCCACAGCAACGTTGCTCTGCAGTCGATTATCGCATCATCGCTGAAGACGTGCGGTCTGCCTGAAAATGCCGTGCAACTGGTGAATACTACCGACCGCTCCATTGTCGGCGAACTCCTTGGCCTCGGTCAGTACATTGATGTGACGATTCCTCGCGGCGGCCGTTCGCTGATCGAACGAGTCACCAATGAAGCCACAATGCCTGTGATCAAACACTTTGATGGCATCTGTCATGTCTACTTCGATGCAACGGCCGACCTGAAGATGGCGACTGACATCATCGTGAACAGCAAGTGTCAACGCCCTGGTGTTTGCAATGCCGCGGAGACTCTGCTGATCCACGCGGATGCCGCAGAACGACTCTGGCCGTCTGTCGCAGCGGTACTGCAGCAGAAGAAGGTGGAGCTTCGGTGTTGCCCGCAGAGCCTGAAAATGATCAGTGGCGGAAAACCTGCGACGGATCAGGATTATCGAACGGAGCATCTGGACCTGATCCTGAATGTGCGCATCGTCGACTCTGTTGATCATGCGATGGATCACATTCGAATCTATGGCTCCGGACACACGGAAGCAATCGTGACTCGCTGCGTCACCTCAGCCGATCGGTTCCAGAACGAAGTCGACTCATCCGCCGTCGTGGTCAACGCGAGTACTCGGTTCAACGATGGCGGCGAACTGGGACTGGGTGCCGAAATCGGAATCAGCACCGACCGTTTCCACGCCCGCGGCCCCTGCGGCATGCGAGAACTGTGCAGCTACAAATTCATCGTCCGAGGCGACGGACAGGTTCGCTGACACTGCGATTTCCAATCGGGCGACCGGGCAACGTCAGTTCCCTGAAAAGCCTCACGGAAGTTGTTGCAGATCGTCGAGATCTTTAGGACGAGCACTCGCGGTTTTGTTCTGTCTCAGATCGGCGAGTCCGATGACGGGGACAGGGATATCGTCAAACTCGGTCATTACTCGACCAGCACGGCAGTTCTCAAATGTCACTCCGTCGATTTCATTCATGACCTCAATGCGAACGGGAGGATGCCCCATCCGTACGATCTTTCGCTGCTGCAGGAAAAGTTCAGGGGTCAGATTCGGTGTATCGAATCCGAATTCGCGTATCGCGTCGACCACGCGAATTGCGTTTTCCGGCGATTTGCTGACCCAAATATCGATGTCGCTGGTGGAACGCGGATAGCCGTGAAAGCCAACAGCAAACCCACCAATGACCAAATAGTCAACGTGGTGGCAGTTCAGCAATCTCAAGAACTCTTTGAAGTCTGGCGGAAGCTCGATCACCATAATTCATCGCCCGAAGCGCCATCATGTGCTGGAGTCGACGTTCTGCAGTTTGTGCAAACCACCACTGCTTCGTTTCCTGCTCGTCAAAGTCGTCCGAGAAAGAAATCGCAGTGCGATCCAAACCCAGTGCCGCTATGGAATTGACAGGAAGATTGCTCATGGATCTGTAGTCCATCCACTGAAACAAACGGTGTTTCATCTGATCGTAACAGCTGATGAATCTTGTTGGGAGCCTGTTACTTCTGAGCTCCCGAGATTTCAGAACTTCGTCGGCAAAAGAAACTCGAGTAGCTGGGAGTCAGCGGAGTCAGCCCTCCGTGTCACTTCATCGACTCACCTTTCACAACTGCGAGCTGGATGCGTGAGCTTCCCGGTACAATTTCCCCCGTTGACTGTTCAGCGGCTGCTACTAAAAAGGAATGTCAATCTCTGACGATTCTGAATTGGTGTTTTCCGGATCCGTTGTCGAGCCATACATTTCGTCGAAATCAGACTCATTCCAGTCGGGCATCTGAGTGAAGTCATACACTTCCGGGTCCTCAAGTTCATCTGCTT
This sequence comes from Planctomycetaceae bacterium, assembly GCA_016795145.1. Taxonomy (GTDB): domain Bacteria; phylum Planctomycetota; class Planctomycetia; order Planctomycetales; family Planctomycetaceae; genus SXXK01. Next base: position 50,324 of record JAEUII010000179.1, read on the forward strand.
CACAGTCGTCTTCGATCAGGCCCATGTCGACCGCTCTCTGCAGGAGGTCTTTTTGGTTTGCCGAGAGAAGTTTCCAGCGTCGGCGTTTTCGAGGTGCCAGCATTGCAATCTCCAGAATCAATCCTCGCAGTGCCTGAAACGCTTCATTGTCGATCGAAGCAAGGTCCTTGAGTCTGTCGATGTTCTTCTGCGAGATGTTCTTCTGGTCCAGAAAGCCATAGATCTCGCCCGTCGCCAGGATCCGCTGCCGTTCGGCCTTCGGTAGTTTCCGGCACTCCCGACAGATCCTTGCGCGTTGTCCCCGGCCACCAAAATTCTCATATGGGCGTTCGGTTCCGCAACAATCACAATATCTTCCCATTGGACAACTGTTCGGAAAGTTAAGACAGTAGACACCACTCTCTGAGTGATGCACTGCGATTCATTACGTTCACTCGACACGATCAGATGAAGAAATCGCACCGCACTAAAGAAGCATCTGATGATACTCTGTTCCGCAGAAAGTGCGATTCGACTCAGGGGAACGGTTTCGTTAGTTGGCGTTTTCCAATGTGCCCCGTGTCTCCGACGCGGGCCGCATCCCAGGTTCATGGTCCTGCCGGTTTCGTTAAGGCCTCTATTGCGGACGTCTCGCCTCGGAGAGGCGAGCTACATTGGTTTCCCCCATGCGTCTCGCCATCATGCAGCCGTACTTTCTCCCGTACATCGGCTATTTCCAGCTGATGAATGCGGTCGATCGCTTCATCATTCACGACGACGTTCAGTGGATCAAAGGCGGCTGGATCAATCGCAACCGCATCTCGGTTCATGGCCGCGAACAATTGCTGACTCTTCCAGTCGAGTCCGATGGCAACAACGGCCTCATCAACCGCCGACGACTCGGAGCGGATTATGAACGCCAGAGAGAACGGATGCTGCGAGTGATCCGAGAAGCCTACTCGCGAGCACCTCAGTTTGAGATCGTGTCAGACCTCATTCACAGAATCCTGCATTTCCAGACCGACAACGCCTGCGATCTCATCGTCCACTCACTTCGAGAGACCGCCGCATTCCTTGACATTCAAACGCCGGTATCGCTCAGTTCCGACATGCGCAAGGACGAATCCCTGAAAGCCGAGGATCGCGTCCTCGAAATCTGCCGCCTGGCCGGCGCGGATCATTACATCAATCCGATCGGTGGAGTCGAACTGTACTCACGCGCCAGATTCGAAGAGCAGGGGATCCGCCTGAACTTTCTTCAGGCGTCAATCACCGAGTACCGCCAGCTGCGGCTCCCGTTCATTCCCGCACTTTCGATCCTCGACGTGATGATGTTCAACACCGTGGATCAGGTTCGATCAATGCTTGAGAACTACGACCTGCAATAGGCACCAGCGACAAGTGGTTTGTCACATCAACAATTTGGGTTTAGCCGTCATTCCCGCGCAGGCGGGAACCCAGAACGTTGAAAGCCAGGTTCCCGCCTGCGCGGGAATGACGAACCCCTCTTCGTTGTTCTGACGGAGCACTAGCCGCCAGACTCCTCTGAGTCAGCGGCCTGTTCTGAGTCAGCGGCCCTTTCAGCCCTTACTAAGCAGCCTTGCGGACGATAGCGATCACATCGTCTTCAACGTCCACCTGGAACTGGCCATACTTTTCCAGCCGCGCTTTGACGAAGTCGATCGTTGGATAATCGTTCTTGCCGACAAACAGGCGAGCATCATCAATCAGAATGACGTGCTCACGAACTTTGTGTCGCAGCACCTGATCGAGTTCCGCGATGATGGGTGTTTCGAGATCTGCCTTGGCGGTTTCCCCGGCGGAATAATGTCCATCCAGCCAGAACACGGCGGGCTCATTCAGATCCTTCAGCACATCAGCAATTCGCTCGCCACTGTCGCCCTGCAACAGGTGGACTCGCGGTTCATTCTGGAACAGCCGTCGCGCGCGAGCGTGCAGCTTCGGATGCAGCTCGATCGAATACAGCGTCCGAAAATCATTCAGCATCGCCAGCATCATGTCGCCACGATAGGTTCCGGTTTCCACCAGAGTTGAGCACTGAAACCGCGCTGCGTAACGACGAATCAGTTTCTGTTTCACCAGATGCGGAGGAGGACTGGTGCGACCGGCTCGGTCCCACTTCCGATACTCAGAGCGGTGACGACTGGCCCGCAGCATGCGATAAAGTGGCGAACGTCGAAACTGATCAGCGGCCAGTGAAAGAAGGCTCATGGCAATCCTTTGCCCATGTTTGCAACAAGTATCGTCTTGAATCCAGTCACTGCTTCAGTCGGACGTTTTGCCCGGCATCGCCAGTGATTTGTATCCTCATTTAGCGTCTGGTTTTAGCACAGACCGCAATTCCCGGGCAATCCCAGTCATTTCACTGTCTTGCCCCTGTGCCAAGGTGCGCTTTTTGCCGTGTTTTCAGGCGGCTTTCCTGTTAACCACGCCCCGTGAAGTCGCTGGAGTGTTCGCAGGCAGTGCCAGTCTCGTCGCATCGGATTCGTGCCAGTAAATGTGCTTCGACCAGGGTGTCGTCGTCGCTTCGGGCCGGCGAAACGTCAGGTTCAGAAGGAACTCGGAACACTGCCGCGATGAAAAGACTCCGTGAGCTTTCTTCCAGCCGTTCCGAGCCACATGGCACCGAAGTTCGTCGTCCTTCCGAAACGCCCGGACGACGTTCACCAGATCATCGAAATCTGAATAGAAGCCGACTTCATCCTCACCGAACAGTTCCTCAAAACCAGCACCTCGCTGAATCAGCGCCACGATGCCATTTCCGATCAGCTGAGAAAGCCGGTCCGAAGAATACAGGAAGACGTCCGTTCGACGACTCAGATTCAACCCCATTCGGCTGCGAGCCAGAACCGCATCCTTTTCGGCGCCGAACACCAGACGCTCGCCGAGACAACCGAAGAAGTCACACTTCACTTCAGGAAGGGCATCACGAAGCTTTGCCAGAAACTGACCGCGGTGCGAAGCATGCTTGTCGCGACCAAAATAGACGAGATCATGAGGAGTGTTCTGAATCTCAAACGCCCGCATCCGCTCGACTCCCGCATCAACGGGATTCGGGATGAAAGCAGCGGCCGTGTTTTGACGAACAAACTGCTGGACCATCTCGCCACCAGTCGTGCAGCAGACCGCATCAAACAGATGTGCGCGCCGGTTCAGGTGCTCAATTGGTTTTGGATCCCAGAGCGGATCGATGTACCAGTATCCCATTCGGATGCCCGGAACCTTGTCGCGAATGGCTTCCAGAGTCTCCACGGTGATATGCTGGCCGTGCCCCAGGATCAGCGCATCAGGCTGAATGTTCTGACACGTCTTGATCAGTGCGGTGTTCGCTTTCCCCATGCCCCAGTATTTGGAGTTTGTCCAGGTCAGCTGGCGAGCACGATCGTTGATGCTGAAGGGATAAACGTGGCAACCGGCCTGAACCATCCCCTGATGAAATTTCAGGTCACAGTTAAAGAACGCGGCCCCGTCCTTGTCAGCCTGAAAACTGGCCGCATGGACGATGCGAATCCCTGAGTAAGGCAGGGCAGTGGCTTCCGTTGAAAATGACATGAATCGATCGCCTGTCGCTGGTCCGTTATTCAGTGAAAAGTGTGCCACAATCGAGTGCGCACAAACTGCAGTCCGTGTGAAACAAACGTAAACATGTTCTGATTTCGAGCAGCCTTGCGGCTTCGGACCAAAACGCCTCGGTCCGTTCGGCCTGGATCGTGTCGCTCAACAATCATGCGTTCAACCACCGCAAACAGGTGGTAGTCTTCCAGTACTCGACGCCGAGCTTCCTGGACGGCCGAGTAGTTCTTCTCCCAGTGTTTGTCCTGAATCGTCTTCTGGATGGTTTCGACACAGCTTCCAAAATCACGAATGTCGATCGGGACAACAGATCCTTCCGGGAAGTAATCAAACACATTGGGGCAGCCGTAGTAGAACGGCACGGTCAGTCCAAGAAACGAATCGGCCAGTTTCTCCGTCCAGTGATGCGGACACACGTGGTTCTCAATCGCCAGGTGATAGCGATACGGATCAAGTGCTTCGCGTTTGTCTTCGATCGGCCGGACACCGCGTCCAAACACATCCATCTCCGGAATCGCTTCTCGCAGACGCTGAGTAAATGAATAGCGAAGGTGATGAAGCGTATGACGCTGCTGTTTGCTGCTGCAGACCGTGGCAAGATCACCAGTCTTCTGAAGCGGCGGATTGTCTCGCACGCTGGCGTAGTCACAGCTGTAGAACCAAACAAGACCACACTGCGAATAGACGGCATTGCGATGCTGCAGTGCCCAGGGCTCCTGACTGGTCAGGACTGTTTCAAACTGTGATGTGAACGAAGAAGCGTAGATCTTGACGCTGGATGGCTCTGACGTCACAAGCATTGTGTGCTTCGCAGAACATGCCAGCTCTTCAATGCGAGTCGATGTGCGTTCGGAGGGAAGGCAGGTGAGATCGTCGTAGACCACCAGCCAGTCGTAGTCTCGTTCATTCAGGTCGTACAGAAACCGACAGCGTCCCCACACACCATCTTTGTTCGGAAATCGGCCCAGCACCCGATCCATGGGGAAATTCGCGCCACCCTTGGACAGGATCTTCACACGGATATCACCGATGTGTTTTGGCACCGCCATCGCAGATCGTCTTCCGTGACAAAGAGGCTTAGAGACAGAAAATCGCCCTCCATGGGCATCAGAAACCTAGCAGTTTCCGCGATTTTCAACAACACCATTGTCAAACGGCTGTCCCAGCCGTTCGCAATTCGGCGCCGCCGTTTGCGACAACGCGGTGAAGGATTTTTCTCGGCTGAAACGTCGCGTATGTAGCGGCAGGGCGCAAGCCCTCCGGTGAGTCTGCTTCATGAATTCAGCCCAGGAACTGGAATCCAAACCATCTTCGGCGCAGCAAAAAGGGCTGAGTATCCTCAGCCCTTTGATTCAATGAGGGTCAACCGACCAATTACTTCTTTGCTGGTGACAGGCGACGCAGAGTCGTGCCGCTCTTCTTGGCAACCAGTTCCTTGCTGCCGTCAGCATTGATCTTCACGCCAACGCGAGTCGGCTTGTTGGTCTGTGGGTCGATCAGCATCACATTGGAAGCGTCCAGTGCCAGTTCCGTATGGAGACGGCCACCCTGAGGACTCTTTGGATGTCCTCGCTTCACATGCTTGTAGACCTTGTTAACCCCTTCAACCACGACTTTGCCGTTCTTGCGATCGACAGACAGCACGGTGCCGCGAGAACCCGCTTCGTCTCCTGCCACGACTTCAACGACGTCACCCTTGCGAATGTGCATGATCCACTCCAACACTCAAATTCACTGTTTTTCCGTATTCGCACCGCCCAAAATCAGGTCGGTCGAAATTTGAAGCGGGGCAGAATGACAACATTCTCGCCGCAAATCAAGGCTCCGGAACACGTTTCCCAGGTGTTCCACGCCGCAAAAACCACCAATCCCAGGCCTCAGCCGAAAGTTTGCCCCAACAGGACAGAAACCATGACCGAAGGCGCTGAGCCATCAAATTCGGCGTTTTGCCCAGTCCCGCTTGAACTTCGTCTCAAGTTCCCGCCATTCTGATTCGGCCTAAGCCAAAGGAGCGCACAAAAGAACACATACTGAGAATATCGGCTCCCCTGGCTGACGCTTCTTTCAGATTCACCACGTCACCGTTTGGTTTCCGGCGGCTTTTGAGCATCCTCTGGTAACGCCCCCGTGATCTGGAATTCCTGAATCAGCTCTTCTCGCCGCGCGGCGACGGCTCGGTCAAATTCGCTCAGCACGTCCATCGCGCGATCGCGGGAGGTGACAAGGCCGATGATGAGGTACTGCGTAATCGCCATGAGATAGCACACCCAGCCGACCAGCCAGCGTTCGCGATGCCGTCGATATTCGTTGTATCGCTCATGTTCCCTGGTGGTTTCCGGCGTAATGACTCGGATCGCTTCCTCCGAGACAACAGACACCAGCGGACACTGGGAACTCATGTGATTGGAACATGCCCAGCACGCAACAATCTGATGTCGGGCAGCATCTTCTTCAAAATCCACGGAATGAGGCAGCGGCGAACCAACAATAGCGCACATCATCGCCAAAACAGGTGACGATCGATTGATGTGCCGGCAAAGATGGCCCTTCATCACGGCCCACTTTTTCTGCCACATCTGCTTGAAGATGTTCTTTCCTTTTTCCATCTTCGGGGGCCCTGGATGCAGAACCGCAAACAAGTCCTGATCCGGCATGGCTTCAATCACGCCGATCGCAAGCAACAGGCGAAGTCCCATCGTCAGCCAGTCAGCGCGGTCCAGCCAGTCGACTTTTTGCAGCCATCCGAAAAGAAGGTGTTCCATGTTGGCGGTTGCGGCCAACAGCAGCAGCGCGCCGCGAAACCACTCTTCCAGGTCCTTTTCGAGCTCGTCGTCCAGGTCCTGCAGGCGGAACACGCGACGCATGAAGAAGCGAAACACGGGGATCGCGATCAGTCCCACAATCAGGCGTGAGATCGGCTTCAGCGCCGATCGCAGTACGGGCAGGTCCATCAGGATTCGAAAGAGACTGCCCAAGGTTCATTCCCCGATCAGGAATTCGAAGTTCGAGTCCGATTGCAGACAAAATCGACGCTGGAGGATAGCTCAAAAGGCTGTTTGACGCAGGGTCTGTTTCCTGCCGCCCGGGAGACTATCGCAAATTCACGATTTATGAGGATCTTCGGGCCGCCGCAAACTTCAGGGAAGGTGACGCGGGAGTACAAAACCTGTCGAAAATCAGTATTGTCCGCCCCAGTAACAGCCAGAATTGACAGCTCGCAGGACGCGACTCAACGGAGAAATGACATGTTCGGATTAGCCGGGGAAACCGAATTTGACCTGCGATTCTATCTGTTCGGGATCCCGGTCCGCGTTCACCCGATGTTCTGGCTGTCTTCCGCATGGATGGTCTGGGCCGGTGAGGCGTTCGATCTGACGGCCATCGGAGTGCTGTGCATCTTTCTCTCCGTCCTGGTGCATGAACTGGGCCATGCCTGGTACATCCGAAAGTTCGGATACCCGTCGGAGATTGTGCTGTACTTCTTCTGTGGCTACGCAACCTCAAGTCACTTTCCGTTCTGGAGGCGCATCATCGTCTCAGCTGCAGGCCCAGGCGCAGGTCTGATCCTTGGCGTCATCTGCTATTTGCTGTTTCGATTTCTGCCCGACAACATCATTGCTCAGTATCTCCACGTTCGTTACTTCCTGTTCATGATGATGTTCGCCGGCATCATCGTGAATCTTCTGAACCTGATTCCCTGCCTGCCTCTGGACGGCGGCCAAATCATGGGAGCGATCGTCCGGCGTTATGGTCCTCCGGGACGACAGAACGAGGAACTCATCTACAAGATTTCCATCGCTGTCGCGGGGGCCGTCGCAGTCTGGGCAGCGATCTGTCTCAACAAGGAGCAGATGTTTTTTCCTCGATGGCTATTTACCTGGCTCCCCGCCCAGGACGCCAACCTGCTGTACATGCTGCAGCCCAGTGCCAGGTTCGAAATGATCTTTATGGGCTACCTCTGCGCTTCGAACATCAACGCTCTGAATCAGTACCGATCGTGGCGCTGAGGATGCTCGGTTTTCCCCACGACGCCTGCTGACGGCCGCACTTCCGGCTCAGATACAACCAGCGCAACCGGAAAACTCTTCGAGTCAGCGACAACCGGTCCGTTGAGTCTTTTCGGCGGCAGGCGAACAGAATGTTCGATGTCGGGAACGCGGACTCCGTGTCCGATGGCGACTTCTGCCGATACGTCCAGAGACATCATCGATTCTTCCTGCGCGAGCCTTTGTCATCCCTTCTTTTCGCTGTCTTCCATTGAGGGTTTACATGCGAGCCTTCCTCTTCGCCCTGGTGATGGCTGCTTCCGGTTCCAGTGTTGTCGCAGGAGATGGCTGGCTGGAATCCTACACGGCGGCCAAAGACGCCGTCGAAAGCGATGGCGGCGCGATCCTGATTCACTTTCACGCCTGGTACTGCGGTCCATGTAAGCAGATGGACGCCAACGTGTTTTCCGACGCTGCCGTGCAGCGAGCACTCGGCGACGGTCTTGCGTCCATCAAAGTGGATACAACTCACGATCCGGAACTCGCCGCGAAGTACGGTGCCGACACGGTTCCCCGCGACGTCGTGGTCTTTCCTGATGGCACCGTGGAGACTTTGAATATCGGCTACATGAACAAGGGTTCGTACCTGAACCTGCTTCGCGAAACCGCCGACCGTGCTCGCCGAATGGGTGTTCCGACACCGATTGATACGAAGGAAAAACAGAAACCGATTGAGCAACCGGGAAACACTGGCATCCAGCCAGAAACGACAAAGCCTGATTCAAACGAAGCATCAATCGATCCGCCACTGATTGGACTCGACGGATTCTGCCCCGTTCATCTGCATGATAAGCGCGAGTGGATTCCTGGGCAGGACAAGATCACGGCCGACCACCGCGGAGTGCGATACCTGTTCGCTTCCGAAGCCGATCGAACAGCGTTCCTGAAAGATCCCGCACGCTATGCTCCTCAGGACCTTGGCTGCGATCCAGTCATCCTGACAAAGGATCAGAAGGCGGTTGCGGGCAGCATTCGCTTCGGTGCCTTTTTCGACAATCGCCTCTACCTTTTCACGACCGCTTCCAACCGCGATCAGTTCAAAGCAAAGCCTCTGCAGTTCACAGAAATCCGCAGCGCTCTGCGAGCAGATAGCATCGAAGGGGCATCGTTTCAGTAGAGTCGTTGTTCGCTCCGCCGAACAGAACGCAATGGACGACCCCGGAAAGGCAGATTGCGCCACGCGGTAGAAAAACGCCTGGTTCGCGGAGCGAACCGCGACTTTGCAACTACGGTGCGGCTTCTGGAGCTTTCGTGTCGGTGACTTCCTGCCGGATCACAGGAGCAACGCCGTCGAAGATGTGCAGGTCGTTGTAGGCCATCAGGCTGCCTTTTTCGAGATGCACATTTTTGAGTGCTACGGCGTATTCTGATCGAGCCTGGAAGTAACGAATCTCAGCCTCGACGACGCGACGCTGAGCATCCAGGAGACGGTCGACGTCCACGTCCAGATCGTTCTCTTCCTGAGCCTCATACGACATCAGAACGCTGTTCGCAGCTTCAAGTCGATTCATTGCGGTCTGGCAGGCTTCGTACGCTCGAGCCGCTTCGGCGATGGCGTTGCTAAGGTCGTGAACGACTTCACGTTCCTGTTCCCGCAGGATGACTCGTTCCCGTGCCAGCATCATTTCGGCATTCGAAACGGCCAGGTACCCCTTGCGATATCCGAGTGGCACCGTGTATTCGACGCCAAGATACCATTCCTGCAGGTCACCAGTTGTGAGATTGCCGATCGATGACGAATGTTCTTCATCGCGAATCAGGTCGTCACCGAAGCCTCGGAAACGGTAGCGTCCCACCGTATCAAGCCGTGGGTTCAGGAAGTTCTTCGAAGCCAGAAGCTCCATCTTCCGCTTTTGAATATTCAGCTGCTGGCGACGCAGCTCGGGACGACGCACCAGGGCCTCCTGCATGATGGAGTCCCAGTGGAAAAGCACTTCGGCTTCCGTCGGATCTTCTTTCGGCCGCAGCATGTGATCATCGTTGATCGGCATGCCAATCAGCAGTCGGAGTCGGCGTTCACACACCTGGACGCCGCTGGTCCCGCGGGGTGTTCCACCGGTGCTGCCGTTTCGGTTCTGTGTGCCCTGAACAACTCGGCCAGTCAACGCATCGTCAACGTCCGCTTTGAATCGATAGTACTGCTCACGAGCCAGAGCAACACGGGCGTCGTTTTCAATGTCGCTGTCGGCTCGAGCTTTCAACTGGTTCCATGCTTCCAGAGCCCGCTTCATGGCGTGGCTGCGAGCATCCAGGTCACGCCAGGCAAAGTACAAGTCCCAGTAGGCATTGACGACGTTACTGACATAATCCCGCACGGACATTTCAAAGTCCGTCTGAGTAATGTCATTGTTGACTCGCGCGATTAGCAGACCGTTGTAAACACCCGGAGTCGCGCCTGGTCCGGCGATGCGGTTGAATTCCATCCCGCCGCCCTGGAGCAGCGGCTGACGAATCTCGCCTTCGACGTAACTATCCCACGCACTTCGAAATGTGTTGCTCGGCGCATTATTCGTGTCGTAGTTGCTGTAGCCTCGCAGGGCCAGTCGTGAACCAGTCACCGTGCGTTTGCTGAGCTCGACGTTGTAGTCGTTCAGGTCCTGACGAAAGGTATTCGTTCCGCCGGAAAAGAAAGGGTTGTTGAAGGTCTGGTCTTTATTATTGAAGTACGCCGATGCGGCCAGCTGGGCATCGAATGCGCTGAGTGCGGCTTCCATACTGTAACGCGGATCGGTTTCACGCAATCCGGAGTTGAACCGCGTCGCGATCGTATCCGGATTGCGTAGACTCACACCTCCCAGGTCGCGCAGAACTTCTGAATTCTGCATCGCGATCTGCAGGATCTCGCTGACCGTCACATCGTGGTATTCGATCTCTTCCAGACGTGATCGATCACGGACTGTAATCGGGGCGGAAGACAGTGCAGCCTGCATGATTTCGACCTGAGGCTCATCGACAGCTCTCGAAATCGGCTCCACCCGCGAAAGGTCATTTCCAATCGTCTGACGCAGTGAATTCTGTGAACGACAGCCCACCAGCGTCGGCAGCACCGTGCTGAAGAGAAGGGTTGTCGTCACGCTCAGACGAAATATCCGCCGGGAGCGTTCAGACCAGATTGTCTGAAGACTCAGGAACATCCGTGTTCTCTGTCTACGTCCGCGCAGACATCAATCCTTTGATGACTGCTTGACTCTTCAAATCGGATCATGCGGGACGCAACGATCGCACTGTGCACTCGCACTTACGGAAAACCCGACATGTCGTGTCCGGACAGTGGCGCAACTGATTTACACGGAAGCACACCGATATCTGGCAGAGGTGTTGCAAACGGACTGACCCGAATGGTCGAAGCCCTTTGGATCTTATGAATCGGCAGTTCATGCCGCAGCGTGGCAGTAACTGGAACGACATGAAGTGGTACGGTGGCGACTATTTCATGCGGCGCATCAGAACCTGAGCCAGAGCGGCGTCAAGATTGTCCGAGGTGCGGATCAGTTTGTAGTCGATTCCGCTGCCAGCGCAACGCCTTCGCACTGCGTCAAGAAACTTCTCCATCGCGGCGAGGTATCCGGTTCTCAAGGCCGCTGGATCACACGTCAGTTTCCCGGCATCTTCAAGCCCTTCAAACCGCATCGTACCCGAATATCGAAACTCCAGCTCTTCATCATCAAGTACAAGCAGAGTAATCACTTCATGCCCGCGCTGTCGCATCATCTGAAGCCCCTTGAACAGGTCTTCACGCGGACAGAACAAGTCCGACAGCAGAATCACAATACTGCGTCGGTTCAGTGACTCGCTGACTCGGCGAAGGACGCCAAGGATGTCTGTCTTTCCGCCGGCCGTCTGTACCTGCAGGCCATTCAGAATCGTCTGCAGATGGTTGTTCCTGCTGCTTGCCGGAATCTGACTTCGAATGGCCGAATCAAACAGGCTCACACCGACGGAATCATGCTGCTTCAGGACCAGCATGCTCATAGCCGCTGCGACCGTCTGAGCGTAAGCGAACTTGGACATCGCTCCGGAACCGAACTGCATGGATTCGCTTCCATCCAGCACCAGCATGACTCGAACGTTCGTGTCCTCTTCGAACTGCTTCAGGTAGTAGCGGTCCGATCGAGACCACAGCTTCCAGTCGATACGACGCAGATCATCACCGGCGACGTATTCACGATGCTGCACGAATTCCAGCGACTGACCAAAGTACGGACTGCGATGCAACCCCGAGACAAAGCCTTCAACGACCTGTCGGGCTCGCAATTCCAGACGTGCGATGCGTGCCAGTTCCTCAGGCCGCAAAGATCTTTCCAAGTCCTGGGTCACTCGTCAGTTCGCTTTCACGAGTAGGAGTTTCCTGAATGAGACGTTCCACCACTTTGTCGGAAGTGATGCCTTCACTCTCCGCAGTAAAGTTCGGAACAATTCGGTGACGCAGCACAGGAGCTGCCAGCTTCTGAATGTCTTCAATGGAAACAGTCGTGCGGCCGTTCAGCAGTGCACGTGTCTTTGCTCCCAGCAGCAGGTTCTGCACGGCTCGCGGACCAGCTCCCCATCCCAGCCATTCATTGACCCACTGTGGGGTTCCTGGTTCGCGAACTCGCGTTTGACGAACGATGGCCAGAGTGTAGTTGATGACATGATCAGAGACCGGAACCTGTCGCACCGTTGTCTGAATCTGAAGGACCTGCTCGCCGGACAGAACCGGCTGCACTTCCGGGCGGAAGTTCGAGGTCGTCTGTCGAGCAATCTGACGTTCTTCGTCAAACGTTGGATAACGAACGAACACCTTGAACATGAAGCGGTCCTGCTGAGCTTCCGGAAGGGAATAGGTTCCTTCCTGCTCAATCGGATTCTGCGTGGCAAGCACAAAGAACGGTGCGCTCAGTTTGTGGATGACCTGGCCAACCGTGACCTGTCGCTCCTGCATGGCTTCCAGAAGTGCGGCCTGAGTCTTCGGAGGTGTTCGATTGATTTCGTCTGCAAGAACCACGTTATGAAACAGTGGCCCCTGGATGAAACGAAATTCTCGCTGGCCTGTGGTTCGATTCTCTTGAAGGATGTCGGTTCCCGTGATGTCTGCCGGCATCAGGTCAGGAGTAAACTGAATTCGTGAAAAGGTCATCGACAGACTGCGAGCAACCGTGCTGACCATCAGTGTCTTTGCAAGTCCCGGCACGCCTTCCAGAAGAACGTGCCCCTGGCTGAACAGTGCGATCAACAGCTGTTCGATCACGTCATCCTGCCCGACGATCACCTTTCGAATTTGCTCCTGCAGATTTCCAAACGCCTGGTGCAGAAGATCTACCGCCTGTCCTGACAGGCCATTGTCGGTATTGTCCGTCATGAAATCTCTCGGTCTTTATTGTCAGAACCGTGTTCCAGCCCGGTCTGTCGCCGCATGACTGCGTGACGTCCGAGTTTCGTAGGCAAACGTGGGGCCGGGATGATAACAGAGCAAATGCGGTTGAGAAACCACGGACGGCGAGTTGAGCGATTTGGCGTTACCGTAGTGGAACTCGCCAGAGTTCCTATCCGGCAGCGCGACTACAAGCTTCTATTCCGGGTCGCTGGTGAGGGGCACTGAGGCTCGGGGATCTTTAGCAAGATCCACTACCAGTGCTGCGCTAGTGCGACACTCCGCCGGGCAGCGGGAATCCAGACTCGAACAGATGGGCAATTGCGTCCGCGGCGGCCGGGGCGTCATCCCCATTTGTTTCCAGTTCCAGGATGGCACCGGAGGGGGCGGCAAGAAGCATGAGATCAAAGGCCGATTTTACATCGGCCTTGCGACCATCAAACGAAAGGGAGATCGACGATGAAAACATCAGGGCCTTCCGGACCAACTGCGTGATCGGATTCAAATGCAGCCCGTTCTCCGGGGTGACAGTGACCTGTCTCCTGATCGGTGTTACATCTCCCATGTGTCTACTCCCGACAACAGGTCCGGCACACAAAGGAACCGGACCTGATCATTCCTAATCAGGCGTCTCGATCGCCTTCGTCTCGTTCGACAAGCAGGTCCCAAATGTCGACTGACGTTGTGGACTGCTTCAGGAAGTTGCAGAAGTCAGGGCTTCGCAGGTGTCGAGAAATGTTCTCGAGTCCTCGAAGGTGGTCGCCCGGGCGATCCGGAGGCGACACAACAAGGAACAGGATGTAGACGTCTTCGCCATCAAGACTTGCGAAGTCCACTCCACCTCGTGAAATCGCAACGGTTGCTGACAGCTTTTCCACCGAGGCGTGCTTGGTATGAGGAACAGCGACGCCGTTTCCAATGCCGGTCGATCCCAGCTCTTCACGCTTCAGAATTGCAGCAACGACTGCTTCTTCATCGCCGGCTCGAAACGCGCCGGCTTCTTTCAAACTGGCCACCATTTCTCGAATCACGTCTTCCTTCTTCGTGGCTTTCAAAGAGGGAAGGATGGCTTCCTTGACAACAAACTCAGTCAGCTTCATGGGGAACCTGCTCCTGGCAAAACACGGCCAGCGCCAAAATATCAGAACGAAAACGGCCAGAATGGCCAATGTATGCAGAGAATCTGCGAAGACGATTTCAAAGGATGCGTATCACAGCCTTCTCGAAGAGAATTCGCAATCGCGAAGATCCGCGAATTCAAAGCCAGGAAGCTGAAGTTGCCATCCGAAAGAAAAGCCAGCAATCAGGCCTGAGGGCTATCTTTGCTGCCTGCTTCGAGTGACGCGTCAGAGACAGAGGTCTTGTGTCGTCGATCTCGGTGCTTTTCCTTGTACTTGTGAACCTGGTGCTCCATTTTGTGGAGTGCTTTGTCGAAGGTCACTTTCGTGTCTTCACCTTCCACATGCGCCACGATCGTGTGGTAGCCGTCGATCTCGACCAGCATTTCCACGTCGACTCGCGGGCCTTCAAATTCCAGTGTCACATCGATTTCACTGACGGTATCCAGATACCGAAGGAGCTTTTCGGCCTTCTGAGTAATATAGTCACGAAGATCTTGCCGAATGCTGCCATGTCGACAGGTAATCGCCACCTGCATCCTAGTTTCCTTCCAGTCAGTGCGCTTCTTCAAAACTGTTCATGGCGATGCCGCATTGGGCCCGCCGTGTTTTCCTGCGTCAGGTCGACGGTCTTCGAAACGGTGACCTCTTCCTGATGTCGCTGGCTCAAAATTCTAGTTGGAGCCTCAAATCATGAAAAGCGCCGGTTGAGGGTTCTTTGCCCGAAGTTCAATCATGACAAGACAATTGTGGTGCTGAATTCCCCCAAAGAGGACCTCGCTGCCCCGAAAGCCCCGCCGAAAGGCCGTTTCTGCCTGAACAGAAAGCGGGCAACACTCTCCAAACGCCTGGAGACGCGATGCGTTTCATGCAGGAACACTCAGAACATTTGCCAATCACCATGCCGTCAGATTCCTCGGAGCCATCAGCTTTTCCGCCTCCGGCTCCGCTGAACTCTACGCTTCAAACTTCCCCACGGCACCGGCTTTTCAAGCGAAGTTACCCGCCTTCGGGCCTTTCTCCATGCCCGAACGGATGTGGCCAAAAGGCAACGCTCCGTCCAGACTCTTGTCCGAAGCCCAGCGACTTATTCGACTGTCCAGTAGTCAAATACGAAAGGCTCTTCCAGCTTGCCTCCCAATAGCTCAACAAACTTCTTGTGCGCTGGGTGAGGCAGATAGGCGTCTCGATCGGCTTCCGTTGCAAAGGTCACGAGATATCCGTGAGTAAATCCTTTGGCCAGTCCTTCAGGGCTGTTGTTCGTGCCGCGTTCAAAGTCCTGAATCTGTGGAATCTGTCGCTTCAGATCCTGAAACGCGCGATTGATCTCGTCAAGCTGAGCAGGCGTAATGTCCGGCTTGTACTTGAACAGAACAACATGGCGAAGCACGCGTGTCTTTGCCGGAACTTCGCCCGCGGCTTCCAGCATACGGACAGCAACGAAGCGGTTACCTGCGTCATTCAGGTGGACACCGTCGGTCGTCAGAACTCCCTGAGACTGACCAGCAACGTTGTATTCCTTTTCGTAGTTGATGAAGGCAGCTCGCAGATCCAGCAGAGTCGCTCCGCATTCTTTGGCAACACCGCGACTGACGTCACAGTATTCATCCAGCATCTTGTCCAGCTCATTGGTGCCGTCAGATTTTTCGCCAATGACACTTGCTGTCGACAGAATGACGCGTGCTCCCGCATCATTGCATCGCTTGACCAGACTCTTCAGTCCGGTCTCAAAAGCGTCCTTTGGAGTTCCTCGTCCGCTCTTTGAATGCCACACATCGTTGATGCCGATGTAGATCACAACGACGCTGGGTTTGTGGGCGAGGACATCTCGGTCCAGTCGCTCTTCCAGGTTGGGAACTCTATTGCCGCTAATTCCCGCGCCGATCACTTTGATGCTTGAATTGGGACGGTTCTTCTCAATCGCCTGGCGAAACAGTGTCACATAGCCGGTTTCACCAGCACCGGCCTGAGTAATCGAGTCGCCCAGGAAGACGATGGTCTCACCATCCTTCAATCCTGCCACTGCTGTGCCTGACATCATCGCCAGCGCTGCCATCATCATGGTTCCCAAACTTCGCATGTCTGAATGCTCCTGACAGAAACTCTTCCTGCGTTCTCATCGCCATGGCAGGCTGCCACGGATGTGCTCGGGGCAGGGTGGCAGACAGACAGCAGACCGTCAACCTTCACGTTGAAGAGTTCTTATCAGGCGTCGTCGCATCTTGATGCAGGCAATTGCGGTGACCAGCAGCGAGCAGGCGATCTCCCAAAGCCCCCCAAAGTCATCCGGTCTGCCAGCTGACTTAACGAAGCCTGCCATCACGAGTCCCTGCCAAATGGTGGTAATCAAAAACAGAGTCGCCAAAAACACAAACAGCGACACCAGAAAACAGGCAATGAGAATGCCAATATGCTGCCCAAAATCCGGCCCTTCTGATGACTCATCGGGACCCTTTGAATCAATGGGCAATTGCTGCAGAACAACGGTCGTATCAACCCGATACGGGTTTTCATCTTCGAAGGCCATAAGAACTTCCCTCGCTGATCTCCGATTTCCCGCTGACAGATTGACACCGTCTTCAGGTCCCTGCCTCTTTAGAAGCAGTCCGTTGCATTCCTCTCGCCAAACACTAAAACCGGGACCACGGCTCCGCAGTGTCGGAAAAGCTGGACTTTTTCCAACCCTGGAGCATAACCTTTAGGAATCAAATCTCCCTCCTGATGCCGATAGCTTCAATAGCTCCGGCATCTCCCTCCGGTTCCATCCCGCCAATTCGATACTCACCGCATGGCCCTTTTCGATCCATTCCGAACTGGTTCTCTGCTGCGCCGACGAAGCGTTCTGTCGGCGTCTGCGGTCCCGTTGTGGTCATGGTTTGCCGGACGAACAGCGAAGGGTGCCGAAGACACAGTCAGCCAGGTCGATGGCTTCGGCAAAGCAAAACGCTGCCTGATGCTGTTCATGTGGGGAGGCCCCAGTCAGCTCGACACGTTCGACATGAAGCCGAAAGCTCCGGCAGAAGTGCGAGGAGAATTTCAGCCGGTCTCGACGGCAACTCCGGGACTTCAGATCTGTGAGCACTTTCAAAAACTGGCTCCATTGTCTGAGTTGTTTTCCGTCATCCGATCTTTGAATCACGATGATCCAGCTCACCTGAGTAGTGCACACACGACGCTGACGGGGCAGATTCCTCCGGTCAACAAAAGCGATGATGAACCGCCAAGCCGGAATGATTCACCATGCCTCGGCTCGCTGGTCTCCAAGTTCCGGACGATTCCTTCGGGACTTCCGGCAGCAGTCACAATGCCGTGGAAGGCACTGCACCCGGCGGCTCCTGGCGGAACAGCACCTGGCCAGTCGGCGGGATGGCTTGGTGCCAGTGCAGATCCGATGCTGGTCACGGGAGATCCATCTTCGCCAGGCTGGACGGTACCCGCTCTGCAACTGCTCGACGGAATTGATACTCGACGCCTGACTGACCGCAGATCATTACTGGCAACGATCCAGGGACAACAGACTTCGCTGGAACAGCAACTCACTTCGGTCATGGGACTCCAGCAGGATGAAGCGTTTCGTCTGCTAAGTTCACCAGCCGTCAGAACGGCGTTTGATCTTTCTGCAGAACCGGAAGACGTACGCAGCCGATACGGACACAATATCCACGGCCAGTGTGTGTTGCTGGCTCGACGACTGCTTGAGCACGGTGTGCCGTTCGTGACGGTCAATTGGCACAACGATGGCCAATCCTTCTGGGATACTCACGGCGATAATTTCGTACGACTGAAACGTGATCTCATCCCGACGGCCGATCAGGCTCTCACCGCGGTGCTGACCGACCTTCGCGATCGAGGAATGCTGGACGACACTCTGGTCGTCTGGGTTGGCGAATTCGGCCGACGCCCTCAGATCACCGCATCAAACGCCGGGCGTGAACACCATCCGTTTTGCTACAGCGGACTTGTCGCAGGGGGCGGCATTCGAGGAGGATCGATCTACGGTGCGAGCGATGAGATTGCTCGCTTCCCGGCCGAATCACCTGTGTCTCCCAAAGATCTCTGCGCAACAATGCTGCATGCACTCGGCGTCCCGCAGGGCATGACAATGAACGATGCCACTGGCAGACCCCATTTTCTGTATGCGGGATCGCCGATACTTCCGTTGTTCAGGGGTTAAGGCAAGTTCCTGGTTCTTCGTTCGTGGTTCCTGGTTACGGGCGTTATCAGCTCGCGTCTTGGAACATCGGTCACTGGTCATTCCCGGCATCCGGGGATTGTTCGAAGCGGTCGACGACGTCGCGGAATTCGCGTAGCTGTGAATAGTCCTGCTTCCATGTCGTGTACATGACGCCAATCACTCCGTTCACCTTCTGCTTGTGAACGGTGTCCAGCCATCGCCGAATCTGATTCGCATCGGCGTCGTAATACCCAGCCAGGATCTGCTTGTGGCCACGATCCGCGAAGAACTTCAGACTCTCCGTTCGAACTCCGAAGTTCCAGTTCATAATGATCGTGTCGCGTGAAAGGCCTTCCCACGATCCCGTCAAATCGCCGTTCACAAGGTAGTAGTTGTCGACCGCGTTATGGTGCGGATCAAACATGTCGCTCCAGACAAAAATCCGTCGACTGCCATCCAGCGACTTCAGGTGTTTCGTGCAGAACCGAACATTGTCGGCCGCGATCTGTCCCGGAGTTCGACCCAGCTTTTGAAACGTCTCATCCCAGCCAAAAACTCGCCATTCATCATGGTTCATCATGCGGTCAGTCGATGGAAAGATCTTCTCGACATCATTGGCCTGACGCTTCAGCAGCTCCTGAAAGCCAGGCTCCGTCACGCAGGCACAAACCTGGCCATCGTAAACAACATGAGGATGGTACCAGGACACTCGCAGCCGAGTCCCATCAGGCCAGTTCCCTTTCATCGTGATCGAAGGGGACTCATGAAACACTTCATACTCACCCGCGTACGGAACTGAGCCAAGCCTGGGATCTCGGACGGGGTCAAAGTCAACACCCTCTTCCAGCGTTCGCGGTGCTGCATCATCTGTCGTGACAACCAATGGGGCTCCGGGGCGTCGCAGCACATTCAGTAGTCCGCATTCTTCGATCCGTGCATCGGCCAGTGACATTTCGCCACCGGTTGGTCCCCAAGCACCGATGTAAACACTGACGCTGGGGTTATCGAGCGAATTAAACGTGATGTGCTGAACGGACCAGTCCTGAGACCGCTCCACTTTCAAATTCGTATGCGTCAGCCTTCGCCCGGTTTTCGGTTCCAGAACCGTAATCTGCGGCTGTCCTCGAAAGTCCTTCGTTCGGACTTTCACGGAGACGTGATAGTGTCGAAACGGACTCACATTCACGGTCTTCACGGCTCGGCAGTTTTCCCCTTTCGGGTTTGTCACCGTCAACGACTCACCGTCAGCCTTTAGTCCCTCATCGATGAAGTTCCACGCTTTGCGATCAGAGAAGGCGGGCAGGGCAACTTCGGGATCCGGCACCAGCGTCGCGATTCCGTTCCGAACTTCAAACAGAGCATTCCTCACCGGCAAACCTTCGGCGAGGTTCACATCCTGAGACAGCAGGTCATTCGAATATCCGACCGGGAAGACGGCAGGCACAAGCTGCAACTGCAGCGCCTTTGCTCGCTCTCGAATCCGCGTGACATGATCGAAGTACTTCTGATTCATGTCCGGAAGGCGGCAGAACTTCGAATCCGTGATCAGGACGTGAGTGTAGCCGAGCCCGGCGGCTTCCTTCATCAACTGTTCTACGCGATCGACTTCCTGCGGTACCAGCATGTTGACCGGCACATAGACCCAGCGCTCAAGCTTCTGGGCCTCAGACGTCGCAGGATTCAGAACGAGGCTGAAAAAGACGATCGACCACAGCAGAACTCTGTGCTGCCACCAACGACCTTCGCCTCGCTCAACATCGACCATATGGGTTCTCTGTTATCGTTGAGTCTTCACGATGTGATCTCGGTTCGTAAGTTCCGAGACCACATCGTTCCTGTCCGTCGCCTTATTCCTCGTCAGACCTCAGTTTGGCAAGAATACTCAGGTCTTCCAGAGTCGTCGTGTCCTGAGTCGACTCGCGCCCGGCCGCGATGTCTCGCAGCAGACGACGCATGATCTTGCCGCTGCGAGTCTTCGGAAGAGCTGTCGCAAATCGGATCTGATCTGGTGTTGCCAGGGCTCCTATCGAACTTCGTACGTGATTGATCAGTTCCTTCTTCAGTGCGTCATCGCCTTCGCCCGTCTTGAGTGTGACGAAGCAGCAAATGCCTTCGCCTTTGATCTCATGCGGGAATCCGACAACCGCTGCTTCGGCCACTTTCGGGTGAGCCACCAGAGTACTCTCGACTTCCATCGTGCTCAGCCGATGGCCGGACACGTTCAGGACGTCGTCGACTCGGCCCATGACCCAGATGTAGCCGTCTTCATCATGTCGAGCCCCGTCGCCGGCGAAGTAACATCCGGGTACTTCGGAAAAGTACGTCTTCTTGAACCGATCATGGTCACCGTACAGCGTTCGCAGCATCGACGGCCATGGCTGTCGCATGACCAGCAGACCGCCTTCATTCGGGCCAAGACTCTGACCATCACGCGTCACGATGTCAGGCACAATGCCCGGCAGAGGACGGCAGCAACTGCCAGGCTTTGTCGCCGTCACGCCAGGAAGCGGACTGATCATGATGCCGCCTGTTTCGGTCTGCCACCACGTGTCCACGATCGGACATCGTTCCTGCCCGATGATCTTGTGATACCACATCCACGCTTCCGGATTGATCGGCTCGCCGACCGAACCCAGCAGTCGCAGGCTCGACAGATCATACTTCTCCGGCCAGTGATTGCCCCACTTGATGAAGGCACGAATCGCGGTCGGTGCGGTGTAGAAAATGCTGACTCGGTACTTTTCAATGATCTCCCAGAAGCGACCTTCGTCCGGCCAGTTGGGAGCACCTTCGTACATGACGACTGTAGTGCCGTTCGACAGAGGGCCGTAGCAGATGTAGCTGTGACCTGTGATCCAGCCAATGTCCGCCGTGCACCAGTACGTATCGTCTTCTTTCAGGTCAAAGACCCAGCGAGATGTCATCGTGGTGCCAAGCAGATAGCCTGCCGTCGTATGCAGAACGCCCTTTGGCTTGCCGGTGCTGCCGGATGTGTAGAGGATGAACAATGGATGTTCGCTGTCGAGCTGGACTGGATCACAGTCCGCCGACGCGCCTTCCATCAGTTCGTGCCACCAGAAGTCGCGGTCCGGCACCATGTCGACATCACCACCAGTGCGACGAACAACGACGACCTTCTCAACGGACGGACACTTGTCGAGACTTGCATCCACAGCCGCCTTCAATGGCACTTCCTTGCCTCGACGCCAGCCACCATCCGCGGTGACGACGAGCTTAGCCTGAGCATCGTTGTTGCGGTCGGCGACAGCGTCAGAACTAAAGCCACCGAAGATGATTGAATGAACTGCCCCAATGCGCGAACAGGCGAGCATTGCGATCGTGAGTTCCGGAATCATCGGCATGTACAGAGTGACTCGATCACCGGTCTGTACGCCCAGCTTCTTCAGCACGTTTGCGAACTTGCAAACTTCGCGATGAAGGTCCTGGTAACGAAGAACCCGAGTATCCCCGGGCTCACCTTCCCAGATGATCGCCGCTTTGTTCTTATGAGCCCCTTTGAGATGCCGGTCGACGCAGTTATAGCTGACGTTAATCTTCCCGCCGACAAACCACTTCGTGTCGGGCATGTGCCCCTGCATCACAGTGTCCCAGCGTCGGAACCAGTCAAGGTTCTCAGCCATCTCACCCCAAAAACCAGACGGGTCATCCTTCGCTCGCTTCCACATCGCTTCATACTGCTGCTGACTGCTGATATGGGCGTTGGCGGAAAATGTGGCGGGAGGGGCGAAGGTTCGAGTTTCCTTCAGGACACTCTGAATGCTCTGGTTGCCAGACTGGCTCATGGGGTTAACTGCTCCTGCGTGATGAAGTCAGCGCGAAGATCTTGCGGGGATGGTTGAGGAAAGTCGTGAGCCGCTTTGGGCGGCTCGAAGAGGACATTCTGAGGACGGTCCAGGCAATTGTCCACCTGACACGCGTCCCAGATTTTCATAGGGAAAAATGAGGCACAGAAGACGGCCGATCGCGTAGCCCCATCACAACCCGACACGTCAGTGAGGGATCGATGCTGCCCCATCACAACCCGACACGTCAGTGAGGGATCCGATCCTGCTCCTTCACAACCCGACACGTCAGTGAGGGACACACGATTGCCTTCCGTTCCACGTCATCCCTCGCTGACGCAGCGGGTTGGGATAAGCCACCAGGCTGCAGCACTCACTTTTTCGCCAGGTACTTATCGAACCAGTCGAGCAGGGCGGCTTCAGCCTTTTGCCCCTGTTCTCCAGGGAAACCGTGAGCGGCTCCGGGAACGACCATCAATTCACACGTCGCATCAACTTTCTTCATGGCTTCGTGAAATCGCTCGCTGTGCGAAATTGGCACAAGCTCATCCTTGTCACCGTGAATCAGCAACGTCGGAGCATCATCTTTCGTCACGGCCAGCAGCGGAGACACATCGTCGGCCTGATCATCAGGAAACACGATGGCCGGAAACTGTTTGCTGAGCGTCGCGTGATTCACATACTCACGGATATCCGTCGGCGGAAAGTAGCACGCAACCGCCTGGACTCGGCTGGACGTCTTTTCTTCCGTCGTCTTGCCCGCCGAATCACCATCATCGCCCATCGTGCCGAGCACCAGGGACAGATGTCCGCCCGCACTGCCGCCACAGACACCGATTCTATCTGGATCAATGCCATAGTCTTTCGCATGCGCTCGAATATGGCGAATGGCCAGCTTCACGTCCGAAACAGCATCCGGTACTTTGAAGTAGGGACTGCTGCCATGTCGAACCAGAATCAGCGTGTATCCTCGATCGACGATTTTCTCGAACAGGTTCTTTCCCTTTGACTCGGCCCGCACAACTCCTTCCGGCGGAGCCCACATGGAGACCCAGCCGCCACTAACCATGAACAATACTCCGGCGCCATTGGCATTCTTCGCCGGCTTGATCACATCATACGTCAGCGCCATGCCGGCCTTGTGACCGTAGATCACATCCGGAGTAATCGTTCGCCAGTCATCGGCCATCACACTATTCGCAAGCAGCGACAATCCAAAGCCGATCAGCAGCATTCGCATCAGTGAACTCCGTCGTGGGGTCAGGTGGGTTGGAAGGGTTGGAAGAACGCTGATCGTAACCATGACAAACCCCATCGGCGAGCGGGATGCGTCAGCTTCCCGGTATGCGATTCGTGATTCAGAGATTCCGGTTGAACAACGAACATTGGGTAGCACAGGTGAAACCTGTGCCGCGGAGCGGTCGGAAGCTGAAGGGAAAGCACAATGTTCCGAGTGCACGCAGACTCGGCTAATCTGCGTGTACGAAAGCATGGTTTGTTAACCACTAATGAGCACTAATGACCGCTAATCAAGCACAGTCACCGCCCGTCATTTTTCTGCCCACCATTTTTCTACCCGACCAAAGTACCCTGATGCCGCTTGGGTACCGGTGGGTTCACACCGCACCGCTCGCCGTGGATTTTGGCGTTCGGCAATTTCTGCCGGAGTCCGGTCGCGTAGACCAGGAAGTTTGAATCGGACTGGACCGGCTGTAACGGTTGTGCCGAAGAACTATCAGACAGCTCCTGCGCGCTGGATTTCGTCAGCAGGGTTCGCACAGGCAGCTTGTGAATTCGACACACCGCGGAATGCTACGTTCCGGCACAGTCTTCGAGGCACACAGATGGAAGCTCAGGCATTTGATCAGAATGGTCAGGCGATGTTCAAGCGACGACTTGGACGAGGCTTGAATGCGCTGTTGGGTGGCGGGGATGAAGAAAGTGCTTCAGCTCCGGCAACCATTCCAATGCATCCTACGTCCGCTCCTCCAGCTCCAGGCTCTGATGAAATTGCGCTGGAGTTGATTGAGCGGAATCCTCATCAGCCTCGCCGGGAATTCGATCAGGCATCGATCGATGAGCTTGCCGACAGCATTCGCAAGCACGGCATTCTTCAGCCGCTGCTCGTTCGAGCTCGCCCTGATGGCGAAACGGGCTATCAGCTGATTGCTGGCGAACGCCGATGGCGAGCCGCTCAGGCGGTTGGTCTGGAAACCGTCCCATGCCGAGTCATCGAGTTTGCAGATCGTCAGGCCAGCGAAGCAGCGCTCGAAGAAAACCTGAAGCGTGAAGACCTGAACGTGCTCGAAAAGGCCCGCGCGTTCAAGGACTATCTTGATCGCTTCGGTGGCACGATCGAAGAACTGGCGCGCCAGCTCAGCATGAGCCGAGCCAACGTCAGCAACATGATGCGACTGCTGGAACTTCCAGAAGCCGTGCAGCAAATGCTACGCGACGACAAAATCTCCGCCGGCCATGCTCGAGCGATTCTGCCGTTGTCCGAAGCGCAGCAATGCGAACTGGCTCGACAGATTGAGCAGGAACAACTGTCCGTTCGCCGTACCGAAGACATCGTGCGTGAGATGCTGAAGGCAGGCACCATCGCCATGCCAGGCGTCGGCGGTGATTCCGCTCCAGCCGAAAAGCCACAGCTTTCAAATCATGTGATGGCGATTCAGACATCACTCCGTGATTCTCTGGGGGCAAAGATCGATATCAAGCTGAAGAAGAACGATGCCGGTCAGATCGTTATCCACTTTGGAAGCAACGACGATTTTGAACGCATCATGGAGAAACTTCGCAAGGTCGGCTAAGTGGTTGATCAATCAATCCAATATCCGGGTTGATCCGTCATTCCCGCGCAGGCGGGAACCCAGTCTTCTACGCTTTGGACTCCCGCCTGCGCGAGAATGACAAACCCCACTTCATAGCTCAGACAAAGCATGCGCTGCGGCGCCGAGCGGAACATTTACGGCAGTGAAAGCGGCCTGATGGAGTCACTCGAGCATCTCTTTCAGGCCTCTTCGTCCGGCATCATTCTCCGAGTCTACGTGCAGCCCAAGGCACGACGTGCTCAAATCATCGGACTGCATGCGGACCGTCTGAAGCTGGCTGTCACCGAGCCACCAGATAAGGGCAAGGCCAACGCCGGTGTCGTGGAACTGATCGCCGAAACTTTCAAAGTCGCGCCGTCCCGAGTGTCTCTCGTGCGAGGCGATACGAGTCGACAAAAAGACGTCGCCATCCAGGGCATCGCAATGAATGACGCGATGACGATCCTGCGAAATCTCCTGACTCCCCACTAATCAGGCGAGCGGTCTGGCGTCAGCCGGCCGGTAGAATTTTCTCCCGTCATACCCGCGCAGGCGGGAACCCAGCTTTTGACGTTCTGGGTTCCCGCCTGCGCGGGAATGACGAACTTCTTTTCGTTGACATATGCCCCTTCGTTGTTCTGACGGAGCACTCGCCAATCACATACCGGGAAGCTGACGCATCCCGCTCGCCAAAGGCAAGTTCAAGTCATCATTCGTCATCTTCGTCACCCTCCAGATCCACCTCTTCCTCCGGCGGATCTTCCAGCGGGACAAGGCCGATCTGAGTCTCGACCATCTCTGCGATCTGACACAGTCGCCCGAAGACTCGCCCCTGCAAAGGCGGCATCGACTGACCGATCGACATCGCGGCTTCATAAAGAGCACCAGGATTGTCTTTGTCAGGAAGCTCCTTCAGGAAATACTCACCCACCGTCATGTCCGCCTTCGCATGATCAAACGGGTAGGGCACCGCCCAGAAAGATTCCCGCAGGTTTGTAATATGATCATTCAGCTCACTCATGCGCTGCTGGATCTGCTCAATCAACTTCGGGTTCTGCTGATTGTCCTCCAGCATCGCATACAATTTCGCGAGCGCCAGCTGCGCGTCACGAATCACCAGGAGTTGCCCGATGCGTTCGTTCAACTGATCAAACAGATCGATCAGCATGTCGAGTTCCGCAATCGACGCGCCCTGTTCCTTCAGAACGGCTTCATACTCGGGCAGCCGTGCCAGCTGCAAACCTGAATAGAGACGATCGGCCGCGGCATCTTCAAAGGGCGCCAGTTTTGGAGCCACTTTCCCTTGCTTGATCTCCGTTGCTTCACGAGCCGCTCGGATCTCATCACGATTCGTTAATGGAATCGAAAAGTCACTCTTACGAACTCGCAAGCCAGCTTTGAGCAGAATCTCCGCCAGTCCAATCTCGATCAGCAGCGTGTCGCATTCGTCAAACGTTTTCCACGCATCACCATATTTCTGAGCCTGGATCAGCATCGACTCACGGCTGTACTTCAATTGCCGGATTACTTCCTCCGGATGCTTCACAGGATTGCGAGCTGCCGTGGGACTTTGGAATGGTCGATACCATGACAAATGTCCCTGGAAGAATCGCCGCAGTGCCTTCCAGGCCGCCTGCTGAACTTTCAGTCGCTCCATCAATTCGTCAACAGGATGAATATCCGACTTCTTCAGCTGATCCCCAAGGATCTCTTTGTAGTAGTCCCATGTCACAGCACGCGAAAGAAAGTCAAACTTCTGAAAGAGGTGAGCGGCAGGAAGTCGCAGCGTAAACACACCCTCAGTGTTTTCTCTGGCCGCGCTGGCCATGCGTTCGGGGTCTGAAGGATGAGTATCGAAGAGCCCTGTCTTTGAGCTCATGATCATCTCGTCAATCTTCGAATGAACCTTCTCCGGCAACTGATCCACATTCAGCAGAATCAGTTTGGGAAGATTGTCACCAAGACGTCCCTCTGAATAGAAGGTCCCGATGTCGGACATAGCGCCTTGGTAGGCAACATTCAAAACAGACAATTGCCGGGCGGTCGTTGCAAACGTCTTGCTTCCGGCGAATCGTGCCTCGTATCGGTCCGCATCGAACTCCATCTGCCGCATGAGGTAGCCGGAGATCAGATGTCCCAGCATCATCAGGCACCAGAGAATGCGGCGAGTCAGAAAGACACCAAAACGCACCAGATAAACGACCCAGCCGATTCGCATATCCAGGCTATGCGAAAGCTCCTCCAGCTTCTCGTCCCATGCGTCGCGTTCGTAGACGACTCGCGTAAACCAGATACTGATCGAACGAATGACATACGAAAGCCGCATCCCGGCTCCCTGAGCGAAGTGGCCAAACTCATGGGCCAGAACACCGCCGAACTGTCGCATCGTGAGACCTGCAACCAGCGGCATTCCCAGCGTCAGCACCAGGTCGTTTCCAGCAAAACTCAGCAGTCCTCTTCCAAAGCTGGCACTCGCATTGATGTTGCAGTCGATGTCGATTCGACTGGGGCGAGGTGCTTTGACGGTGTCACAGATCCGGTCCACAAACTCGAACAACAGGGGTTCATCAGCGCGTTTCAGGGTACGACGACCGGAATCGCCTGCTGGCTTCGAAAAGAGCGGCTTGAACATGAAGATTACGAGCGTTACGCCGGCGATAATTGGAGTGACGTAGATCATCACAGCAAAGATTACCGCACGTCCGGCGTTACGACCGGAACCCATTCCCGATGCGGCCGAAATGATGCCGGTATGGTTGACGGTGTGGTACCAGACAGACCAGCCCACGAGTCCAACGATTGCCAGGTAGACAAATGGCAAAATGATCATGAACAAAGAAACCAGCGCGATACTCAGTCGATACGTCCCCGTCACGGGAACCGGTTCGATCGCCTCCGCCTGAAATGATGCCAGCACCTTCTTTCGCAGAACCGTGAAGTCCTCCGGAGGTGCTGACAATGTCGCGGCTGTATGGCGAATCGCATCCTGCTGAACATCACGTGGGCCCGCCACCGTTCGCGCGCGAACGACAGGTTTGCTGGCCGGTGTCGCGGCAGACACAGGCTCCGCCGTCACAATGTCAGCACCGGAAACGGGCTCCGTGATTCGTCGTGCTTTTCGAACAACCGGTGCCGCTGAGTTCTCCGGAAACACCTCCACCACTTCTGCATTGGAATTAGGTATTGTCGGCGGAACCACGTTTGGCTTTGACGCGGGTGGAGCTACGGCACTCTTTGGAGGCACGGGACCCGGCTTCGGAGCAGCGGGCTCCTGCTTCGGTGGTGCCGATGTTGCCGCTGGTCTCGACAGCGGTGCTGGATCTACTGCCGGCGCTCCTGGAGCAGCGACCGTAATGATCTCTTTGCATTTGATGCAGCGGATCTTCTTCCCAGCCAGTTCGTCCTTCACTGCAAAAGCTGCGGAACAGGCTGGGCAACTGATTTGGATCGCCACGATGCAAACTCCAGTCTCGTCTATGAATAACGCTAATCCAGTTGTTTCAGGTAAAGACCAAAAACAGAGAACCGAAGAGCGTAGAGTGCTGTCTGCCGAGCGGCAAGTGAAGCCATCTGCGCCGTCAGTCAGATCGCAACTCGATTCCGACGACTTGCTGTGAGTAAAGCTCAAGGTCCCTGTTTGTTCGCAGAAATAGTTTCTGGATTCCCTCGCAAAGAGAAAGTCTGTTTCGTACTTTCAAGTGCCCGATGCACATTCGGCATCTCAACAGTGAAGGTCTTGACTGTTCAATGAAAACATCTGGAACGAACACCGACTCTGCGATCAAGGTCCCTTCCGACGCCGAAGCCTGGGAGCGTCTGCCGAAAACCGTTTCTGGTGGTGGTCAGCCACTGCCAATCTGGGCTCGCGCGGTGGCGGTTCATTTGCCCCGAACGGCCGCGGCGATGCTGGAGCTGGACTACGCTCAGCGAGCCGTCAGCCCGGTGAATCCGATCCTGCGAGCAAAGATGCGATGGGTTGTGGCCAATGCAAACCATTGTGACTACTCCATGGCGTACGCCATTGCTGACCTGAAGCGAGCTGGCGCAAGTCCCGAAGTCATCGCGACTCTGACTGGCTCGGCAGAGAAATGGCCGGAGGAAGATCGCAAGCCGTTGGAGTTTGCTCGTCTGCTGACCGTTGCCGCGCCGACGATTCCGGATCAGCTGTTCGAAGACCTTCGCGTCAAATACGGCGAGAACCAGGTGGCGTCGATGGTTCTTCTGGCGGCCTATGGAAACTTCCAGGACCGTATCGTGCTGGGTCTTCAGTTGCCGATGGAAGAGACCGGGCCGCTCGCTCCGCTGGACGTGGAATTCGTCGAAGGAGCGTTGCAGATGGCTCCCTTGATTCCTCCCAACGCACCGCTGAAGGTGCTCAATCCGAATGGCACCGATGTTGTCAGTTATGATGCAGACTGGGCATCTGTCACTTATGACGAGTTGCAGACGCGACTGGAAAAGCAGCGGGATCGCAAACCACGACTTCCAATTCCCACCTGGGAACAGGTGAAGACGAAGCTGCCGGCCAACATGACGGTCCGACCAACTCGAATTGTGTGGAGTCTGATGACCTACGGATATGCGGCTGAACTGCAGGTTCCGTGGAGCACTGCGACTCGAACGATGTGGGCGGAGCAACCGGGTGATCGAGTCTTCGAGGAGAGCCTCTTCTGGATTCAGACTCGAGCAATCGAATGCAACTACTGCATGGGTCACTGCGAGATGCTGCTGGAAGTCGCCGGGCTCGACAAAGGCGCGATTGCCGATCGAACTCGACGCCTGGCCGGCAGCGACTGGTCCGCATTCCCACCCGAAGAGCAGAGGGCTTACGCGTATGCAAGAAAGCTCAGCCAGGCTCCATGGACGCTGACCAAAGACGATTACGCCACACTGGAAAAAGACCTCGGCCCCGAAGTGGCGATGTCAACATTCTGGTGGCTCTGCCGAGGCCTCTACATGACTCGCATCTCAGACGGTTTCCAACTTCCGCTTGAGAGAGAAAACGTGTTTGGGCCGTAGCCCGCTGAGCTCGTGCTCGGGGTATTGGTTACTTCCTTGCAACTTCTCGTTTGACTGCCCCGCGCGGGGCGTATCGGGACAACATGGCGGGCAAAAACACCAGGTCGCCAAAGAGAGCGGCGGCGATGGTGAGGACTCCCATGGTGGCAAAGATGTGATGATCGCGTGAATCACTGAAGGCAACGGTCCCGAAACCGGCGACGAGCACCACCGTGGTCATGACCATGGCAACACCGGCACTCCCGAAGGCTCGGCGGATCGCCAGATCGACATCGTTCGTAAGCTCTCGTTCTTCGACAAACCGAGTCAGAAAGTGAATGGTGTCGTCGACAGCAATGCCAAGACACACGGTGAAAGCACACACGCTGACGAGTTCCAAAGGATAGCCGGACCAGACCATCCAGACTCCGGCGACGGCGAGAGGAAAGACGTTGGGAACGACGGAAATCAAACCCAATGGAACTGACCGATAGGCCAATCCCAGGACCACAAAAATGATGACCATCGCACTGCCAAGACTTGAAGCAAGGTCAACGACGATCTGGTACAGATTCTTCCATCTCCATACAGCATCGCCTTCCAGTTCCAGTGTGAAGTTGGGATGGCGCTGCTGAATTTCGGCGAGACCTTTTTCGACGCGTTCAAAGACCGGACCGTAGTGAGCAATACCCAGGTCCTGAACTCGAAAGCGGACGTTGGCGGTGCGAGGTTCCGGCCGATAGTACGATCGCTTCAGCTGAGGCGGCAGCAGTTCCAGCATTCCCATTCGCTCTGAAGCAGGGCCTGTGCCTGGAAGAGCATCCACGAGCGTTCGAATCGAAAGCGGATAGCCAATCTCCTTTTCTTTCCGCAGCAGATCATCCACCTCGATGACAGTTTCCAGAATCTCCGGTGACTCATCGGGAACTTTGCTGTTCCATGTCAGTTCCACGTCTGACGATTCAAGTCCACCAAGCACCTGGTCCAGATGATTCAGCGCCTGATAGGCTTCGCTGTGTTCCGGAAGTGAATTTGAACGTCGCTCGTCAGGACGCAGTGTCAGCGAAACACCCGTCATCAGCAGCGTCGAAACAATCCCGGCCGCACTGATGAATTTGGGATATCGCAGCACCCACTCGATCAGCCCGCCAATCTTCGACAGGTTCTTATCGATCAGGCTCTTTTCGATGCCCTTGTGAATGTTCCGACCAACCCATGTAGAACAGATCAGCGGAATGATCCAGGCGACTGCGAAAAACGTAAGGGTCACACCGATGACGCTGCACCAGCCGAATTCCTGAACCCACTTGTTGTGTGCCAGCACGAGCGATCCAAGCCCAATCGCCGTTGTGAGCGATGTTAGCATGCAGGCGAATCCAACCTGCTGGAGCGACTCCCGTGCGGCTTCACGTTCGGACATTCCCGAGGCTCGTAGCTTTCGCAGCAGAACCATCAGGTGCACTCCATCGGTCAGTCCCACAAGACTGACCAACACCGGCAAAATCACATCGTTGAACGGATTGTCCTGCAGGTTGAAGAACTTCAAAAACCCCAGCGTCCAGAAGACGCCCGTGATCGGTGCCAGCGACACAATGAAGACAGCTCGAAAGCCACGAAACAGGACGATCGCCATCACGGCAATCACGCCGTAGCCAATGACCTGATACTTCACCTGATTGGCTTCATGAGCCTGCATGGCGGTCAACCACGCGGGTATCGGCCCCGTAACTCGGAACTGCACTTTGACGTCGGGATAATCCGCAGCAGCCTTCTCGCACAGCTCCCTCAGACCGCCCATGTACTGATCATCATTGCGAATG
Organism: Planctomycetaceae bacterium; assembly: GCA_016795145.1. Taxonomy (GTDB): domain Bacteria; phylum Planctomycetota; class Planctomycetia; order Planctomycetales; family Planctomycetaceae; genus SXXK01. The sequence continues at coordinate 82,019 of JAEUII010000179.1, forward strand.
AAATCGCGATCCATGCCGACCATCAACAGCAGCGTCTCGCCGTCTTCCGACAACAGTTGACCGCCAACGAGCGGATGCTTCATCGCCTTTTCACGAGCTGCCGCGAATCGTTCTGCAGAGGCTTCGGACCGGGGAAACAGTGGCTCCGGCAGACCGAAAATATTCAACATCGGAACGCGATCCATCCACAGCACGCCGGAGATGTGTTCCTGCTGTTCCAGAGTCTCCACCACATGGCGCATCATCTTCGCGCCTTCCGGAGTGAAGAACTGCTTCGACTCCGCCACGATAATCGATTCGCCCGCGATTTGAAAAACGCCTCCAACGTTCGGAGCCTTTCGTTCCGGCTCCGTCTTTTCGTTCGACTTCTCCTCAGACGTCGCTTCAGTCGACACAAACAACCCGCGCACCCAGTGAGGTCGCACGTGGCCAATGATCGACAGAACCGTCGTCAGCACGATCATGCCAAACGTAAAACGACGATGATCCACCATCCAGACCATCGCTCGATCAAATGCTGCTTTCATCAACCAGTTGCTCTATCGCTTGAGTTCATCGCAGAGCAGTTGTCCTCAACTGCTGCTGTTCGTAGTGGATCTCGCCAGAGATCCTACGACGTTCGTTGATGATGGGATCTCTGGCGAGATCCACTACGGCTCAAAGGCTTTCAAGGGCCGATCGGCCCCTTGAACTTTCGTTCCGCCACTTTGCGAAGTTCATCGCGGCTGGCATTATTGTCGCCATTGGTGTCGAATCGATCAAAGTTGCGTCGAACGGCCAGTGGAACTTCCGTCTTCAAGACCTGACCGTCTTTGTTCACGTCGAGGTCCGCGAAGAACTTGTCGACGAACGACTGAATCCGCGTTTCCCGATCCACCTCCGGCAGCGTTGTCGGATTGGCTGACGACGCGGTTCCTCGGCTTGCTCGTCCCGCTGACTTCTTCTTCGCATTGACCGGTTCGGCGACTTCCAGAAACACGACCGCCATTTCTTCCCACGTCTGATCGCCCCACGTCACCCATTCTTTAGGATCCGGGTTTGCCGGATTCGCATCGGAGTTATCAAACGTCACTTTGAAGTTCACGCTGCGAAGAGTATCAAGCGGAATCTGGTCGGCCCAAACATACGAGTGTTGCCAGTTGAAGTCATAGTGCGGCACGTTCAACAATAGCTCTTCACCGCTATTCGTCTCTGCCGTCAGCTGAAACGCTTTTCCTCGCAGATGCATATGAGGAGCCGCGGACATCAGCACTCCTTCGCTCGGCAGCCATCGAACTTTGCCCGAAACTTCATGCGCCGCTGCGTTCGGAGGAATCTCAAACTCCTGATCGATGCCGATCGCCGTCAGAACTTCATGAGTCACAGTGGACGCGTCGCAGAAATTCAGCCCGATCTTTGTCAGATCCGACTGTTCACGACCATTCGGCGTGTAATGCATCTGGAAGACAATCTTCGAACCAGCCGGAACCTTGCGAGCATACCCGGATGGCAACGGAATGATACGCTGTCCCGGAACGTAAGCCGTCAGCCAGCCGACGCCTCGAAATTCCGATCCATCCGGCGGACGAATAAACGCGATCGCGTGGTGCACGACACTGCGATTGCCGGGAATGATCTGAGCTTCATTGACCCACTTGTCTTCGGTAAACCCAGGATCCACCACAAAGTACTGATAGTCGACTGTTCCTTCAGCCGGAACAACAAACGCACGGTCTCGCATTTCGACGACGACATCCGGATCATGCTGAAGATGCCATTCCTTTGCTTCGGGGTATTCAATCTTCGCGGCCGTCTCCGCACCGATCGGCATTCCCTGTTCGACCCATGAACGAAACACCTGCTGATCGGCTTCGGACATCCGACGTTCGTTGGCGAGAGGACGGCCGCCGGAGCCATGCCATGGCGGCATTCGCCCATTGTCGATCGTCTCCAGCATCGTTTCGGCCCAGCCTTCGACTTCCGCAAACGTCTCCATCGAGAATGGGCCGATATCACCAGAGCGATGACATTCCAGACAGTTGCGTTTCAGGACCTCAGAAACCTGTCCGGACCATGTGACGGCTGATTCCGCGGCCGGTGTTGTCGTCGCCTTCCGACGTCGCCCGATGATGCATCCCGCGGCTTCTGTCTTGGCGACGGAAACTGCTTTGTTCGCCAGCAGCTCATCGATCGCAATTTTCAGGTCTTCACGAGACGCCGCAGGCCTTGCGATCCCAGGAAGGTACTGATCATCGACGCGTCCCTGATAACAGACTTCCAGCCGTTCGTTGAGCACAAACACTTCCGGCGTTCGTTCGGCGTTGTACGCTTCGACAACAGCTCCGGTCTCATCACGCACGACGGGAAACGTGGGCTTCAGTTGCTCGCAGAATCTCTTCACATCGTCCATGGAGTCCTGACGATTTCCATTCACTCCGATGAACAGGACTCCCTTGTCGCGGTACTGATCTGACATCGCCGACAGCCGAGCCGTGTAGAGCTGCACTACGGGACATTCGCTGCCCAGGAAACAAACGACGGTGACCTTTGAGCCCCCGTCAACTTTGTGAACCTTCCCCGAGGCATCTGGCAGCTCAAACGCGAACTTTCCATCGTTCGCAACAGCAGGGCTCACCAGACAGAGCAGGGCAGCCACGATCAACGAGCCAGGTAGAAAATTCGTTCGCATAGAAATCGCACCAGAATGTAGAGTCGTTGTTCGCTCCGCCGAACAGAACGCCCCGTCTCAAATGCCATCAGGCCAAATAGTTAACAGGCCGCCTGGTTCGTGGAGAGCTGTGAGTTTATGGTGAAGTGACCAGGCGGACCAGTCGGTGGGGCGCTATAAGGGTCGGAATGAGCAACCCAACATCCGACAGCATGTCCATCGAACCCGCAGCATCTGAAGTCACCGCGTCTGCCCCGGCAGCACCGGGAGTCACCTCACCGGAAACGCTGGCTGGAAGCGAATCCGGCAGGAGCCACGCCAGAGTCAGTTGATCCTTATTGGTTACACCGTCATTCCCGAGAAGGCTCGAACCCAGCACCGCTCGTTTGAAACCGCAGATGAACTCAGATGAACTCAGATGAACGAAGATCAACGCAGATAACGCAAATCGAGTTCCGTCAACTGGTCTCGCGCGATTCCGGGCCAAAGGCCCACCCAATTACCTAACCTGGGTCACTCGGCGCCACTCGGCCCGGGTTTTCAATCCGCCATGTTTCCAAAGCCCCCAACGGGGCGGCCGTGTGTCTTTCCACCAATCCCACACCAGCGATTCGTCACCTCCGGCGAACGGGATGCGTCAGCTTCCCGGTATGCGATTGGTTTTTGCGAATCACAATTTCGAACCGCTAATGGACGCGAATTCACGCGAAT
>JAEUII010000228.1 GCA_016795145.1 Planctomycetaceae bacterium
TCGAAGGGCCTCAGCTGGACTGGTCGAAATGGGAGATTGAAGTCAACGCATTTGGCGGCGGCAACAACGAGCTGCAGTTGTACACGGATCGATCAGAAAACGTGCGGATTGAAAATGGCTGCCTGGTCCTGGAGGCTCGCAAGGAACGAGCCGACATTCAGGGGACCGTGCGAGATTATTCGTCTGGTCGAGTCCGGAGCAAGCGACGGGGTGACTGGACGTATGGCCGATTTGAGATGCGGGCAAAGCTGCCATCGGGTCAGGGAGTCTGGCCGGCGTTTTGGCTGATGCCCACCGACAACAAATACGGCACGTGGGCTTCAAGCGGTGAAATCGACATCATGGAGTTCAAGGGACAGGAACCCAACAACGTCTGGGGAACTCTTCACTACGGCGGCACATGGCCCAACAACAAGCACTCAGGGTCTCAGTACAAACTGCCAAGCGGTAACCTGACAGATGACTTTCACACCTATGGGCTTGAATGGAGTGAAGGCAAGATCCAGTGGCTTCTGGATGGCAAGGTTTGGCAGACTCAGACAAAATGGGAATCGGCCGGCGGCAAGTACCCTGCTCCATTTGACCAGGACTTCCACATCATCCTGAACCTCGCGATCGGCGGCGGTTTCGTCGGCGCACCGAATGAGCAGACACCATTCCCCGCGACGTATCTCATCGACTGGGTGAAGGTCTCACAGAAGTTGCCATAGTCGCGGTTCGCTCCCGCGAACCAGGCGTTTATCTTCCGCGTCGCAGAATCTGCCGTGTCCCCATGTCAATGGCGAGAGCGTACTGTTTGCGGAGCAAACAACGACGGCAAGAGCGTTCTGTTTGCGGAGCAAACAGCGACTATGCACTCGGGCGCATTTGGGAGTACATGCTGAGGATCTCAAAGAGGTCCGCTGAGATCTTGACGTCGTCATCAGCGAAGTCTGTGACCCAGGTACGATCCCAGATAATGGCATCGGCAAGGATACGCGTCAGCTCCCCGAGTTTGATGGAGACTTCCGGTTCCGGAAATGCCATCGTCTCAGGTTCATCTGAACCGACAAATAAGCGCAGTCTGGGACGCATCCGTGAATCCCTTAGATTCTCGTTCTCTCTTAACAGACTTCCCGGGCGTTGACATCCCTGTCAAAACCACTGGAACTCTGCTCCTCCTCTGTTCCGTACCTGTTTATCGGGCGTCCCGCAGGAAACCCTTCATCAAAAATTCCGATTGGGAAAGCCTTGCGGGTTTCGTGGAGGAAATGCCCACTTTCACAAATTCTTGTTCAAGTTCTCTGGTCCTGCCTTCCTTCATTTCAGGACTCTTGCAGGCAGAAACTGCGAGAAACTGGAGAGTCACGTGGGTTTCCGCCGAGTCAACAGGCGGTCTGCTTCCGCCCAACGCGAATGACGCTAGACTTCCGCCATGAAGGTATACACAGGCATCGCTGTTTCTCCTGGAGTCGTGACTGGCCCGGCACTTGTGCTGGGTTCAGAGAACTTTCGCATCCCTCGAAAGTTCGTCAGTCGCGATGCCGTCGACGCGGAGCTTCAGCGATTTCACACGGCACTGGACCATGTGTGCCGGGACATTGCAGATAATGAGCAGTTGGTTTCGGCCCAGCTGGGTCAACAATATGGTGCCATCTTCTCCGCTCACCTGCAGATGGCTCGGGATCCTCGACTGATTCGCGAAGTCGAAGCTCTTATTCGCGATCAGGCTCGTTCACCAGAATTTGCTGTCAGCCGAGTCCTTCGAAGCTACGCCGAACAGCTTCAGAAGCTGGGCGATCGATACTTGTCCGAGCGTGCTCTGGATATCTTTGATCTTGAGAAGCGACTGCTTCGTCAGCTGCTCGGTGAAAGTCGCGAGGAGCTGCGCAATCTTACGGAGCCTGTGATCGTTCTTGCTCATGATCTGACACCAGGCGAAACGGCAACACTGAACACAAAGTTCGTGCTTGGCTTTGCAACAGAAGTCGGAGGCCACACCAGTCATACGGCCATTCTTGCTGGTGCTCTGGAAATACCTGCCATCGTTGGACTTGGTCGAGTCCTTGCAAGTGTGTCTGGCGGTGAGACCGTCATTCTGGATGGCGATCATGGTCAGGTGATCATCGACCCAGACACCGATTCGCTCAGCCGAGTCCGTGATTCACAGGCGAGGAATCAGCGAGTCAGTGAGCGACTGGGGCAGATGGAATCACTGCCCGCGGAAACTCAGGATGGTCAGCGAGTCACCATTTGCGGCAACATCGAATTTCCGGAAGAAGTGCGCCAGTGCATCAAGCGCGGTGCGGATGGGATTGGACTCTACCGAACCGAGTTTCTATTTCTGAGCGGCAATCGCGAGCCTTCGGAATCCGATCACTACGAAGCCTACTGTCGTGTCGTCGATGCCTGCGGTGACCGTCCAGTCGTGATTCGAACGCTCGACATCGGTGCTGACAAAGTGCCACAGCTGATGGAAAGTCAGTTTTCAGAAGCTCCCAATCCGATGCTGGGGCTGCGAAGCATCCGGCTAAGCCTTGTGAACACTCCGATGTTCAAGCGGCAGCTGCGAGCGATCCTGCGGGCTTCGGTCCATGGCAACGTGCGAGTCATGTTCCCGCTGGTTTCGTCCCTCCTTGAATTCCGCCAGGCTCGTATGATCCTGATGGACGTGATGGAAGACCTGGAAGAGGATGGGATTCCATTTCAGCGGAATATTCCCGTGGGAATGATGGTCGAAGTACCCTCGGCCGTGATTTTGGCTGAGGAATTTGCGAGGGAAGTCGACTTCTTCTCGATTGGTACAAACGACCTGATCCAATACACTCTGGCCTGTGATCGCTCAGACCCGACGGTTGCCAATCTTTACAGATCCGGCGACCCATCGATTCTGCGGCTGATCCAGATGGTGCTTCGAGCTGCAGAGAAGCACGGAAAGCCCGTGACGGTCTGCGGTCAAATGAGCTCCGATCCGCGGTTCATTCCGCTCCTGCTGGGCATGGGACTTCGCAGTTTGAGTGCAACACCTCAGGCGATCCCCCGGCTGAAGGAAGTCGTCAGAAACCTGTCGATGACTGAAGCCGTTCGAATTGCTCAGCACGCATGTTCGCTGGATCTGGCTCGAGATGTCGAACACTATCTGCAGGGTGAGCTTTCGCGGCTCTGCCCTGACCTGGTGGATGACAACGGTTTTTGATGAACTCCGTCTCAAAGTTCATTCTGGTCGCGTTGTGATCATCCCCAAAAGGGATCCAGCGCGAACTGCCTGAAACACAACTTTCTCACGCGAGCAATCGTGTGAGTCGGCTGGCTGGCTGCTGAGATGCAGTCAAACAGTCGTTGAACACATAACGAACATTGAGGCATTGCCTCAGACTGCAAGTGGCGTTCACTCGCAGTTGGAAACAAATGACTGAAGGTCTCAGGACCTTCTGACGAACGTCGTGTTATGAACTGTCTGTCACGAATGTCCGGCCTGCATCACAGCCTTCCTGGTGAAGCTGCAGATTCCCATTGCCGGATGGCGACAGCCAGCCACGACATCTGCTCGAATCATTGTCAGGTGGAACGCATCGCCTGCGCGTCAGCATTCCTGCTCAGCTCATCTGAGCCAGCATCGAACGTGCGCAGTGCCCTGCTTTCAGAAACAGCGTTCTGCTGTGCTCCGTCAAACCGCCGCCTGACACTTCTTCGTGCGAATCATCGCGGGCAATCAAACGCCATGATTCCATGGAGCCTTCCATCGACTCGGCCCGGTCTCTTTGCCGCAGCAGTCGACGACAGCAGCATGTCTTCACAGCCGACCGTTCGTGACTCAGAACGAAAGCTGTACCATGAAAAAGGAAATGCTGATTAACGTCCTCCAGCCGGAGGAAAGTCGAATCGCAATTGTTGAAGACGGAGTTCTTGAAGAGCTTTACGTCGAACGAAGCAGTGCCGAAAATTATGTCGGCAACATCTACAAGGGCAAAGTCGTCAACATTGAGCCCAGCATTCAGGCGGCCTTTGTTGACTTCGGTGTCGGCCGCAACGGGTTTCTTCACGTCAGCGACATTGAATATCAGTACTACCGCCATCTGATGAAAGACGGCGAACACGAAGAACGTGAGGAGCGGGAAGAACGCCCTCCGGGCCGAGGCGGACGTCCTCCAAAGCATCTGAACGAGCGTAATGCTCGCAATAAGCCACCAATTCAGAAGATCCTGCAGCGAGGAAGCGAAGTTCTCGTTCAGGTCATCAAGGAAGGTATTGGCAACAAAGGCCCGACTCTTTCGACCTACATTTCAATCCCCGGCCGTTACCTGGTCCTGATGCCAGGCCTGCAGCGAGTCGGCGTCAGCCGAAAGATCGACGACGAGAAAACTCGACGACGACTCCGACAGACGATGAAGTCCATTCAGCCGCCAGATGGGCTGGGATTCATCATTCGTACGGCCGGAATCGACCGTGAAGAATCCGATCTTCGACGCGACCTGAATTACCTGCTGCGACTGTGGGAGACGATTGTCACCAAACTGAAAAAGTCGACCGCACCGACCGGCATCTACGAAGAAAGCGACATGATCATTCGAACCATTCGTGATATCTACACGAATGAGATTGATCGCGTGCTGATCGACGAAGACAGTGCCTTCGAACGAGCACGCGAGTTCATGAAGATCGTGATGCCGACTCACGTGAATCGCGTTCAGCGTTATGATGGCAGCGAGCCGATCTTTAACAAGTACGGCATCGAAGACGAGATTGCTCGTATTCACGACCGACACGTTCCACTGCAGGGCGGCGGATCACTGGTCATCGATCAGACCGAAGCACTGGTGGCCATCGACGTCAACAGCGGAAGTTTCCGAGCTGACAACGATGCAGAGAAGAGTGCTTACCAGATGAACCTGCGAGCTGCTGAAGCGATTGCTCGCCAGATTCGCCTGCGTGACCTCGGCGGTGTGATTGTAAACGACTTCATCGACATGCGTGAAGAAAAGCACCGTCGTGGTGTCGAGCGTGCTCTGCGTGAAGCCGTGATGCGAGACCGCGCAAGAACTCGCGTTCTGCGAATCAGCCCGTTCGGTCTCATCGAGATGACTCGTCAGCGCATTCGTCCTTCTCTGCGACGAAGCGTTTACGAAAACTGTCCATCGTGTAATGGAGTGGGTTCGGTCAAGACCGCAGAAAGCCTCTCCATCGAAGTCATGCGACTGGTCATGTCTGCCTCGGCCCATGAACAGGTCAGCCGCATCGTGATCGAAGTCCACGATCGTGTCGGTAACTACCTGAACAACAGAAAGCGTAAGGACCTGATTCGACTGGAAGAAGAAAACGAAGTCGAGATCCTGATCGTCACCAAGTCCGATGTGTCGTTCGAACACATGACCTTCCGAGCCGAAGACTCCTCCGGCCGCGAAGTGACGCTCAGTTAAATTGTTGATTTAATGAGCCGCAAGGCGCTAGCCGCGGGTGCGTTTGTGACTGAGTCAATCGTTTAGAACTCAGGCGAACAGATCCACATAATCCAAAAGGCCAGCCACGACACCGTTGTGGCTGGCCTTTTTATTTCAGAATCTCACTCACCACGCGAGCCTCCGCCACACCCGTCAGACGTTCGCGCAGGCCGTTTTCCATCACGTAGAGCTGGTCGTAGTTCAGCCCGAGCAAATGTAGGATCGTCGCGTGCCAGTCGGGAACACTGACGCGGCCGTCGACGGCGTTGAATCCCAGTTCATCCGTCGCTCCGTGCGTCACGCCGCCCTGAATCCCTGCGCCGGAAAACCAGACACACGCGGCATTCTTGTTGTGGTCGCGACCGGCTTTGCGTTCGTCCTTGTCAGGCGGCAGCTGAGCAATCGGGAGCCGCCCAAACTCACCGCCCCAAACGATCAGCGTCTCATCGAACAGTCCTCGTTGCTTCAGATCCTGAATCAGCCCGGCGATCGGAAGGTCTGTTCGGTCACACGCTGCCTTCATGTCGGTGAAGAGACCCGTGTGGTTGTCCCAGATCTGACTGTTGATGTAGAGCTGGACGAAGCGAACCCCGCGTTCAATCAGTCGACGAGCGATCAAACAGCGGCGTCCGTAGGAATCTGTCGGCTGCGTTCCAATCCCGTACAGAGCCTGAGTCTCTGCCGTCTCCGACGCAACATCCAGCGCGTCGCTGGCCGCCATCTGCATTCGCGCGGCCAGTTCATAGCTGGCGATGCGAGCATCCAGGATTCTCTGATGAGGCCGCTTGCTTCGATGCAGTTCATCCAGACGTGAACGAAGACTGCGTTCGGCCTGAATGATGGACTCTGGCCGGGCCACATCCGGCGTCAGATTCAAAACCGGTGATCCCGTCGATCGAAAACGAGTTCCCTGGAAGACCGGCGGCAGAAATCCCGCCTGCCAGTTTTCAACACCGTTGACGGGCAATCCAAGCGGATCATCCAGGACGACATAGCCAGGCAGATTGTTCGATTCAGAGCCCAGACCGTAAACAACCCACGAACCGAGCGTTGGACGACCGGGCCCCATCTTGCCGGTTTGAATGAGGTACACCGCAGGTTCATGAGTCAGGTTCGTCGTGTAGAGCGAACGAACCAGCGCGATATCGTCGACTCGCCGCGCAAGGTGCGGCATGGCATCAGACACCCACATGCCGCACTGACCATGTTGCCGAAACTTGAACGAACTTCGCATCAGCGCGCCGGCGGCCTGAGGATTCTCGACTTCTCCGGCGATGCGATCAAAGTAGTTTTCTCCATGATGTTTTTCGAGGAACGGCTTGGGATCAAACAGATCCATCTGGCTCGGCCCGCCATTCATGAACAGATGAATGACGGCCTTCGCCTTAGGAGCATGATGCGGCCTCCGTGGCAACATGTCCGTCGCGATCGGCGCATCTGCCGGTGCCTCTGCCTGGTCAGCCAATGCCACGCCATCTCGCGCCAGCAGGTCGACCAGCGCGGCCCCCATGATGCCTCCGGGAACGCTGGACAGGAATCTTCGTCGCGAATGAGGATTTGTGGCAGAGTTGTTGAAGCAAGACGTCACGATGATCAATCCACGTAAAGGAATCCGGCTGAATTGAACACAGCATGACAATAGGTCGACAGAGCTTTTCGAACGGCATCTGCCTCAGACGGTGGCTGCGTGCCGGGCGTAGTGGAGCCTGCGATCCATTCGTCCTTCAGCTGTCGCAGCGTTTCAATGCCCAGCTGTTGCTCTTCGGCTGACGGTGCCCTGCCCTGAGTCAGCCAGGTGAGTCGTTCGATTTGTTTCGCTGGTTCCGGGCCGGCTTCACTCAGGATTCTGTCGGCCGTCGCGTCCGCCAGCTGGAATACCATGCCGTTGTTCATCAGATGCAAAGCCTGAGGAGCCACGAGTGAATCTCGACGCTCCACGCAGTTCGGATTCATCTGAGGAAAGTCGAAGTTCTCCTGGTGAGTCACCTGCTTCTTTCGAGCCTGCTGGACATAAATCATCCTGCGCCAGCCGTTCGCGGTGGCCGATGGTGTGATCAATCCGTCTGGTCGTGCCTGCACCGGATCGGCAGGACCAAAGGGCGTTGGGTCGAGCCTTCCGGAAACGATCAGCATGGCATCGTACAGTTCTTCGGCACTCAGCCTTGTCATCGGCATGCGGCTGATCAGCTGGTTGTCCGGATCTTTCGCCAGGCGGTCTTCTTCGAGAGCCGACGCTTGCTGGTAAGCTCGACTGGTCATCATCAGCCGATGCATCGATTTCAGACTCCAGTTGTTTCGAACAAACTCACACGCCAGCCAGTCCAGTAGCTCCGGATGCGACGGCGGTGTGCCCGTCTTTCCGAAGTTGGCCAGCGTCTTCACGATGCCCTGACCAAAGTGCTGCTGCCACATATAGTTCATTTGAACGCGCGACGTCAGAGGATGATCCGGGCGAGTCAGCCATCGGGCAAACGCGAGCCGTCGCCCCGTCGATTTCGCACCAGGACGCGGAGGCTGAATGTCGAGATCTCCGTTGGTGCTGGACAATACGGACGGTGCTCCTGGACTGACCACTTCGCCCGCATTCAGCGGATCACCGCGACGATAGACATAAACGGGTGTCGGTTCGCCGCGATCCCACAGAGCCTGAATCAATGGCTCCGGTTTTCGCTGAGACTCAATCGCGCGAATGTCTTCCGCCGAAGCATTCCGAGCCTTCGCATCGGCAACTCGCTGGTTCACCGCTGCTTCGTGTTCTTCCCACGCTTGTCGCTCCGCAGTCGGAACAAACGGCAAAAGTCGACCAGGCATTGTATCGACGCTCACCGGCCCCAGGCCTGCTCTCACGTCGGGCTTCAGCCAGTCATATTCATCAAGCGCCGGACGAAACACGGCCAGCATTCGATAGTAGTCTCGCTGCGGAATGGGATCGAACTTGTGACTGTGGCAACGAGCACACTTCAGCGACAGGCCCATCACCGCCGAACCAAGCACGTCGATTTCGTCCGCGATGACTTCGATACGGTCCGGCACATAGCCCGTAATGTTGGCCCACGTTGCGTCGGGAACCATGCGAAGAAACCCAGTGGCGACAAGGCAATCTGACATCTCCGGAGTTATCTCGGCAGCGTTCTCGTAATCAACGAGTTCATCGCCCGCCAGCTGCTCCTGAAGAAAGCGATCAAACGGCTTGTCTGCGTTCAATGACCGAATGACGTAATCTCGATAACGCCAGGCATGAGGACGCGGAAGATCCTGTTCACGCTTCCCTTCGGAGTCTGCGTACCCCGCAAGATCCAGCCATCGGCGCGCCTGATGTTCGCCGTATTGAGGTGACGCGAGCAAACGATCGATGACTTTGGCCCACGCCTGAGGTGACTTGTCTTCAAGGAACGCAACAACATCGTTCGGATCCGGAGGAAGTCCGGTCAGGTCATAGGTCGCTCGACGAATCAGCGTGGCTTTGTCTGCCGCAGGGGAATACTCAAGCCCACGTTCATGAAGTTTCTGCAGCAGGAACGCATCGATCGGATTCGAGGCTTCTGTTGGTGTGGCATCGAGCGCACGAACATCGGGGATCGATGGACGCACTGGATTTTTGAACGACCAGAATTCCCGATCCGTTGCCGTGACCAAAGTGTCCGGGCCGTCGGTCGGACCAGGCATCGGCGCAACAAAGTCTGCGGCGCCTCGCTTGATCCATTCGGCAAGAACTTCAATCTCGCGAGGCTCAATCGGCTTGATGCTGACTTCCACCAGCCGATCATGAGGCGGCATGGCTCCTGATCGCACCTTCTGAATGAGCAGACTCTTCTCCGGCTCACCAGGAACAACAACCGCGCCGGACTGTCCGCCCTTCATAGCGGACGCATGCGTGCGAAGATCGAGCTTGCCTTCCTGACGATGGCGACCATGACACACGATGCAGCGACGAAGCAGGATCGGATAAACTTCGTGGTCTGAATTGGTCTCTTTAGACGCCTGTGACGCTTCAGACCAAAACGCTTCATCCAGAATCCAGTTCCTGATCGCTGTGACGTCGTCCGTTGATAGACGCGGCTGATCTTCGGGTGGCATTTCACCCGATTCAATTTTCTGCAGCAGATGGGATTCTTTGAGCTGCTTCAGATCGATCACGGGTCCCGATTCGCCGCCGGCAAGAATTCCAGGCAGTTGATCCAGCTGCAAACCACCTTTGCGATTTTTATCGCGGTGACATTCGCTGCAGTGCGTTTGAAGAATCGCGGCGATGTTCTCCGGGACTTTGACCGCTTCATCGGCAATCGATGCGCCGCACCATGTCCACATCACCAACAGCAGGACGTGCCGTGCAATTCGATCAGGACAAGAATGCGGTGATCGCGGAAACATGGGAGGGTTCACCGTGCGGAAGGTCCGGTCAGGAAGGACCGCTAGTTTAAGAAGTGCGAGATGCATAGTGCCAGCAACATCGTCTGACCGTAGGCAAGGCAAGCCATGGCGAAAGCAGAATACCGCTGGAATTACTCAAAAAAGCCACGCCAAAGTGGTCTCCACGATTCAGGCCCAAGAAGGCCTGATAGTGACTGAAATCAATAGCCTGTCAGCGCGCGAATCCGCACGCAGCGTGCAGAGGTTGCGCGGTAAGACGCCGTCAAATCATGTGTTCGTCGACGTTTCCGCGTGTGGCGCGATGTTTGCGACAGAATGCTAGTGGTGGATTTACGAGTCGAATTGTCGTACTCGACTCTCACGCAGACTCAGGAGAACTGTCATGACGAAACGTATCGGTAGCACAAAGTGGGTCGTCCTTTTCGCCGTCGTGTCTGCGTTCCTGCTGGTCATGGCGTTCCGCGATAATCTTGGCCTCAATCGCTCCGCGAATGCTCAGGATGGTGCCGCAGCTGGTGCAAAGAAGACACAGGAAGGTAACCCGGAGAAAGAGGAAAAATCTGCCGCACTTTCCAAGTTCATGCGTCAGAAACTGCATGCTTCGAACCAGATTCTGGAAGGCCTGTGCACAGAGGATCTGACCATGGTCCAGGAAGGTGCCAAAGTCATGACACGCATGAGCCACGAAGAGCGCTGGCGCGTTTCCAGTGACATGATGTACCGACGATACAGCAATGAGTTCATCGCAGCAGTTGATGAACTCGAAAAGGACGCAGAGGCAAATGATCTGAACAAGGCCTCACTCGCGTGGGTCAATGTGACCATGAAGTGCCTGAAGTGTCATGAATGGGTCCGCAACACTGTGATCGCAGAAAAGTAACGCTGACCAACCCGCATGTGTGCCTGCTCGTTTCGTTGCTGATACAGACAAGGAGTCGATGATGTTGTGCCTTTCACCAGTCACTGCTCTTCAATGCGGTATCGCAGCGCTCATGACGGTATCCGCTGTCATAAGTCTCGCTGAACCACAACAGGCTCCTTCAAAACGACGTTCGGGACAGGATGAGATTGCAGCACCCGCGGACGACGAAGCGATGCAGAAGTTCATGGCGAGAAAACTCGCAGCAGCTCAAAAGGCGCTGGAAGCTGTCGCTAAGGACGACTTTGATCAGGTGAGAAAATCCACAGCTGAAATGATCGAACTCAGTCGTCACGAAGCATGGGAACGCATGGCGAGTCCGCGGTTTGTTCAGGACACTGTGGACTTCGTTTCCGCTGCCGAATTCCTGTCCCGCATGGCGGAAGCAAAAGATGCGGAAGGAACGTCACTCGGGTTTATGCGTCTGACGATGACCTGCACGAATTGCCATCAGCATGTTCGAACGTCAAGCGTCGCACATTTGGATCCCGACGTGGCGCCGGAAGATCGCACGTTGATCGCTGAAGCGAAATAGCACGTCTTCAAGCAGCTGTAGTGGATCTTGCCAAAGATCCCCCGTCACCGCACCCCGCGTCACAGCATTTTTTGCGAGGTCTACAACCCGAAACTCACAGCATCGCCGAACGGGACGTCAAGGACACGATCGGCTACTGTCGGAACAATCGGTCGCGTGCAGCTTCTGCAATGGCTCGCACTGCTGGATGCGTGACGCGTCGTTCCACACTGATCGCGAAGAACTGCATCTGGACTCCTCGCAGCGGGCCGACCGGATGCAGGTCATACTGCTGTTCCACGTCTTTCAGAACAGCGTCAGCGACCGGGGCGAGTCCCAGGCCCTGAGTGGCCAGGATTTTCAGCAGTGCGGAGTCTTCAATTTCCGCGACCACGTTGGCGTCGAAACTCTGCTCTTCCAGCCATTGCTCCACGGATCTTCGAAGAACGGTGTTCTGCGTCGGCAGGAGCAGCGACTGATCTTTCAGTGAATCAGGAAATCCCTTTCGCAGCCGATTCGCAATCTCTTTGGTCGCAACCCAGCTCACACCGCTCTCACCCAGAGCATGATTGTAGGCTCGCACACTCACCTGCGATCCAGCCGCGCTGTCGGACAATACCAGGTCAGCACGGTGCATCGCGAGATCCGCAAGCAACTCCGACAGTTTGCCTTCATGACAGACAAGATGCACCTTCTGAGGCATCTTGAAGATCGGTTCAATCAACCGGAACGCAATCACCTTGGGCAGAAAGTCCGGGATGCCGACCGTAACGGTGATCTGGCCTGGCGCACGCGAATTCTTCAGGCGTTCCATCAGCTCCTGACCGGCAGAGAAAATCTGCTCGGCATAGTCGTAGACGAGCTGTCCTGTTTCCGTCAGACGTAACTCCCGCCCCTGTCGATCGTAGAGTTTCGTGCCGACAGACTTCTCCAGCTGGCGAAGCTGCCCGCTGATCGTTGGCTGAGACAGATGGAGACGATTTGCTGCTTTGCTGATACTGCCTTCGCGAACCATCGTCCAGAAGTACAGCAGATGATGATAATTCAGCCAGTTCACGTTTGCTCACCCGCCTTGTGGTGGAGTTCGTGGTTCCCTTGGACATTGACGGAAAGCTACTGTCTTTGAACTGCCATTTCCAGACTACTGAATCAGAGTTCGGCACGATAGAATCTGTTCGGCGCCAGACATTCTGAGTCTGCTCGACAAGTGCTCAGGTGTTGAGCGCGACAAACTATGCTCATCGTTAACAGACTGGCAACACCAGACGAACGAACGAGTTGCGAGGGAGTGTTTTCATGCCGTTGAAGACTGACACACTGGAAGAGCCAACGCTCAATCTGACGCCAATGATTGATGTCGTCTTCCTGCTGATCATCTTCTTCATGGTCGGCGCACGGTTCACTGAAGAGGCACATGATCAGCAGTTTGATGTCGAACTGCCCACTGCCGCTCCGGTCCAGATCATGAGCCGCGCGCCGGATCCGCTGATTGTGGCGGTGGATCGCAGCGGAAAAATCACACTCAAAGACAAGCAACTGACTCAGCCTGAACTGCTGACACAACTGGTGGCGGCAAAGAACGCCTATGCAGATCAGGCAGTGCTGATTCGAGGCGATGGGGATGGAAGTTATCAGGCTGTCATCGACGTCATGAGTCTCTGTCATCAGGCGAAGATCAAGAAGTTTTCTCTCGCCTTTCAGCCACTGGAGAATGGAAAGTCGCCGTCTCCATGAATGCTCTTCGACAACTGATCGAAAAGCTGAACCGAGGCGAAACGCTGGCGGGCGATGACATCATCGCGCTGATGCTGGTCGTGACGATGCTGCTGTCACTTGTGCATCTGATGACGATGCTGGTGACTCGCTGGGGTGATCGCAACACGGCGATGAAGTCGCTGATGGCATCGATCCTGATTCATGGTGTCTGCATTCTGGGACTTGAGGTGTTCGATCCGTTTCCCAGGCTGCCTGCCGAACAGGTGAAGCCCGTTCTGCCGGAACCGGAAGTCACCACAGAAGTCCTTGTCGAAAGTGACATGGACATTCCTTTGCCGGAATCGGGCAACGTCCCAATCGCGGATCGCCCCAACGCACCGATGATTGAACTGGAGCGGTTCGAACTGGCGACGCCTGAAGTCACGCCAACGGAGACTCCTGATCGACAGCCAAACGAACTTGAAGCACTCTCCACTGACGCTCGCGATGTGACTCAGTTCGAGCCCAGTGAGATGCCGGAACTGGCGATGCCCTCCGACACCGGTCAGGAAGGACGACGACAACCCGGAGCTGAAGACCCGGCGGCTGACCTCAACACTGTCTACGAATCCAACACGGCCGACGTTTTTGCACCCGAGATGGCTCGTTCAAAGCCACTGCCTGGCCAGAAGACGAACACGAAATCCGCCGATCCAACCGCGCCGATGACAGCGCAGGATCTGAAGTTTGAAGTCACACCGAAAGACCTTTCCATCGCAGCCGCAACGACTCCTGGTGAAGCGGCTATTCCATTACCACCTGACGCGGAAACGTCCGACAGAATGGAACACCGCGCAGCGCCGATTGTGTCGCCGGAGATGCTGGAAGGAACTCCGGCCAACAGCAAGAACCGCAACACCGAGTCAACAAGCGGAACGACGTTTCAGTCACGTCTTCCCCGCCCTGCTCGGAATGCGGCCGATGCCACACCGGCCGAACGAGAATCTCGCCCAATCCCAGACATGGCTCGCACGCCAACACCGCTCAGCAACGCGTATGATGACGTCCGCATCGGCGACATGGCGCCTTCCTTCAGCGAAGCAGTGATCTCCGCGGCCACGAATGTGGAGAACGAGCTGCCAACGATTCGCCGTCGTGAAAATCCTCCGGCCGCCTATCAGCTTCGAAACCTGAATGCTCGACGTGATGCTGCCGCTCGCTTTGGCGGAACACGCGAATCAGAAACCGCGGTCGAACGCAGTCTTCGGTGGCTCGCCAGCGTTCAGGCAGCCGATGGACACTGGGACGCATCGGACTACGGATCGGGCCAGGTCACAATCGACGAAAATAATGTGGATCGACAGAACGCCGGACGTGAAGCGGACACGGGAGTCACAGCACTTGCAATTCTGTGTTTTCTGGGTGCAGGCTACACGCATGAAAACGGTCGTTATGCGATTCAGCTGGATCAGGCTCTTGACTGGCTGATTCAACAACAGGAAGAAGACGGTCGACTCTGTGGGAACGCCGAGTACTTTGCTCGGATGTACTGTCATGCCATGGCAACGTACGCACTGGCGGAAGCGTATGGGATGCAGAAGGAAACTGTCCTTGGCCCCATTGCAGACCCGGAACTTCTCAAAGCCCCCGGAACAGCTCAGGAGTTTGTGTCTCGGTGGATGACGGCAAGCCACCTTGGACAGCCACTGATGCTGTTCACCCTGCCGGATCAGACTCTGCAGGATACGATGGTCACGCAGTTTGTCTATGGTCTTCGACAGGTGGATGATCTTCGTCTTCGAGCAGCCCTGGCAAAAGCCGTTTCTTTCACCGTCTCACAGCAGAACCCTCGCACGGGAGGCTGGAGATATCGCTTCCTTCAGGAGAAAGATGGGTTGCAGGAAGGCGACGTCAGCATGTTCGGCTGGCAGATGATGTCCTTGAAAAGCGCGGAGATTGCCGGCGTGCGAATTCCGGATCGCGTGAAGACTCGCATGAATGATTTTCTAAACTCCGCCAAACAGGGAAATGCCGGTGGCTTGTACGGCTATCGAGCCAGGACAGGCGGTGCTGATGAACCGATCACTCCGACGATGACAGCAGAAGCGTTGTTCTGTCAGCAGATGATGGGAGCCCCCGCGGATTCGCCCGCCAGCCGCGAAGCTGTCAATTATCTGATGCGAAACCAGCCACGTATGTCGGACACGAATTATTACTACTGGTACTATGGCACTCTGGCGATGTATCAGCATGGCGGTCGAGCCTGGCAGGACTGGAACTCCATCGTTCGCGATGTGCTGATTTCGGAACAGGTGCGAACAGGCGAGTTCGCCGGCAGCTGGGCTCCGAACGATCCCTGGGGACGCTATGGCGGCCGGCTTTATTCGACGACGCTCGCAACACTCACACTGGAAGTTTACTACCGCTTTCTGCCCCTGTATCGTATGAACGATCAGGCCTCAGAACCGAAGTAGCAGAGTGTGCGTCCAAAAAGGCGAGCGGTGGATGTCAATCCACTGATGACACTTTTACATTGATCCGGTTTGTCGCACGACCTCTGCATCGGTACATGTCCTTTCGCAAAGACTGTGCATTGTCCTTTCAGCAAAGATGCCTCACATGTCCGTTGATATCATCGTGGCTCCGCAGAATCAGTCTGACGTGATCCTGCAGGACCTCAGGAACGTCGCCGCCCTGGATGTCACGCAAGGAACCGATGTTGCCATTGGCGATATTGTGACGATCGTCGCGTTGTTCCGAAATGTCATCGACGATCGTCCTGTTTTGTGGAAGATTCGTCGCGAAGTCAATGCGCACTTCTCACAGCATCCGGTGATTGCAGCACGCACACTCGCCCTGATCCCGGACCTCTATCGTGACGAGATCGCCGATTTGTCAACAGAGGATGTCGCGAAGATCGCCGTGCGATGGTGTGCTCAGGAAGGCGCAAGTCCGAAGAACGAGGAACGGGCTGCCGAATCGCTGGATGCATTGGTGGCGGCGTGCAAGAAAGCAAGATCGCAGGCTTCCGGAGTCTTTCTAAGGACCAATCCGCCTCCCCATGCGTTTGAAGTGGCCTTCAGCTCGCTCACAGGAAAGTCGCTGGAAAAGTACCGGCGGTTTTTTGACAAACTGGATGATGCAAAGAAATACGAAGCTCACCAGAAGTACAACTACTATCGCAAACAGGGGGTTGAAGACAGTCTCACCTCTGCGTATCGCGATCTGACGAAGACACAGACAAAGGCGGTCAATCTCAAGACTGATCAGCGAGCCATTCATCGCCACATTTTGCAGCGTGTGAAGAAGTACTGCAAAACTCCCTGCCCGACCTCAGGAAGTCCCGACGCGCCGATCACTCTGATCATGCTGACCTTCGATATCGAGTATGAAGGATACATTGACTTTGGTTTTGACACGCGTGAAGACGCGATCTCGAACATCCAGTGGGAAGAACAGACGGAGGGCTGTCTTGAACTCTCTCATTGGAACGAAGCGGTACAACGTTTAACCGACGATGAGCTGCCGCTGAGCGTGACGCTGCACGATGGGAAGAAAAAGGTACTTTCTCCCGAATCAGGAGAAGACGCTTTTGAAACGTGCGTCGGTGACATGCTCCGGGATACCCTGATTGAAGCTCGTGATGCCGGGGCGTTTGCGAAACTACCGCTTGCTGATCCCTGCTACATGCTTGTTGGCGGCACCCATACCAACTACGCGTGGCCCGTGGATCTGGAGTTCGGCGCAGAGAGCCTTGTGAACGCAGGAAATACCGAGTAGCGATTTTCAATGCCTAAACGAACATCAGCCACTATGGACAGCGAGGTTCTGTCGCCGTTTCACGGCTCACCGCGTTTTTTCGTATCACTAAACCGTGGGTTGACACCCACGGCTATTTGCTGACGCTGCGTCGCAGCGGATAGACTCGAGCTGGCAGATTCACGTTAGGTCTACAGAAAGAAACGACTTGTTATGAGATCCGCAGCGCTCCCCGTATTTGCATTGTCCACCTGCCTGTTGTTTTCCGGAGCATTCACGGAAAATGACTCGACGCCGGAGGAGTTGATTCGAAAGACTCTGCACGATCAGGAAGTCGCCTGGAACAACGGTGACATCCCAGGTTTTATGAAGGGGTACGTTCGGGAAGAGACGCTGCGGTTCTCCAGCGGCGGCAACATACAGCGAGGCTGGGAGAGCGCGCTGAATCGCTATCTCAAGTCCTACTCAACTCGGGAGAAAATGGGGACGCTCAAATTCAGCGATCTCGAAATCCTGGTCCTGAACGAAGAGTACGCGGAAGTCTTCGGCAAGTTCTATCTGACTCGCGACAAATCGGTCGGCGACGCATCAGGGCTGTTCACACTGCTGATGAAGAAGCAGGGTGCCGAATGGCTTGTGTGGCATGATCACACATCTTCAGCGGATGAATGACCGGGCTGTCGCGGGAAGGTCGGCATACTATCGGTCGAGCGAAGGAACGGTTGAGACAATCGTTCTACAAACAAAAAAGCCCGGCCTAATCAGGCCGGGCTGGTGACTCATCCGACCACCGAAAGACAACCTCGCTGACTGGGGCACCCCAACATGGCGCGATGGCGATATTCGGCACGCAGCATCTCCTTCACCAGTTCGACGGAAACTGTTCGGAGATCCACGTTTGCCTGGACCAATGCATCATAAACGGCCTGGCCCGCATCGGTTTCCAGGAGCTGTCGTTCCAAAGTGAGGTTGCTGATCGTCATGTTCAATTCCTTTCGAGGCGTGTTCAGCAGGGAGGAGACAGTGAAGGGATCATGGGTTCGCAGGATTCTCAGAATCTGCGGCACTCTCCGTTCAAAGTCTTCTGTGTGGGGCCTCATCCGGACTGAAAACACCCCGGAATGATCAAAGCCTTGTGTCACTGAAACGTC